>CALWRE010000049.1 GCA_944383835.1 uncultured Lachnospiraceae bacterium | reverse complement strand
ATTATTACCGCTGATGAGGCAACCGCTGCGTCTGCACAAACCAATGGGGAATAAACGCAGAACAGACCATCCAAAAAGGGCCATCCAAAAGCCGCGGAGGATGTCTTGACTTCCGTCTTTTCATCCGATAAAATAAACTTGCAGCACAGTAGGTGAGGATTCACGAAGGCGCCGTACAAACCGGCGCCTTCTTTATCCCAGTCTGTTTCAGGCATTCCGGCCGGGAGGGATATCATGCAGGAACTTCTTCGTTTTGATCAGCTTCGGCAAGCGGCGCAGCATATCGATCCAAAAGCAGTCAAGCTGCTGACGAACCGTCAGGTCAGCAGTTTTATCGGCGTCGACCATTTTGACCTGCTCCAATTCACCTGGTACAATGCCCGCGGCAATAAGAAGCGTTCGCAGATCGCCGTATACCTGGACACGGAGAATCTGTTTTTCTTTTGTGAGAACAACGAAACCCTGAAAATGATCCAGCGCCTGATCGACGAATCCACCGCGGATGAACCGTTAGACAACGAGCAGCTGATCTTCCATTTCTTTATGCGGCTGCTGAAAAATGATGTAGAACTTTTAAACCAATACGAACTGCAGATCACCGATACGGAGGATCAGATGGTCAGCGGTTCTGGCAAGGACAATCTGCACCGGATCATCCTTTATCGCAAAGACCTGCTCCGCTTGAAGCGATACTACAGCCAGCTTTCTCTGGTCTTTGAGGAACTTTCTGCCAACGCAAACCAGCTTCTCTCCGACAGCAGCGTACGCGCCTGCACGATCCTCTCCAGCCGATCCAACCGCTTGTATGCCACCACCGTCGATCTGCGCGACTATATCTCTCAGGTTCTGGAAACCTACCAGTCCCAGCTGGATTACCGGCAGAACAGCCTGATGAAGGTCTTTACCGTTGTCACCACCATATTTATGCCCCTTACCCTGCTCGTTGGCTGGTACGGGATGAATTTTGACATGCCGGAGCTGCATTCCCCCTACAGCTACCCCATCGTCATCGCAGCCAGCATTATAATTGTTGTCGGCCTGCTGATTTTTTTCAGGAAAAAGAAATGGCTGTAGGATTGCTAAAAAATCTACAAAACTTACAATAAAATTTTTTAGTAAGAATCTAAAAAAGGGCTTGCATTTTTTTTCAAAGTAGTGTATACTCTTTTTTGCGTCACAGATGGGACACAAAAAGCACCATTAGCTCAGTTGGTAGAGCACCTGACTCTTAATCAGGGTGTCCAGGGTTCGAGCCCCTGATGGTGCACGATGAGTCGTAAGCTTAGCAGATATGCGGGTTTGCGGCTTTTTTTTGTATTTATGCGGGTTTGCAGGGGGGCAATACGGCCAAATGTAGCGTGATGTAGCAAAAAGTAAATGTGGTCAACACGTAGTCAGAGGCTTTTTGGCACAGTTCGTAGTCAAAAGCGTAGTCAAAAAGTAGTCAGGAATTTTTAAGCCGGCAGAGTTATCCCCTGCCGGCTGCTGCCTGCTTTTCTGCGATATTGCTTACTTCGCTAATAACACATTTAAATCAGACATTTCTACCCATTATTTTCAAAAAGGCATTTTTCAAAAAAGGCATTGAATTGCTAATATTTGCGTGATAGGATAAAAATATTCACAACAGAAAGAAGTGGTGTCTAATGACAAAACGCAACGAAGTGCGGCTCCATGCAAAGCCAGTAGATTGCGACGTTTGCATGGAGTAAGGGTTGTCGCAGAATAAATACGCTGGCTTTGCTGCTTGACAATCGTCTCAAGGAGGAAGCCTGCATGAAATACATTAATGCAAAAACTCTTCTTCCCGATGCGCTGCTCAGGGAATTACAAAGCTATATGCAAGGGGGATACCTTTATGTCCCCACGGATCAATCGCAGCAAAAACGATGGGGAGAAGTTTCTGGCTACAGACAGGAATTGCAGCAACGAAACCGCCGGATCATAGAGGAGTTCCGGAATGGAACATCTATGGAAGAGTTAGCGGAAAAATACTTCCTGTCCGTACACACCATTCGGAAAATTATCTATCAAAAATAAGTCAACAGGGGCTGCACAAAATGCAGCTCCTGCTTTTTTGCTGTATACAGATCAATTCGGTATTGTCCGGTGGATAGAAAAGAGGGCATGGCAGCAGTATAATATTTTGTGGAAAATCTTTAATGAAGTGAAGAATACGAGTTTCCGCAATATCGAGAGAAAGGAAAGACCATGAATCCAGAGAAAATTTATCCTCGCACAAACGACTATGAGACGGTTTATTTAAAAAACGTTGTTAAAGATCCCAGCATCATTGTCGGGGACTTCACTATGTATAATGACTTTGTCAAAGACCCACGGCTATTTGAGAGAAACAATGTGCTGTACCACTATCCAATCAACCAAGACAAGCTTGTGATCGGCAAATTTTGCTCCATTGCCTGCGGTGCAAAGTTCTTGTTCACCAGCGCCAATCACACACAAACATCCTTATCCACCTATCCGTTCCCGATCTTTTTTGAAGAATGGGAATTGAACGTCCGGAACATAACGAACGCATGGGACAATAAAGGCAATATTGTCATCGGCAATGACGTGTGGATTGGATATGAAGCTGTCATCTTGTCTGGCATTACCATTGGCGATGGAGCAATCATCGGAACTCGCGCTGTTGTAACAAAGGATGTGCCGCCATATACCATTGTTGGCGGTGTTCCCGCCAAACCAATCCGCAAACGATTTTCAGATGACATCATCTCAGCCTTACTGAAAATCAAATGGTGGGAGTGGCCCGAAGAAAGAATAAAGCGCCATATTTCAGATATTCAGTCTGGGCGAATCGATTGTCTGTAGCCGTCTTGCAAAAGGGGCTGACGCACCCAAACAGATGCGCAGCCCCTTATCCCATTCCTCTTACAGAGCAGCCTCCAGCTTGCCCCAGAGCTCATCCTTCGTCATGGCTCCGATCACCGTGACGGCCGTCTGGCCTCCTTTGAAGAGAATCATCGTCGGGATGGACATAACACGGTAGCGCGAGGCTACATCCGGATTCTGATCCACATTGATCTTATAAACGTCCAACTTATCCGCCTTCTCCTTGGACAGCTCCTCCAATACCGGGCTCATCATCTTGCACGGGCCGCACCAGTCGGCGTAAAAATCCACCAAAACCGGCTTGTCCGCCTTTAAAACCTTCTCGTCGAACTTATCCTGCATAATGATCTCTGCCATAACTGCATTTCCTCCTGTCTGCTGTGAATAATAAAATAGTGTTGTAATTATGATGAAAGAACGGCGGCGTGCCGCCGCGCCCAGGGCGCGGCCCTTATCTTTTGCCGCCTTTCTTTTTTCCAGAACCTTTTTCCAGGAAGGCATTCATCTCCTGCCAGGACTTTTCCAGACGCAGAATCGTCCTGTTCCAGTCGTTGTTGCCGGATACCTTCTTTTCCAGCTGGTAAAGAAAACCTTTCTTCGCCATGCCCTCGCCTCGATCCCATTGCGCCTTGCCTTATTGTATGCGGCGGGGGGCGATTCTATTCCAACTTCGATTCGTCAGCGGGGCCGGGAGCGATCACCATCTTGCAGATGGGATTGCCCAGGGCGGAAAATTTTTCCTCGTACTCCGTCATTACATTGCCCTCTCCCATGGGATCGTGATGCAAGTCCCGCGTGTATCCCAGAATCCGCCATCCCGCCTCCCTGGCGCTCTCCAGAGAAAAGTCAAACAGCGGCATATTATCTGTCTTAAATTCCACCTGGCCCTCTGGCCGGAGGATCCTGCGGTAAACCGCCAGAAAGCGGTCCGAAGTCAGGCGGCGTTTGGCATGGCGTTCCTTAGGCCAGGGATCGGAAAAATTCAAATAGATCCGGTCCACCTCGCCCGGAGCAAATATCTCCTCCAGCCGAGCCGCATCCTCGCACAAAAAGCGAAAATTTCCGCTTTCTTCTTTCCCATTCCCTGCTTCTTCTAATTTATTCGCTTTCTCCACCGCCCGCAGCAGGACGCTGGTGTATCTTTCAATGCCAATATAATTTATCCCAGGGTTCCCGGCGGCCAGCTCCGTCAAAAATCGGCCCTTGCCCATTCCAACCTCGATTCGGAGCGGGTGATCGTTTCCAAAGCATTCCCCCCATCTTCCCCGATACTGTGCTGGCGCATGAATCACAAAGGGACTGGCCGAAACGATTTCCTCCGCCCCCGGTATATTTCGCAGACGCATATCTGTCTCCTGTTTTCTTCCTATTTTCTTCCTGTTTTCTGTTGTCTGCGGTAATCTTATCAGAAAATCCCCGCCGGTTCAAGCCTTTTCATTGTTCCTGCCCTGGCTTCTTTTTTCACGCTTCTTTTTCCCTCTTTCTTTGCCCCGCAGGCATTCTGCCGCCATTCTTATAACTTTCCAATAGTTGCCCTTGATTTTTCCACCGCTTTATATTTATAATAGGAAAATGTGATGAGGAGGTACCAATGAAAACCGCACATAAACTATTTGGATTTTTAGCGTCTTTCGCGATTATTTTTATACTTCTGGTCACCGCCTTCGACGTGGCCTGCTACTCGGATTTTGATTTTTATCAGGAAGAATACGAAAAATACGGCGTCCTGGACGACCTCTCCATGGAGATGGACGATGTGATGGAGGTAACCCGCCATATGATGGCCTACCTGCGCGGGCAGGAGGATTCCCTGCAGATCACTACCACGGTGGACGGGGAGACCATGAATTTTTTTAACGACCAGGATCTGTTCCACATGGCGGAGGTAAAGGACCTGTTTCTGGGCATGTTCCGGATCCGCACCATCTGCATCGTCATTCTGGTACTCTCCCTGATCGCCCTCTTTGCCACCCATGGAGACGGGCGCACTCTGTTTCGATGTTTCCAGTACAGCCTGGCCATTTTCATCGGCCTGGCCGTTATTCTGGGCATTATTGTCGCCGTCAACTTCTCGCAGGCCTTTGTCGTCTTCCACCATTTATTCTTCGACAATGACCTGTGGCTGTTCGATCCGTCCACTGACCTAATGATCAACATGCTGCCGGAGGGCTTGTTTATGGATTTCACCGTCCGCATTCTGGGATTTTTCGTTTTGTTCCTTGTGCTTTTTGAAGCGGTTCTTTTGATTTTTAACCGAATCAAAAAATCATCTCTGAAAAAAGCCCGCACCGCTTCCTGTCTTCTGCTGGCCTTCTGCCTCTTCTCCTCCGCCCTGTCGGGGAAGGCCCTGGCCGACGACCTGACAGATCTCCCCGAATGGCCGGCCGGCCCGGAGGTACAGGCTGACGCGGCCATCCTGATGGACGCCCGCACCGGCAATATCCTCTATGCTAAAAATATCGACACCGCCTATCCCCCGGCCAGCATTACCAAAATCGTCACGGCCCTGATCGCCTGCGAGCAGGCCAACTTAAGCGATACCGTGGTTTATTCCCACAACGCCGTTTACAGCCTGCCCTGGGACAGCAGCATCGTCGGCTTCAGCGAGGACGAGGCCGTCAGCATGAGGGACTCCCTCTACGGATTGATGCTGGCCTCCGGCAATGAGGCCGCTATCGGCATTGCCGAGCATATCGCAGGCTCTACCGAAGCCTTCGCCGAGATGATGAACGAGAGGGCGCGCCAGGCCGGGGCTACCAATTCCAATTTCGTCAACCCCAACGGCCTGCACGACGACAACCACTATACCACCTGCCGGGATATGGCCCTGATTATGCGGGACGCCATTCAGAACGAAGCTTTCCTGGAGCTTGCCTCCACCACCACCTACGACATTGCCCCCACCAACATCAATCCCAACGGCTACCACCTGCAGACCGGCCACCGGATGCTGCTGGAGAACCGGCAGGAATACTATGAATTTGCAGTGGCAGGCAAGACGGGCTATACCTCCAACGCCGGCAACACCCTAGTCACCTATGCCAAAAATGGGGATATGGAGCTGATCTGCGTGGTCATGCACTCGATCCAGACCCATTACAGCGATACCCGCGCCCTTTTTGACTACGGCTTTGGCAATTTCACCTGCTATAATGCAGCCGAGGAAGATTCCGCCTATTCCGACAACAGCCTGAATTTCTTCTCCTTTCTCAGCAGCGCCTTTGAGAAGATGCCGGTTTCGGTACAGCTGGACGACAACTATATCACCCTTCCCTCCACGATTCCTTTCAGCTCCCTGGATTCCCATCTGGAATACAGCGAGGAGGGCGAAGGGGACGACAACATATTGGGATACGTCTGCTATGCGTATCAGGGAATCGAGGTGGGGCGGGCCGCCCTACGGCTGGTAAGCACACCCCTGCCCGAAAGCACAGGAGAAGCCTCCGGAACCCCTGGAGAAATAAGTTCCGGGGAGAGCGCCCCCTCCTCCGATCCCGCCCTGTCGCCTTCCGCTTCGTCGGAAAGCGCCCCGGCCCAGGAAACGCCCCGTGTCATCACCATCAATGTCTGGCATTTGTGCGGCTATATTTTCCTGGCTGTGCTTGCCTTCCTGCTGCTGACGCTGTTCATCCGCTTCTACAGCCCGAAGCAGAGGCGCAGACGCAGGGCCAGACAGATGCGCCGCGTCTATATGAGCGGGGAACGCCGCCGCCGCAAAAAGCGCCGCGAGCTGCGCTAATCCCCCTATTCCCAGGCAGCTTATCGCATTACTGCACGCGAGAGTAAAAAACCGGCATTCGGAGATTCCCTCCCCGATGCCGGTTTTTTAATAGTTTTTCAATGGCTTTCGTATTTCTTTTTCTTCCGGGCGGCCTCATACTTCGCCCGAATCTGTTTCATATCCTCCTCGTCAATCTTCTTTAACGTCTTGACAATAAAGGTGCGGTCGTCCACCGATTTCTTTACTCGAATCTTCCCTTTGATCAATCCATGCTCCGGACAGCGGCTGACCGAATAGTAATGCTTGGAACCCACGCCAAACCAGGGCACCAGCCGCTTCATCCGGGCCCCGCAGATATAGCAGCAGGTCGAAAGGACCTCCTTGTCCCGCAGAGCGGCCTCCCGGTTGGGAAAGGTGCGGGAGACAAACTTGGCATAGGTCTGGAAGAGGATATGGATTTCTTCTTTTTTCGTCTCCGGCAGCCAGAAATAGTCCACCGAGCGGTATTCCCTCACCCGGTCCCAATCCATCTGCTTCATAATTTCCGCCGTATAATAGGTGTCCTCAAAAGCGCGGTGAAAGGGGGCCTCGCTGCTGATTCCCAGAAAGTCCACCGCATCCTTTAACGACCGGCGGCTTTTCCCATCCTCATAGAGAAGGCTGAAAAGCTTCTGGATATCGTAATAAAACAGCGGATGGGGCAGGGGATTGTTCATCTGATAAAAGCGCATATTTCGCTGCAGCTCCACCAAATCCAGGGGGCCCCAGGTGCAGAACTGCGCATCCTCCCCGCACCAGGAAAAGAAATCCTCTATTACCTGGGGGAAAGTCCTGGCGTCCCGCAGAGCCTCCATATCCATATGCAGGATCTCCTGCGTCCGGTGATGGAAGCGGCGGTAAACCTGCGGCCGTATTGCCTCGCTGAAATGCCCCGTGATCTCCCGCTCTTCATTGAGCTTGATCGCTCCGATTTCAACAATTTCAAAGGGAAGATCGGGATTTTCCTTCGCTTTGCCATAAGGACACTGGTTCCATTCCAGGTCGACAACAACGTAAGCCATGGGCATTCCCTCCTCTCCGTTTTGGTCAGAGCCGGCGCATGCCGGCATTGCCTTCTCTAGTATAAATCAAATTTGCCGTTTTGCAAAGCCCCCGCAAAAGTCCGCAAAAGTCCTGCCGGCATAGCGCTCGTTAGGGATGACAGTTTTTTTTCTCTCTGCTATAATGGATTTATAAGTTGAACAGCCGCCTTCTTGGCGGCGGAAAGGAAGGACAGCAATGAAACTGGGCATCATGGGTCACGGCCCCATCGTCAATAATTTTCTGGACGCCGTGCATTACGTTGAAAACGCCCGCGCCGCCGCCATCTACAACCGGCCCGGCAGCGCCGAGCAGGGAAAGGCCATCGCAGAAAAATTCTCCATTCCCGCTGCATACAATGATTTTGAAGCTTTTTTGGACGACAAGACGGTGGATACCGTCTATGTGGCCCTTCCCAACAGCCTCCACTATGAGTACGCCATGCGGGCCCTGGACGCCGGGAAAAATGTTCTGGTGGAAAAGCCCTTCACGGCCACCTCGTCCCAGGCCAGCCGGCTGAGCCAGGCCGCCAGAGAAAAGGGGCTTTTCGTTTTCGAGGGCATCACCACCTGCTACCTGCCCAATATCCGCAAGGCGAAGGAGCTTCTGCCCCGCATCGGGGACATTTCCCTGGTCCGCTGCAATTATTCCCAGTATTCCAGCCGCTACGACCAGCTGATGCGCGGAGAACTCACCAATATGTTCGATCCCCGCTTCGCCGGCGGCAGCCTGATGGATATCAATTCCTACAATGTCCACCTGATGGCCGAACTTTTCGGGGAACCCCAGTTCATCGAATATTTCCCCCGGATGGGCCCCAGCGGGGTGGATACCTCCGGCATCGCCGTCATGCAGTACGAGGCCTTTCCGGCCTGCCTGTCCGGGGCAAAGGACAGCTCCAGCGAAAGCTTTACCATCATCCAGGGCCGCCTGGGCAATCTGACCATCGAGGGCCCGGCCGGGGTGGCAAGCGGGCTTACGCTGGAGCTGCGGGGACAGGAGCCGGAGCATTATAATCTTCATACCCTGCCCAACCGCCAATCCTACGAGATACAGGAGATGGCCCGGATTTTGGAAGAAAAGGACTTTGCCGCCAGGGACAGGATGCTCGACCACTCCCTGCTGGTTGCAAGGCTTCTGGAGGAAGCCAGGCAGTCCGCCGGCATTACTTTCCAGTGCGATATGGAAGAGGAGGAAGAGTCATGAAGCAGCCGCGTCCCTATCCCGCCCTTGCTGTGAGCAAAAAGGCGGAGCGCTCCATCACTGCCGGCCATCCCTGGGTTTACGATGCGGAGATTCGTCCAAACGGCGGGGAAATTTCCTGGCCTGCAAACGGCAGCCTGGTGGACGTCGTCACCGAGGGAGGCAAATATCTGGGAACCGGTTTCCTGAGCCTGCATTCCAAAATCCGCGTCCGCCTGCTTTCCCGCAATGCCAACGACCGCTTTGATTCGGCCTTTTGGGAGAGACGGGTCCGCTACGCCTGGGAATACCGCAAAACCGTCATGGGCCCGGACATCGGCTGCTGCCGCCTGATCTTCGGCGAGGCGGACCAGTTCCCCGGCCTGACCGTGGACCGCTTCGAGGATATCCTGGTGACCCAGACCCTGTCCTTCGGGATGGAACAGCTGAAACCCCTGATCTTCCCGCTGCTTGTCAAGGTCCTGGCCGCAGACGGCATAAAACTGCGGGGAATCTACGAGCGAAACGACGTGGCGATCCGCAGCCTGGAGGGCCTGTCCCAGTACAAGGGCTGGTTTCCTTTAAACGACGCGGAGGGACGTCCTCTGCCCGCCCCCTCCTCCTGCATCACGGAAATCTGCGAGAACGGCATCTTTTACGAGGTAGATGTGGAAAACGGCCAGAAAACCGGCTTTTTCCTCGACCAGAAATACAACCGCCAGGCCGTTGCCAGGCTGGCCGCCGGCAAGAGGGTTCTGGACTGCTTCACCCACACCGGCTCCTTTGCCCTGAACGCGGCCAAGGGAGGGGCCGCCCACGTCTGCGCCGTGGACGTCTCCCAGACCGCCATCGATATGGCCCGCAAAAACGCTGTCCGCAATCATCTGGAGGACCGGATGAGCTTTTTAACCGCCAACGTTTTTGACCTTCTGCCGGCCCTGGAACAGGAGCGTTCGGAAAAATACGATTTCATCATTCTGGATCCCCCTGCCTTTACCAAGAGCCGCCGCACGGTGGACAGCGCCAAGAAGGGCTATAAGGAAATCAACCTGCGGGCCATGAAGCTTCTGCCCAGGGGCGGCTACCTGGCCACCTGCTCCTGCTCCCACTTCATGCCCGACGAGCTTTTCATCCGCATGCTGAAAAGCGCGGCCCGCGACGCCGGCGTGGAGCTCAAGCAGATTGAAGCCAGGCAGCAGGCCCCCGACCATCCCATCCTCTGGAACGTGCCGGAGACCGACTATCTAAAATTCTATCTTTTTCAGGTAATCTAATGATACCAGGGTCCCAAGGTCCAAATACCTTTTGACCCCAACATCATCTAATAGGAGATATTAGGTAATACTAGGTAATACAAGGAGACAAACGATGGACATTACAAAAGATTTTTTGACGGAATGCGAGAAAAACTTTGACGCCGACCGGGCCAACGCCGTCGCCATGAACGCGGTGACGAGCGCCGGCGTTCTGAAAGCGGCCGAGAACTATCAGGCCCGCCGCCAGACGCGCCACGCCTTTTCCATCCAGCTGGAGCAGGGAAGCATCACCAACCAAAAGAGCAGCGGCCGCTGCTGGATGTTCGCCGCCCTGAATGTGATGCGATTCGACATCATTCATAAGCTTAATCTGAAGGACTTCGAGCTCTCCCAGAGCTATCCCCTGTTCTATGATAAGCTGGAAAAGTCCAACTACTTCCTGGAAAATATCCTAAAGACTCTGGATGAACCCACCGACGGGCGGCTGATCTCCTTCCTGCTGCAAAGCCCTGTGGGCGACGGCGGCCAGTGGGATATGTTTGCCAACCTGGTGCGCAAATACGGAGTGGTTCCCAAGGACGCCATGCCGGAATCGGTCTCTTCCTCCGCCACCCGTGAAATGGCCTCCATCCTGACGGAAAAGCTGCGGGAGGACGCCTGCATCCTGCGAAGCGCCCACGACAAAGGCGTCTCTCTCGAAGAGCTGAAGGCGAAAAAGACGGCCATGATGGAAGAGGTATACCGCCTCCTGTGCATCTGCCTGGGCAAGCCTCCGAAAACCTTTGATTTTGAGGTCACCGATAAAGACGGACATTTTATCCGCGGCTGGAATCTCACCCCTCTCCAGTTTTTTGAGCAGTATGTGGGCTGGAATCTGGACGACTATGTGAGCCTGATCAACGCCCCGACAAAGGATAAGCCCTATCACCGCTCCTACAGCGTCCGTTTCCTGGGCAATGTGACCGAAGGCCGCCCGGTCCGCTATCTGAATCTGCCCATCGAGGAATTGAAAAAAGCGGCCATCGCCCAGATGAAGGACGGCAGTCCCGTCTGGTTTGGCTGCGACGTAGGCAAATCCTCCGGCCGCGAAACCGGCATCATGGACTTAGACCTCTATGACCGGGAGGAGCTTTTCAACCTGTCGTTTACCATGGATAAGGCGGAACGCCTGGATTACGGTCAGAGCCTGATGACCCACGCCATGGTATTCATGGGCGTGGATCTGGACGACGAGGGAAAGCCCCTGCGCTGGAGGGTAGAAAACAGCTGGGGCAAGGAGCCCGGCAAGGACGGCTACTATGTAATGACCGACCGCTGGTTTGACGAATATACCTATCAGGTGGTGGTAAACAAGAAATATCTGCCGGCAGACTTCCTGGCGGAGTACGAAAGCGAGCCCGTCCTCCTCCAGCCCTGGGATCCGATGGGTTCCCTTGCCTGAGCTGAAAATACCAACATCAGCCAAATATAGCCGCAAAAAATATTTCCTTTTGTTCTTCCTTGATAAAAAACAACATTTTCTGACAGATTTAATAAAATTTTAAGTCAATGTAATTGCATTTTTCCGTTGTTTGTGATAGTCTGAATAGTATAAATAATCTTATACTTGGGCAGGAGGTAATATATGAAACCTACAGGAGTAATCAGAAGACTTGACGAACTAGGCAGAATCACTCTCCCTATCGAACTGCGCAGGACATTCCAGATCGAGGAGAGAGACCCGCTGGAAATTTTCGTAGATCAGGATTGCATTATCCTGAAAAAATACCAGGATTCTGATATTTTCACCGGCTCACGCGAAGGGCTGATTGAATATAAGGGGAAGATGATTTCCAGAGATACGATTCGCACGCTGGTGCAGTTAGCCGGTATGAAGCTGGCCGACTGAGAAGCCGCAATCGTCACGATGCTGTAAAAAGACAGATAAAGAGAGCGCGCACTATCCAAATAGAGGGTAGCGCGCTCTTTTATCTTTAAATCATTACATCAGTTTACGGGCAACGGGATCCTTAGGCATTACGCCTTTTTCTTTCAATTCCTGAATTTTATCCGCAAATTGAGGAAGATATTTCTCATGGGCTACTAATAGTTCATCCATCACCCGTCTGGCATCATCGCCGGAAGGGATCAGCGGATTCAGGATGAAAGCCTGCAGCAACAGGCCATAGTCTCCGGTTACTGCCGCTTCTTCCACACACAGCTCCATATTCTTCATTACCTGGAGCCATCCTCTCTGCGCCGGCTGCAGCGGCCCGAAAGCAATCGCTCTGGCACCTGCCGCCCCGATAAAGGCGGATACTTCCACCGCACAGTCTGCAGGCAGATCCGGGAGAGCCCCATTATTTCGCGTTGTCACCACAAGATGGGTATTGCCGTTTGTATAAATGGACACGATCGTTTCGCATGCTGCATCCGAGTAATGCGCACCGCCGCGTTTGGACAGCTGTTCCGGTTTTTCTTTCAAATCCGGATTTTTATACAATTCAAACAATTCCGCCTCGACCTGCTTTACCACTTGACCGCGGCATTGGTTATTCTCATAATTTTTCAGCAAATCCGCCAGCATTTCCTGATACCGATAATAATAGCGATGATAGCCGCAGGGGATCATGTTCATCTGATACAGCTGCTCCCGATAGATCGGCAATTCTTTGATATTCGCCGGAGTTCCTGTATCTACTTTTCCTTCCACAATTTTATCAATGATATCCCTCGTAATATCATTGCCATTGCGGTCAAATACCTTGTGCCAGTGGAAATGATTCAAGCCTGCAAATTTAAACACCACATCATCCTGCGTCAGATTCAGCATCGGCGGCTCTTTCAGCATCAGCCCGACAGGGACATTGCATAGGCCAATGATCTTTTCCCAGCCGCCGTAGCGCAGTACGGATTCCGTGACCATTCCGCTGGGATTGGTAAAATTGATCAGCCATGCATTCGGACACAGCTCTTTCATATCCTCAACAATGCTCAAAATAACAGGAATCGTACGCAGTGCTTTAAAAATCCCCCCTGCTCCATTGGTTTCCTGCCCCATCATCCCATAGGAGAGCGGAATCCTTTCATCCCTGATTCGGGCATTCAAACGTCCCACCCGGAACTGAGTCGTAACAAAATCCGCGTCCTTCAAGGCCTCCCTGCGGTCGAGAGTCAGATAAACCTTCACGTCATACCCAGATGCATCCCACATCCGCTGCGCCATTTTCCCCACAATTTCAAGTTTCTCTTTCCCCTCCTCAATATCCACCAGCCAAATTTCACGAATGGGCATTTTTTCATATCTCTTAATGAAACCTTCCATCAATTCCGGCGTATAGCTGCTACCGCCTCCAATTGTTACGATTTTTACACCCTGCTTATTCATTTGCATCCTCCTTGTTCTTATTTCTGTTGTCCATAATTACAAACGGCGTATATATTAAAATACTTACAACAATGACGATCACCACAGCTACAATTGACTGCC
The DNA here is from genome assembly GCA_944383835.1 of uncultured Lachnospiraceae bacterium. Classification (GTDB taxonomy): domain Bacteria; phylum Bacillota; class Clostridia; order Lachnospirales; family Lachnospiraceae; genus RGIG7193. Next base: position 16,022 of record CALWRE010000049.1, on the reverse strand, counting down.
ATTGCCCGCCATATTCCATAAAGGACTGAAGTCCAATCGGTACAGATCCATTAAATACTAAAACCGAATTCTTCAAAAAACCGGTCTGGCAGAGATAATATCCTATGTTGACAGAAACCACCGGTGCCAATATAAAAGGGATCAAAAAAGAGGGATTTAACATAATCGGAATTCCAAAAACCATTGGCTCAGAGATACCGACCAGAAGGGGAATAAACGAAGCTTTTGTAACCTCTCTATAATCTTCCCGTTTTGAAAAAAACAGTATAGCAATTGCCAGGGAAATTACAATTCCCGTACCTCCCAACGAATAGAAAGTATGCTGAAACGCCTTGGTTGCAAAATGTGTAGCCTCTTCTCCGGCAGCAATCTGCGTCATATTACTTGCCAGACTGGCAGCAAAAAGCGGCTCTACGACTGGCTTCATCGCCATATTTCCATGCAGGCCAAACCACCAGCAAAGCATAATCGCTATTACAATGATGGTTATTCCAAGCTGAGATTCCGCTAAGTTTAGAAAAGGAGCTTGAATAAACCTATAAATCAAATCGTTTGTATATACTGCAAAATGGGTAATTATAACTCCAGAAACGGTTCCGAATAAAATCACCGTAATAGCTGCCGGAATAATAGAATTAAATTGATCCGCAATCGTCGACGGAACAGTTGCTGGAAGTTTGATCTTAATTTTTTCAAATTTCATCAGTCCGGTAAATATCTGAACCGACAAAACGCTTACCAATATTGCCAGGAACAGCGAACCCGCCCCCAATTGACCTGACAATGTTTCCGTATCCAGTTGAACCATGAAACAGGCCATCGCTAAAAGCGCCGTTATAAAAGGTTTCTGGCGATTCATTTCTCCCAGCTGATAGCCAATCAAAAAAACCACAAATAACGAAAGACAGCTTACACAGGCATAATTGATCATCGTAAAAATATTTGAATAATTAGCTAATACTGGGATAAATTTTGCCAATCCATTTTCAGAGCAAAGCACCAAATCAAATAATGTGGCAAAAGAACCAATCATAATCATGGAAATTGTCAGCGCAAGGGCATTCCGGATTACTGTCATGAATTTATTGTTATTCATGAAATTTGCAAATGGTTCCAATACCTTACTTACAGCGTCGATCGCTTTTGTCATTTTTCCACCTCCTGTTTTGCAATTTTCTTTGCAAATTCTAAAACCGCTTTTCCATTGCACCTGCCGTAATCAACGGGAGGAATCACCTCCACAGGCACACTTTCTCCCACCATACCTTGAATTTTATTTTTTTGCAGCCTGATTTGCGGACCCAGCAAGATAACATCACAATTATTTAATTCGCTTTTTACGGAATATATATCGTTAGCCCAAATCTTATAATCACCTCCCTCCTTTTTTGCCGCTTCTTTCATTTTTTCTACCAGGATTCCAGTAGAAGCCCCCATTTGACATACCAATAAAATGTTCACCTTATTCCTCCTCCTTCTTTAATAATAAGCTCCATTCTATTAGTTCTTCTGCCCAATCATATGTCAATGCTGCCATTGTCAGATGATCCTGCGCATGCACTAAAATAATACTAAACGGAAGGTTTTGTCCTTTCGCTTCTTCACACAGCAGATCCGTCTGCATCTGATGCGCTGTCTGCAATTCGTCGCTCGCCTTCTCCAACAATTCCTTAGCTCCCTTATAATCGCCTTTTCTGGCTTTCTGCATGGCCAGCATAGAATTGTTTTTTGATTCGCTGGCATGCAAAATCAAACCAAATGAAAGTTCATAATTCTGCTCGTTCACTTTTCCTCACTCCTCACTTCTCTACTTGTTTCTTTCATAATTTCCAGGAAATTTTCATAGCTTTGGGTTTTGATCAGCTTCTTTATTTTATTTTTATTAACGCTGAATTTCGATAACAGTTGCAGAAAATCCTTTTTACTGTTATCCTCGGCAATGGAGATCAGCATGACCAGCTGTACCAATTGTCTATCCCAAAAAATCGGTTTATCTAAAATTCCCACGCAGCAGATAGTTCTTTTACCGAACATTTCTGTAGGATGGGGTATCGCCATCCGATAGCAGTAATCCGTATTGGCGAGGTTTTCTCTTTCCATGACCGATGTATACAGATTCTTTTCATATCCCTCATGATCGCTTAATTCACGGCACATAAAATGAAGAACCTCTTCCCTTGTACTGCATTTTAAATGGCTGAAAAATAATGAGCTGTCAAAGAAACTATACTGAGAATCGTTTCGGCTTAAGTTTTTTCGGATCTTTTCCACATCCTGCTCATCCGCGAAAAAGCTGATTTCCAAAACAGGAATCGGCATCCTTTCTTCAATATGGATCGTGGATAAAATGTAATCGTATTGGTTTAAATCTATTTTCTTCAGTTCATGTATGCCGCAGGTATCGATCGCTTCTATTGTTTCGCTGAACATTTCCATGTATCGATATTTCATCATAGAGGAACTCACTTTCCCCAGATTGCATATCATCAATACTCTTTTCTTTTGTACAAAATCCTTTTTTCTTTCCAGCGCTAGCTGAAAATACATGGCAACATAGCCGATTTCATCTTCGCTTAAATGTTTGTGATATCTTTTTTCTATAACGGTATCGCTTACCACCGCCATCTGATAGGCCAAGGCATAACGCTCCTTTACCTCATTTAAAATGGGGTTCTCCATGGTAAGCCCGTAAATCAGACGATTCACCATTGGCTCAAAATGCAGATAGAGGGTGACACGCAATTCAAAATCAGCCCGCAAGTCAAACCGGAAGGTTTTATAGATCAGTTCCAATATTTCTGTTATCAAAGAATCTATATCTTGCCGAACAATAAAATTGGAATAACTTTCATTGGTTTTCTTCGATATCAGGTGAATCGCTAAATATTCAATCTCCAGCAGTGAAAATATGATGTTGTATTTGCTGGATATCGCCGATGCAATTCCGCTGGCAATCTGAAATTCCACTTTTTCATGAATATCGTCCGATGCTATGGGAATCAAAATACAATGGTTGTTTTGAATGCGTACAATTGCAATGATCAGATACTTTACCAAATTTTCTATTGCCAAATCTGACATCTTAAAGTGATAAAAATCAAGATAATACAGCACGCAATCTTTTACGCTCTGATAATCCGGAGACTGGATGAGGTTATGCAGAGAAAGCATTTCTATTGTGCAGCGGCGAATGTTATTTTCCAAACCCTCCAGATAATATTCCTTATTTTGACGGTTTCCAATTTGCAGATCGTATGCCTTCAGCCTGTCTTTCAGCGCTTTTAAATCATTTTGAAATGTTTTTTCGCTGATAAACCATGTATCGCAAATGGCGTCTTTTATTACCTTTTCATGAAAGATCAGTCTGCGCAGAAGTTCCTGGATCCGCTCTTCCGGCAATACCGTGCTTTTTTCTTCCCTATCCATATTTTCTAAAAGCATATTAAACTTTTCTGCATCAAAAACGTTTAGGTAATATCCGCTGCCGCTTTTGGATATAATTTCAGCGCCATTCTTTTTTAGCAAGCGTTCCAAATTTTTAAGGGATATGCGCACAGTCTTTTCACTTAAATTCAATTCGTTTGCTAAATCTTTAGCACGCCTGTACTTATGGTGCAGCAAGTTTTTCAAAATAAGCTTTTCTCGAGCATTTAACATGTTCTTCACCTCTGTCTGACCTTATTATAACAATCCCAAAATAGCGGAGCAACCTAAGAAATTACCACAATAAAAACAGTAATTTTTTTCTCAACCCAGAAAATAACAGACAAAATCTGGGAGACAGCATACAAAGAAGGCTGTGCCTCGATGCCTCCTTTTGCGCTCAGCATCTGCGTCACAGCCTTCTTTTATTCTTATTTCCGTCACTCTTCTTTTATTATTCTCAGCTGAGGGTCGCTCCCTCGGCCGCCGAGGATACCATCTTTGCATACCGGGCCAGATAACCGGTCTTTACCTTAGGCTCCGGCTTCTTCCAGGCAGCCCTTCTCGCTGCCAGCACTTCATCGGATACCTTTAACTCAATCCGGCAATTCGGAATATCGATGGAGATAATATCCCCCTCTTCCACCAGGGCAATCAGCCCTCCTTCCGCCGCCTCCGGGGAAACATGGCCGATAGCTGCCCCTCTGGTGGCTCCGGAGAACCGTCCGTCGGTAATCAGGGCCACGCTCTCGCCCAGGCCCATGCCGCAGATGGCGGAGGTGGGATTGAGCATCTCCCGCATGCCAGGGCCGCCCTTCGGTCCTTCATAACGGATGACCACCACATCCCCCGGCACGATCTTTTTCCCATAGATGGCGGCTATTGCCTCCTCCTCCGAGTCGAAGACGCGGGCCGGACCTTCATGAACCATCATCTCAGGAGCGACTGCGCTCTGCTTCACCACGCAGCCCATCTTAGCCAGGTTGCCCTTCAATACGGCAATTCCTCCCGTCTCGCTGTAAGGATGATCAATGGGACGGATTAGATTTTCATCTAAGTTTTCCACACCTTCCAGGTTTTCTGCGATGGTTTTCCCCGTGCAGGTCATCAGATCGGTGTGGAGAAGTCCCTTCTTGGTCAGCTCCTTCATGACCGCATATACGCCGCCGGCCTGATCCAGATCCTCGATATAGGTCTCTCCGGCAGGGGCCAGGTGGCACAGGTTCGGCGTGCGGCGGCTGATTTCATTGGCGATATCCAGATCAATATGTACGCCGGCCTCCTTGGCGATAGCCGGCAGATGCAGCATGGAATTGGTGGAGCAGCCCAGAGCCATATCCATCGTCAGGGCATTCTCAAAGGCCTCCGCCGTCATGATATCTCTGGGACGGATATTCTTTTTCAGAAGTTCCATCACCTGCATACCGGCATGCTTGGCCAGACGCAGCCGCGCCGAATAAACCGCCGGTATCGTTCCGTTGCCCCGAAGGCCCATCCCCAGCACCTCGGTCAGGCAGTTCATCGAGTTAGCCGTATACATGCCGGAGCAGGAGCCGCAGGTGGGACAGGCGTTCTCCACATACTCGTCCACCCCGTCTTCATCGAGGGTTCCCGCATGATAGGCTCCCACCGCCTCGAACATATGGGAAAGACAGGTGCGTTTTCCATTCTTTAAATGCCCAGCCAGCATCGGTCCGCCGGAGCAGAAAATGGTCGGAATATTGATTCTCGCCGCCGCCATCAAAAGTCCAGGTACGTTTTTATCGCAGTTAGGAATCATCACCAGGGCGTCAAACTGATGGGCCATCACCATGGCCTCGGTGGAGTCGGCAATCAAATCCCTCGATACCAGGGAATACTTCATCCCGACGTGTCCCATGGCAATGCCGTCGCAGACCGCAATGGCCGGAAACTCAATCGGGGTTCCTCCGGCCAACCTGACTCCGGCCTTCACCGCCTCCACAATCTTGTCCAGGTTCATATGGCCCGGCACGATCTCATTATAAGAGCTGACAATTCCGACCAGCGGCCGCTCCAGCTCTTCCTTCGTAAAACCCAGGGCATTAAACAGGCTCCGATTCGGCGCCCGGTCCACTCCCTGCGTCACCTGATAAGAATTCAGCATATCCAATTTCCTCCCAAACCTTTCTCTCCTGAAACAAACTCGCCTGCGGCAGTGACGCAGCAGCGCCGTTGAGGCATCCCTCCAACCTGCTCCGCCCCATCCTACTCCAGACAGTGACGCAACAGCGCTGTTGAGGCATCCCTCCAACCTGCTCCACCCCATCCTACTCCAGACAGTGACGCAGCAGCGCTGTTGAGGCATCCCTCCAATCTGCTCCGCCTATCCTCCGCAGCAGACATTAACGCGACGAGGCCGTTTGGCGACGCCGGTACTTAGGGCGCAGGCGGGCCGTATGGCACGGCTGCACCCTTAGTACCGCTGCGTCGCCAATCGAGCGCAAGCGTGCCGCGGAGCGTTAATTCGATGCTTTATCTGGATCCGTATCCTCCGCCCACAGCATCTGGCGGCGGAGCTCAGCGCCCACCTTTTCCACCGGATGCTCGCTGTTGATCCGGCGGGTTGCATTGAAGTAAGGACGGCCGGCCTGGTTCTCCAGGATCCAGTTGCGGGCAAAGGAGCCGTCCTGGATATCGCTCAGGATTCCCTTCATGGCCTTCTTGGTCTCGGCGGTGATCACGCGGGGGCCGCTGACATACTCGCCGTACTCGGCTGTATCGGAGATGGAATAGTTCATCATGGCGATGCCGCCCTTGTTGATCAGGTCGATGATCAGCTTCATCTCATGCACGCACTCGAAGTAAGCGCTCTCCGGCTGATAACCGGCCTCCACCAGCGTCTCAAAACCAGCCCGCATCAGCTCCACGACGCCGCCGCACAGCACAGCCTGCTCGCCGAAGAGGTCGGTCTCGGTCTCCTCCTTGAAAGTAGTCTCCAGAATGCCGGCCCTGGCTCCGCCGATGCCGGCTGCATAGGCCAGTCCGATATCCTTGCAGTGACCGGAAGCGTCCTGGTATACGGCAATCAGATCCGGTACGCCCTTGCCAGCCACATAGAGGCTGCGGACGGTGTGGCCCGGTCCCTTGGGCGCTACCATGAAGACATCCACGGCGGCCGGCGGCACGATCTGCCCGAAATGAATGTTGAAGCCGTGGGCGAAAGCCAGGGCCTTGCCGGCCGTCAGATTGGGCTTAATGTCCTTATCATACATAGCCTTCTGCTTCTCGTCGTTGATCAGGATCATGATCACATCGGCGGCCTTTGTCGCCTCCGCCGTGGTCATAACGGTAAAGCCGGCCTCCTCGGCCACCTTCCAGCTCTTAGAACCATTATACAGGCCGACGATAACATCATAGCCAGAGTCTCTTAGGTTCAGGGCATGGGCGTGGCCCTGGCTGCCATAGCCGATGATCGCAATCTTCTTGCCCGCCAGGATATCCGGATTACAGTCCTTCTCATAATACAGTTTTGCCATAATTATACTCCTCCTTAAGCTTATTATGTTCATGTATGTTATTGCGGCCTCTCTCGAGGGCAACCATGCCTGTCCGCGCCGTCTCCAGGATGCCGAACTCCTCCAAAAGCCCCAGAATGGCCTGGTTTTTGTCCGCCGTTCCCAGAACGGCTATCGTCAGCGTATCCTTCGCCATATCGAGGATATTGGCACGGAATACGTTTACAATCTGTATGATCGAATCCCTGCTGTCCTTGTCGGGCGCATTGACCTTGACCAGCAAAAGCTCTCTCTGCACCGAGTCCTCCCCGGTCAGCACATCTACCGATATCACCAGAAGCAGCTTGCTGAGCTGCCTGGCCAGCTGGGTAATCATATTCTCATCGCCGATGGTCACCACCGATATCCGGGTCACGCCGGGATGAGTGGTTGCCCCTGCGCATATGCTCTCAATATTATATCCCTTGCGGGAAAACAGCCTTGCCACCTGGGACAAAACGCCGGGCGTGTCCTCCACCAGGATAGAAAGGGTATAGGGTTTTTTCTCCGTACTCATCGAAACGCCTCCCTTATGTCAGCATGAAATTGGTGATGGGACTGCCGCCGCCCACCATAGGGCGAACCATCTCATCGGTATCTATCTTGCAGTCGATCACATAGCCATGACCCCAGGCGATGGCCTCGTCCATTGCGGCCGCAAGCTCCTCCAGGTTTTCCACCCTGGCTCCTTTCAGGCCGTAGGCCTCCGCCAGCTTTACGAAATCCGGGGCAAAATCCAGGTCGGTCTGGCTGAATCTCTTGTGATAAATCAGGTTCTGCCACTGTCTGACCATCCCCAGGGTACGGTTGTCGAATACCACGGTGATCACCGGAATATCGTAATGGGATTCCGTCGCCATCTCCTGTCCGTTCATCCGGAAGCAGCCGTCTCCGGTCATATGCAGCACCAGCTTATCGGGATTGCCCACCTTAGCGCCCAGGGCAGCTCCCAGGCCGAAGCCCATTGTGCCAAAGCCCCCGCTGGTGAGCAGCTGGCCGGGATAGGTGAAATGAAAATGCTGGATGCTCCACATCTGATGCTGGCCCACATCGGTGGCCACAAACGTATCCTTAGGCACCTTGCTGCAGATCGTGCGCAGCACCTGGTCCGGAGTCATATGGTCGCTCTCCTTCACCGGCACATGAGTATCGTGGGAGAAGACCTCCGCCTTCCAGCCGCTGTGGTTATAACGGCCGATTCGCTTATTCAAAAGCTCCAGCACCTTTTTTGCATCCCCAATGATATGATGATCGGTTTTTACGTTTTTGTCAATCTCCGCCCGGTCGATATCGATCTGCACGATGCGGGCCTGAGAGGCAAAGCTCCGAGGATCGAGGGCCACCCGGTCCGAGAAGCGGCAGCCCACCGCAATCAGCAGGTCGCAGGTATCGCAGGCAATATTGGAGGCCTGGGAACCATGCATGCCGATCATGCCGGTGGCCAGAGGATGATCCCCCGGAAATCCGCCTCCTCCCATCAGGGTGATGGCGACAGGGGCGTCCATCTTCTCCGCAAAGCGGGTGAACTCCTTATGGGCCCGGCCGCGGACCACACCGCCTCCGCAGATAATAAAGGGCTTCTTCGCCTCCTTAATCCAGGAAACCAGCTTATCCACGTCCTCCAGATTCGGTTCAGGGGTTCGAATCCCCCATCCCATCCGGGCATTCAAAGCTGCCAGCCTCCCCTCCTCGATATGCTTCTGCTTGGGAAGGGGCTCGTAATCGATCTCCACGTTCAGGGCCGTCACATTCTTCAGAAAATCGATCAGCACCGGGCCGGGCCGGCCGGAGGCAGCCACCGCAAAGGCCTCCCGCATCACATCCGGTATGGTCTGGGCCTCCCGCACCAGGTAGGTCGCCTTGGTGATCGGCATCGCGATTCCGGTGATATCCACCTCCTGAAAAGAATCCTTTCCCAAAAGCTCCTCGGTCACATTGCAGGTGATAAAGACCACCGGCGATGAATCATAGTAGGCCGTGGCAATCCCCGTGGTCAGGTTGGTCGCCCCTGGGCCGGAGGTAGCAAAGCAGACTCCCACCTTGCCGGTGGATCTTGCGTAGCCGTCGGCCGCATGGGCCGCCCCCTGCTCGTGGGCCGTCAGATAGTGATGAATTTTATCCTGATAATTGTAAAGCTCATCATAGAGATTCAAAATGCTGCCGCCGGGATAGCCGAATACCGTATCCACTCCCTGCTCCAGCAGACATTCCATGATGGCCTGTGTTGCTCTTACCTTCAATACTATTCCTCTCCTTTGCCGTTAATCGAATCGCGACCCCATCGCGGTGAATCAGATTGCGCCGTGCCCTTTCTGCAGGGCGACCAGGCCGGTACGCGCCACCTCCAAAATGGAGAAGGGACGAAGAAGCTCTTCAAAGAGATCCACCTTCTCCGTGGTGTCCGACAGCTCCAGCGTCATCGAAGTGGGGGAAATATCATCGATTTTGCCGCCCATAATCTGACACACGTTCAATATATCCTGCCGCGTCCGGGTATTGGCCGAAACCTTAATCAAAATCAGTTCCCGGCCGATCATATGATTTTCCTCGATGGTACGGACCTTAATCACATCCACCAGCTTGTTCAGCTGTTTTTCCACCTGCTCCACCACATTGTTGCCGCTGTCCACGATGATCGTAATCCGCGACATCTTCTTGTCGTCGGTAACGCCCACAGCCAGGCTCTCAATGTTAAAGGCGCGGCGGGAAAACAGCCCGGTAATCCGGTTCAGGACGCCCGCCTGGTTCTCCACCAGCACCGATATAATCTTTTTCATGGCCATCCTCCTCTCAGTCGCCGGTAGTCGTATCGGGGTCTACGCTGCAGCACAGAATATAGGGCCCCGGATGGGCGAGCATCTGCCCGACCGCCTCATCGATCTTATCGTCGTCCTCCACGCGGCCAAAGGCAATGCCGTAGGCCTGGGCCAGCAGCTCGAAATCGGGCGAACCATCCAGATTGACCCCGAAGGGGCCGCTGTAGGATTTCTTCTGAATTTCATTGACCAGCCCCAGCACATGATTTTCCAGCAGGACAATCTTAATGTCGCTGCCCTGGCTGACCAGAGTTGCCAGCTCATTGAAAGCCATCTGAAAGCCGCCGTCGCCGCAGACCACCACGGTCTGCCGGTCCGGGCAGGCCACCTTCGCCCCAATCGCAGCCGGCAGGGCATAGCCCATGGTTCCCAGGCCGCCGGTGGTTAAGAAACGTCCGCTATGGAGAGGAAGATATTTGCAGGCCCAGATCTGGTTCTGTCCCACATCCACGCAGACGCAGGCGTCTTCGTCCATCTGGAAGCCCAGGCTGTGCATCACCTTGCCCGGATGAACCCCCGCTTTCAGCCGGGGAAGTTCGGCCGCGAGCTCCTCCCTCCGCTTTTCCTGCAGGGCGTTTATCCATTCGCCCGAATCCACCTTCGGCTCATGCTCCAGAATCTGACCAAGAATGCAGCGGATATCCCCCACCACCGGAATATTGGTGGAGACATTTTTGCCGATCTCCGCCGGATCCACATCCAGGTGCACAGTCCGCATCCTCCGGCCGATCTCCGTGGGCGAAAGGATGGCCCGGTTGGCCACCCTGGCCCCTGCCAGAATCAGCAGGTCGCTCTTCGCCAGAGCCTTGTTGGCGCAGGTGTTTCCAAAGGATCCGATCATTCCCATATTCAGCGGATGATCCGTGGGCAGAACTCCCAGGCCCATCATCGTCGTCACCACCGGTATCCCGGCGCTCTCCGCCAGTTTCTTTAATTCCTCCCTGGCCCCGGCGCTGAAAATACCGCCTCCGGCACAGATCACCGGCCGCTTCGCCTCTTCTGTGGCCTCCACCACCCTGCGCACCTGCACGACGTTTCCCTTATAGCTGGGCTTATACCCGCGCAGGTCAACGGTTTCCGGATAGACCGGATCAATTTCCTTTTTCTGAATATCGCTGGGAATATCAATGAGAACGGGGCCCTGACGGCCCGTCGAGGCGATGTGAAAGGCCTCTTTGACAATGCGGGGAATGTCCCGCGCATCTTTTACCAGATAGCTGTGCTTGATAAAGGGCGCAACGGCCCCTGTGATATCTACTTCCTGAAAAATATCGCGGCCCAAAAGATGGCTCTCCACCTGGCCGGTGATGGCCACCATCGGAATCGAATCCATATACGCCGTGGCGATTCCTGTGATCAGATTGGTCGCGCCAGGGCCCGAGGTAACCATACAGACCCCCACCTTCCCGCTCATGCGGGCATAGCCGGAGGCCATATGGCCGGCATTTTGCTCCGTGCGCACCAAAGTATAACCGATATCTGACGCAGCCAAAGCGTCCGCCGCCTCGCAGATCGTGGCGCCGGCATAGCCGAACACATGGGTAACTCCTTCTCGTTTCAGACTCTCGATCAGAGCCTGGGCTCCTTTGACCATCTCACATTCCTCCCCTGCGCCGAATATCTTACGCCCCGCTCCGATGCCGGGGTTTGCCAAAAAGGAAAAGGACCTCGTTCCAAATGCTCAGAACGAGGCCCTTAAAGTAATCCAGGCTGGCAGCTCCTCTTTGCTCGCTGTCGGACTGGTCTGTTCCTCAAATAGACTCCCTTGTCCCGGCGAAAATCTGTCTTTCCCTTCTGCCCCAATCGGTGCGGCAGCTCTTTAAATTGCTAAAATGATTGAAGATTAAATCCCATGATAAAGGAAAACAGAATTTTTGTCAACCGGGAATTTTCTTGTCGGCTCACGCACCTCTTCCGCCCCTTTACTCAAACGGACCGTATAGCCGATCAGTCTGGCATGTATATTTTCCGTCAGCTGAACGAGACGAGCCGACACGGCAAAAAAGGCATAGCTTCGGTATTTCTCCAAAGGCCCTCCCAGATTCGGCAGCGTTTCCGTTTCCTCTTCTCCCAGCCGAATGCAGGAAAACAGACTGTTCCCCTCGGACCAGAAAAATTCCGTTTCCTCCTGATAGGCGTTGAGAGGCGAAGCCTCCAGAAAAAGAAGATACTCCCAGTCGTCATACATCAGGTTTGTATGGGAGACAAATCCTGCCCAGCCGTCCTGCGGCTGCCAGATTCGGGGAGAGCAGACGCTGGCCTCCTGCCCTGCTGCGATATCCTCCCCGCCGCGAATCACTTCCGCCACGATAAAATACTGCTTCAGGCTCTCCCCCGATATCTCAATCCTCTCTGTAGGCTTCACCCGCAGGATAACCGGCGCATTCTCCGTTTCCTTCACCCATTCCTCCTGCATCGCCGTAAACCTCTCGTATACCTTTTCTTCCTCCGCCGCCGCAGCCGCATACTCCATATATCCCAGCGCAGCCTCCAGGCGGATATCCGCCTGCTCCAGTTCAGCTATGGTGCGAATTCCGGAAATCCTGCTGTTCTCATTATTGGCTCTGGCCTCAAGCCCCGCGATCAGGCAAAAGGTAACGGCCAGCAGGCTCGCCGCCGCACAGAGCTTTTCCCACATTTTCCAGTCTCTCATTCTCTCATTTTATCCTTATCTTATCCTCATCCTATCTGTTCTTTGTTTTGTAAATGCCGCAGAGAGATGCCGCAGAATACGACCGCCGAAAGGACTACGCCCAGGAGAACCCATGGGCTCTGTCCGCCCCGGCTAAAAGGCAGGAAATAATCGACTACGGACAGATTAACATAAGTCGTACCCGAATCCCCCATCGCCTGAAAAAAGAGATGCTCGTCCGCTGCCCGGAGCAGGAAAAGAATTGCACCTGCCGGGAAAATCAGAAAGATTTTGTGCACCGGCAGCCAACAGGAGACGGCGAAAACCACCATACTCATTCCCCCGGCAAAAACAGAAAACAGCAGAATATAGAGCAGGCAATACAGCCATGGACTGATGAGAAACAGCCGCAAAAACCAGATGGCCGGAGAGACAGACCGATAGGTTTGATTTGCCCCCGTCAGGAAGCCTGCATAATTAGCCGTCCCCTCTTCTCCAAACAGATAGTTTCCGTTGTTTGGAAATGCGGCCGCGCACAGTACCGCATCCATTAAGAGCGGAATAAGCACTAACAGAGCACCGCCGATAAAGCACATCGTAAGCTTCGCCCGCAGATAGTCTGCTCTGTTCCCGCGGGACAGAAGATAGGCGGCAGTCCGATAATGCCTGTCGGTAATGTAGGACGAGGCGAAGGGCAGAGAAATGACGAGGGCCGTCAGACCTGCAAATTCCTTCGCGCGGCTGCCGGCCAGCACCGTCATATTCACCGCCGTCCTAATTTTTTGCTCATTTTCCCCCCAGCTCCTCCCTGCATTTCCCAGAAAAGAGCTGAGCGTAAAGGCCAGAATCAATACAAAGGCCAGCCAGAATCCCCCGGAATGCACCATCAGATACCACTGGCTTTTCAGCATTTCCCTCATTTTCCGCATTTGCATTCGCATTTTCCTTTTACTTTTCCCTTTCCTTTCCGCCTTTGTATTTTTCCAGAATTCTGCGAATTTCACTTATATCTTCCTCGTTCAGCTCCTCGTCCTTCAAAAGGGCCGTTACCATGCCGCTGGCCGAACCGCCGAAACTGATACGGCGAAATCTGCGGATTTCCTCCTGGCGGAAACGTTCCTCACTGATTGCCGCTTCATAGAGATAGGCATGTCCCCGCTTCTCTCCCTGTCTGAGATATCCTTTCTTCAACAGCCCCAGAATCAGCGTGTTAATCGTGGACGCCGCAAATCTCTGGCCGCATTTATCCTCCAGTCTGTCAATGATCTCATTGACGGTCTGCGCTTCCCCCGCCTCCCAGATACACTGCATAATCATCTGCTGCCGATACCCAATTTCCTCCCCTGTATATGCGGGCGTTTCCTTACGCTCTTCTCCGTTTTTTTTCATTTCCATTTTGATCTGTTTTTATCTCCTTTCCTGTACCGTTTCCCGTATTATTTCCCGTACAATTTCCCGCTGTCTCCGCCTTTTTGCATTGTTTCCCTCTTCTTCTGTCCTCTTTGCCGCATCACTCGTTAAAGTAGAAATAGCCCAGCAATGTCTCCCCATCGGAAGCGTAAATTGGCACATATTCTCTTCCTGACGCCGGATCCAAATAATAATCTCCGCTTAATTCCTCATAAAGAACAAATCCATTCACACCGTTCTGAAAGACTGCGACTAAATCCCAATCGTAATATCCGCCTTCATAATTGTCGCGCGCCCGCGACGGGCCATAGGTCTGCCCTTTTTCATTCACGCCGCTGTCGATTTCGGGTGATATCGTTTCGTCTCCCCCGGAAAAGGCCACCTCCGTGGGCCGCTCTACAACCGAATACTGCTGGCGGATCATGTTTTCCGCCTCAGAAGCATCCATTTCTGTTTCCTGTGCATTGGAACATCCGCATAATACAAGCAAGGCAAGCAAAAATAATAATTTTTTTCGCATTCTCTATCTCCTCCTGTACAAAAAGTTCCGCTTTCTTTTACCGTTATCCATTTTATCCTTATCCTTCACAATAAAGCTTCACAGGAGAGCCAGAAACAGCTTGCTGGCGATTCCCGCGGCAGCCGCCGCTGCCCCCATCTGCAGCAAGATCGTGATCCCCTCCCGAATCAGGATCTCCGGCTCCCAGGTAAGCCTTTCTGCTGCCCCCTCGGTTTTTTCCAGATAATTCAGCCTTGCAACGATGCCGAATCTGTCTCTGCCCAGACAGACCTGCGCACTTTCCCTCCTCTGCTGCCGCTCCAAGGCCATCTGACAGAGGGTGCAAACATACGCGGCCTTTGTTACCAAGCCGCTTTCACATACCTCCCTGTCGCAGTGATACTCATCCCACTTTTCCAGCTCGCCGAAAAGCCGACGGGACACCGGAACAAACCAATACAGACAGACATAGAGCAGACACAGCCATCGAAACCACCGGTCTCTGCTCTTATAATGCGTCAGCTCATGGGCCAAAACGCAGCGCAGCCTCTCCTCACCGCGCTCTTTCTCCGCCAGACCGGTTTCCGGCAGACAGTCCTCCGGCAAGCATACAATGGGCCGGAAAATTCCCCTCAGCTCCGGCGAAGAAATCCCTCTCATCAGCCGCACCGATACCTGCGCCCGGATTCCCATTTCACCGGCCATATCCTGCGCTATATCCTGCACCAGCCGCTGTGCCTTCTGCTGCATCTGGTCCTGCATCCGATCCTCCATCCGGCCATCGCCCCAGTTTATCCCCTGCCCCCAGCTGCCCAGGCGCCCGAAGGTTTGGCCGGCTCCTGTCAGCCAGACCACGATCAGAAGAATCACCGCCATCTGTCCCGCCCTATGCAGCATATCACGGTACAGAAGGATATCCGCCGCATATCTCAGATAAGCCAGATATCCCTCCCCCTTTTCCATGATCAGTCCCGCCAATCTGACGAGCAACAAACAGATTGCCGGCGGCAGGAGAAGCAAGGCCGCCACCAGTCCGTGCAGCAGCCGGTACATCAGATCTGATCGGCTGGCACATCTTTCTTCTATTCTCCGATAACCCCGATACAGGATTTCCCCAGCCGCAGCGGTTACCGCCAGGTAAAAAATCAACTCCATCCCCTGTCCCTCCTCTATTTCTCCATTATTTTTCCATCCTGCAGCCAATATATCTCATCACACAATAGCTGAATATCCTCCCTGCTGCGGCTGGCGAGCAAAATAACCGCCCCTCGCCCGGCGGTTCTGCTTAACTGTTCCCTCACCAGGCGTATTCCTTCGGCGTCCATGGCGTTGACTGGTTCGTCAAGAAATAAGAAGGCTGGCTCCTCCATTACGGCCTGTGCCATTAAAAGCCTTTGTTTCATTTCCAGCGAATATTTCCGAAAAGGCCTTTTGTCGTCCGGATCAAGTCCCATCGCCGCAATCGCCTCCTTTATCTCTTCGTCTCCGATCACTCCCCGCATCTGCGCCAGAAATTTCAGATTCTGAAATCCGCTCAGCTGCGGATATAAAGAGGAATTTTCAATTATGACTCCAATACCCGGAAATCCGTCTCTTTTTCTCCTGTCATCTCTGCTGTTCTGTTCCCCTTTTCTTCCTTCTTCCTCTCTACTACAATATATTTATGGTTAATACCCCTTACAGCCAGTAAGGAATTACCCATCTTGTTGCTTAAGCTGTTAGAATGA
>CALWRE010000048.1 GCA_944383835.1 uncultured Lachnospiraceae bacterium | reverse complement strand
GCCTTTTCAAACTGAAAGCGGAATGTGGCGATAAACGGCACTGTCGGAGCATACCAAGCCGACTCCGCGCTGATGAAAGCGCCGTCGTATTCATAAATGGCGCTTAAGCTGTCCTGATCCGGGCGCTTGACACGAACCGTTTTTACCGCTTTAGGCGCACCAAATGCGTATACCAGAAAATCCAGATCGTGAATATGCAGATCAAAAGGCACCAGACCGCTCCGTTCCTCGTCCGTCATCCAGCCGTCCCAGCTCCAACGCGGGATTTCACTCACGCGCGTCATGTGACCGGAAAGCAGTTTGCCGTATCTCTGCGAGTCGGCGATCTCCTTTATCTGCGCATATTCCGGCCAAAACCGTAAAACATGGGCTACCATAAACTGAACATGGTTCTTTTCCGCCGTGCTGTAAACCCGGTCCACGTCCTCCTTTTTCAGAGAAATCGGTTTTTCGCACAGCACATGAATGCCCTGCTCCATCGCGCGGACAGCGTAATCCGCGTGCAGATAGGTGGGCAGGCAGATATCCAAAATGTCCAGCTGTTCCTTTTGCAGCATCTCTTCAAAGTCCGTATAGTGCCGTTTATTTGGATACATTTCCAGCCGCTCCGGACGGACATCGCACAGCGCCGTCAGCTCTGCATTCTCCATTTCTTCCCAAGCCGGAATATGGTTCCCGCTGATTCCGCCGACGCCAACCAGTCCAACCTTCAACATAGAATCACCCTCCATATACTTCGTTAATCATATTTTCCAGGAAAGCCTTTGCGTACAATACATCTTCGTCCTGCTGTGCGCCGTCGATTTCCCGCTCAATCGTCACATAAGAGTCGTAGCCCAGCTCCCGCAGTTTGGTAAACAGCGCCCGGAAATCCACCTTGCCATCCCCGAGACGCACTTCTTGTCCCAGGTCGTGCCCGTTGGTGGGGTAAAAGCCGTCTTTCGCGTGGATGTTGCGGACATACCGGCCGAAAACATCCAGGGCGTCGACCGGGTTGGCTCTGCCGTAAAGGATCAGATTGGCGGTGTCCAGATTGACTCCTAGATTATCCATCCCAACCTTTTCAAAGCAGCGCAGCATGGTCACCGGCGTTTCCTGGCCGGTTTCAAACAAAAGATACTGCCCGTTGTCCTTCAAATGCTGCGCCACGGTACGCACCGCCACGCAAAAACCGTTAAAATTCGGATCATTGGGATTCTCCGGGATGAAGCCCATATGCGTTACGACATCGGAAATTCCCAGCTGCTTGGCAAAATCCGCCCCGGCGCACAGCGTCTCTACCCGCATCTGCCGGTATTCGGGGGGCACCAGCCCCAGGGTAATTTGGCCGTCGTAAAAATCCCACACGGCGGGGCCTTCCCACCCGCACCAGAAAGCGGAAACGGTGATCCCATATTGACTGAGCCACTCTGCTAACTGTGCAGCGTTTTCGTGCGTCCACAGTTCCGGCTTCCAGGCAAGCAGCTGACACGAATCAAAGCCGTTTCGTTTCAATGTTTCGAATTTCTGCGGCATCTCCTCTAGGGAATTCAAGTGAACGCAGGTACCGATTTTCATTTTGTACTCCTCCTTGTTGGAATGAAAATAGAAAGTGTACGGAGACCGGATATCTCCGTCACTTGTTTATGACGGTCAGTTTGCCGGCAAAGAGATTGCCTTGTACGCATACGTTCCCACAGTCTTCAAAAGTTAGGCGGCATTCGTTGCCGGTGCCCGAAAGACGGTTATTGCAAAAGGCGATATCGTCCGTACAGCGGGCCTCGAGAACCGTTTCATTGCCTTGGGAAAATTCAAGATCGTTGCCTGTAACGATAATATGTCGGTGGACAGGGCCGGCATAAAGACTGTTTTCGGGCAGCACCTGCAAAAAGGCGCCGCCTCCTTTGCGATAAACATTGCCGCGCACTGTAACATCAGTCACATTGCCAGATTCATACCATGAACGGGCATCGTCGGCAATCAGAATCCCGCACATTTTCACTCGATAAAAACGGTTGTCCTCAATAAGCACCTTTCGCCAGGTAGTCACCAATATACCGCGGGTTGGCACACGTTCAAATGTGTTCCCTCGAATAGTCACCGCGGGTGCGGCCGTTCGGTTTTCCACCATCATTCCTTCGCTGAAAGCCTCCAGCGATTCCCCGTCCAACTCCAGCAAG
The DNA here is from genome assembly GCA_944383835.1 of uncultured Lachnospiraceae bacterium. GTDB lineage: Bacteria > Bacillota > Clostridia > Lachnospirales > Lachnospiraceae > RGIG7193. The sequence goes on along the minus strand of CALWRE010000048.1, from coordinate 4,351 downwards.
ATTTCCCGCGGAGACAGTTCATTTGCTGAAATGACCGTTGCCTCCGCGGCAAGCAGCAGGGTATCCGGATCCACCGCCGCCACGGTATCGCCAGGTTCAAATCCGCCGATACCATAGGTCTGCGTATGCATGAAACGTATGGTAATACAGCGACCCTCTTTTTTCATAATTTGCAGGTGCGTTCCGTGGATGTTGACCGTGTCATCGTGGGCCCCTACAAAGCATCCGTTTTCAATCACAATTTCCCCACGACAGCCGGAAAAGTGTAGAATGTCGGAGGAACAGGCCGCTGTTCTTCCGCGGCTTGGAAGAACCTGCAGACCGTCGATGTAGATGTTTTCACTGTTTTGCGCAATGAAGCCCATCTCGTGCATATAATGGATGACAATGTTTTTCAGCGTAATCCCCTTTGCGGATGAAACCAGAATACCGCATTCGTTTCGATAGGGATCCCGCATCTGAAATACATAGCCCACCTGTGCGCCATAGGGGTTTTGGTTTTCATCTCCTGTATACCAAAGGCGGAGAACGCCGGCCGAGGATTCCTCCCATACGGCGTTTTCATCCTGCATCGGGCCGTATTCACGCCAGGTCAAGCCGCTTTTCGGATCATAAAGCTGCGAAACCCCGCGGGAAAAGGCGAAATTTTCCCCATACCATTCGATTTTCCCGTCCCGAATCCGGTAACGGCTGTCCGGATGAACCCGGCAGTCCAGATATCCTTTTCCCAAAGCGATGACCGTCATTTCTGTCAGTGTGGGATGAGGCGTTTCAAAAATCATGTTTTTCAGAGTAATATCCTGGCAATTCAGCAAACCCATCAGAGTCATCTGACCGTGGAACCGGATCGTACTGCCGTTGCCATTCAAGATAATGTTCTGTACGCTGTCGAATAGAACAGCAAAGCGGCGGGTGATCTCATCGCCGTCCTTTCCGGAATCGGTGTTGGTAACAAATATCTTTTTTTCTGCCAGATCATCCGCATAGATGTCGTAATTCCCAAAGCGAAGACTGATCTCGCAGGGACCGGGAAGAGCTTGCGCTTCTTCGATGGCCTGCCGCAGAAAGGGCGCCATGTTTTGCCCGTCGTCGGGCAGGATTCCGAAGTCCTCCAAATACAGCCGGCGTATCCGATTCATTCTGCAAACCTCCCTGTACGGAACGGAGCCGCTACCAAGCCGTCGCCGTTATATAGGTTGATTGTGCAATTATTGCAAAACCCCATGCGCACCTCCATCGGGCAGGGAACCGATTCCGCCCAAACCAGCATAGTGCTTCCCGAAAGTTCCGCTTTCGCAGGAACAAGCTGTCCATTCCCGTCGGCTATATACAGCTCGGACACCTCTTCCTGACAGACCAATCCGCTGTCCGCATGATCAAAACGAAGCTCCACCTTTTCGCCGATACGGCGTGCCTCCCGATAGATGGGGCCGCTGTATTCCACCGATTTGTGATAGACCTGACTCTCCGCCGCCAGGAACAACCGCTGCGCCATCGGCTGCTTATTTAACGGATGGATATTGTCGCACTCACCAAGATCGGAAGTGGTTATCATTGCCACGCCCGGAATCCTCCTGGACGCTGCAATTTGACGTTCAACCATTTTCGGGTACTCCTCCGGCGAACCGTATCCAAAGGGCGCCAATTGAACCGTGAGAAAGGGAAGCCCGTCGCCCCAAGCCCTCCTCCAAGCGGATACCAAAAGGGAAAACAAGATGTCATAGTTTTCTGAGTCGGTGACATTATTCTCCCCCTGATACCACAATACGCCCCGGATAGAATAGGGAATAACCCTATGTACCATATGGCGGTAAAGAACGCCCGGCCAGCTCGGCCAATAAGGAGCGGGAAACGGTTCCGGCGGCCATCGGAACGGATCTTTTCGGGCAAACACGGAAGGCCCGTGTTCTTTCAGGAAAGCGAATGCGTCCCACGTTCGGCACTCTGCTTCCACCGCTTCCTCGAATTTGGCGTATTGCCGTTCATAGGCTTTCAGATCCAGCGTTCCGAGACAGGCATTGTACTGCTCCCGAATCTTTCCAAGCGCCGGGTGTGTCAGAATAGGCTCCCGAGGGATCCATGCCTCTATTCCTGAGCCGCCGAAATTGCAGCTTATAATACCAACGGCGGTCTGTTCCGCCTTTTCCAGCAGTTGGGCAAAAAAAGCCCCGATGGCGCTGAAATGCAGCATGGTTTCTTCTGTACACACGCTCCAGCCGGTATCCACGGCGGCCACGCTTTCAAAATGCCAGTGGTGCCCGGTGAAATCCGACTTGGTGCGTCGTGGGACAGTAAAGAAACGGATACGTTCATTTGCACTGGCGGCAGCACAAGCCAGGCCGTCTTCTACGGCAAAGGTCGGATGCTCCATATTGGACTGCCCAGCCGCCAGCCAGACTTCGCCGATCATTACATCGGTTATGCAGACAGAGGAATTCTCATCCTGCACCGTCATGGTGTAGGGGCCGCCGGCGGCCATGGGGGAAAGCGTCAATTGCCAGCGACCATCTTCACAAATAGTAAAGGCCCGCTGATCTCCCAGTTGTACGCAGACTTTTCCGCTGCCTTCTCCCCAGATAGGAAGGAATTTACCCTGCTGCAGCACCATATGGTCGCTGAATAACGCTGGTAGCTTCATTCTGGTAACATCTCCTTACCTTTTTAACGTCGGGTTTTCATTCAGATAACGACGGATGATTTCCTGGCTGACGCCGTTATGACCGATGACTTCCCTATAAAAGGAAACGCTGGGTTTCGGGGTGCGCTGAAAGGTCTTCCGATCCACCGCATAAAGTCCAAATCGCGGCACATAGCTTGACCATTCGTAGTTGTCCAGCAACGACCAGTACAGATAGCCGCGCACGTCCGTACCAAGCTTGATCGCCTCGTAGACGGCGGCCGTATAAACAGCTATGAAAGCGATACGAAAACGATCGTCGTCGCAGCAGCAGCCGTTTTCACTGATATAGACCGGTTTGTCTGTCAACCGGCTAAGATTGTTAACAATACATTCGGGATTGAATTCCTCCAGATAAAAATCCCGAGGGATCATCTGCATTTTCTTAAAGATAAAGCGTTCTCCCCATGTGCTGGCTTTCCGGGCATCAATCAGATCCCGCACATAGCTGTTGATGGACCAGAAATCCACCGTGTCCTTTACCTCCGGCGCATAAATGCCGTCGCGGAACGGATACAGGATTTCCCCTGTCCTCATGGCGTGAAAGAAAAACTCGTGGTCGCGTAGGTCGTTATACTGCGCCAGGGTGGAGTCCCACCGATCCCACGGCCGCTTGGCCATATACTGTACCAATGCATGGGCAGAACTGACCGGGCGATCCGAGTAGCGTTTGATGACATGATAACCAAGCGCGTGGAACTGTACACAGGCAAGTTTCAATTGAATATGTTCTTCGTCGTTGTACAGGTTAAACTCGTTGAGTACGTTCCAAAAGTCCACATAGGGGGCAATCTGCGGCACAATAAATTCCAAATACCGTTCAAAATATTTACGGTTCTCCAGCTTGGTAAAATGGCCGCGTTCTTCAAACCACTGCGGATGCGTCTGATGAACCATCGTTGCGAACACTTGGATCCCCCGTGACTTCAGTTCGGAAAATAATGCCACATAATGGTCCGCCGCCTTTTGGTCGAAATGTCCTTCCTCCGGTTCAATCCGGCTCCACTCCACCGACGTGCGGAATGCTTGAAGACCGGCCTGCTCGGCTAAATCGACGTCAGTTTTCCAAAGTTCGTAGCTGTTGCAGGCCAAGCCAGACCGCTCTTCATAATGCTGGTCGATTTCTTTTTTCCAGTTTTGCGAGTGAATGTTGTTTCCTTCCACCTGATGTCCGGCATAACCAGCACCCCATAGGAATCCCTCCGGCATTTGAAAATCCGGCAGGGAAAAAATATCGAACATACCCTTGTCGCCTCCTGTTTCCGTCCGTATTTCGGGCATCCCGCCGCCAGCGGGCGGCGGGATGCCCCTTTCATGCGTTATATGGTGAAATTGTGCAGGATATTGTATCCGTTATCATAATCGATATTGTTGTCCAGCCGGGCGGCTGCCCCGACCTGTGAACGGAGATCCAGCGCAATGCGGTACTCACCAGCCTGTGTAGGCTTTGTCAGTTCTGCCGTAACCGTATGCGTAAGCTGCTCGCGGTCATTGTAGTCCTCCGGATTTGTAGCGTACCATACAGAGGGATCCCCCGCTGGTGCAGAGGACACTTCATTTCCCTGCGCATCAAGAATGACCAGCCGGCTGGTCATGTCAAATGCCGCCGCCATTCCATAGTTTTGCAGAGAAAGCTCCACAGAAAGGGTTCCCGATTCCGGTTCGGTTACGGAG
>CALWRE010000047.1 GCA_944383835.1 uncultured Lachnospiraceae bacterium | reverse complement strand
TCGACGCAGAGAATGGTCCGGATCCCGGAGGGGATGCTGGATGAATACGGGACGGTGGACAAGGCTGTCTTCGAGGAGCCTTTGGGCCGCCTGCGCCCTGCGGCAGACGAGAAAAAGACCTGGGAGTATACGGTTTTAAAGAGAGACCTGGATATCAACCGCCATGTCAACAACCTCTGCTATCTGGATTTTGCCATGGAGGCCCTGCCGCAGGAGGCTTCCCCGGAAGACTGCGGCGAAATAGAGATTATGTATAAAAAGGCTGCCCATCTGGGGGACAAGCTGGCCTGCTTTGCGGCAAAGAGCGAAGACGGCTGGACGGTTTCGGTGCGGGAGGCCGCAAATGACCGGCTTCTGTCCGTCGTGAAGCTGAAGCAGTCCGTGAAGCAGCCAGGGGAAAGTGCGGGCTGAAAAGCAGGGAGGCCGGGCGAAAATCGTCCGGCCCTGCAAGGCGTATGCCTGAGAGAAGCAGCTACCTTGTTTCAAAGGTAGAGCATTCGGTCTGTCGGCAGTCCTTGGCAGCTGCGCCGGAGATGGCGACCCGGTCTGCCCGGCAGACGTTGTTCTCGTTATAGCGGCAGTTGACCGCTTCACAGTCTACCACCAGGGAAACATCCGGCGTTTCGTATTGATTGGTATAGGAATCGTCGGTTTTTTCGTAGAAGCTGGCGCAGCAGGTGGAATCCTTGGTAAGGGCGTCCTGGCCGTCTACCAGAATATTCCCTCTGCAGCAGCAGTTGTCTGCATTATGAATACAGGTTTTTACATTACAGTCCAATCGCACCATGGCTGATTTCCTCCTTGTTTTAAAAATTTTTGCTGCAGCCTTATTATGGACGGCAAGACGGATTTTCATACAGCAAAGCAAGCTGGAAAAAGCAAGTGGAAACGATAACGCACAGAGGAAGACGAAATGAAAAAAATTGGAATTTTATTGTCTGCTGCCTTCATCCTTCTGCTGGGAGGCTGCGCCGCTGCGGCGTCCCAGACCGAAGCTGCGCAGACCCAGACGGCCTTAGCCGAAACGCCGGCTCCAACAGAGGCGCCGACCGAAGCCCCCAATCTTCTGCCTTCTGAGGTGAAGGTGGGGATGGTTTTCCTGGGAACGGAGGACGAGGGGAACGTGCTGGCGCAGTCGCTGCGCCGGGACCTGACGGAGGCAGCCTTAGCAGCCGGTATGGAAGAGTCCCAGTTAGTTTGGAAGTATAATGACAGGGGGGCGGACTGGACGCAGATCGAAGACAGCATCCTGGCCTGCGTGGACGAGGGCTGTCAGCTGATTTTCGGCGGTTCCAGGGAGTATGAGGCAGTGATCGCCGCCATCGCCGAGGAATATCCGGAGGTAATGTTCGCCTGTGTGGGCGGCAGCCTGATGAATGGGACAAACTCCGGAACTTTTGTAATTCACCTGGCGCAGGTTCAATACCTGTGCGGGGCTGCCGCGGCGGCGCAGAGCTCTTCGGGCCGCATCGGCTTTCTGGCAGCCAAGGGCAGCGGGGACGAAGAGGTGACAGCCGGGGTGAACGCCTTTGCCTACGGGGCCTGGAGCGTCAACCCGGATATTGTGGTGGAGGTGGGGATAACCGGCAGATGGTATCTCCCCGAGGCGGAGGAGCTGGGGGCGGAAGAACTGACGGCCCTGGGCTGCGACGTAATCGGCGGCTATACCGATGGGAACGCGGGCCTGGCCTACGCGGCTGCCGGCGGGCAGCGGGTAATAGCTGCAGGAGCGGAGGATTCTGCTCTCTATGGAGAGCAGGCCATCGCCTATGCCCTCTACGACTGGACGGATTATTTTTCGATGAAAATCGGGCAGGCAATCGGCAGGGATGTGGCCGGAGAGGCCTGGGTCGGCGATTACTACGGAGGGCAGACCCCCTTTGCCCTGCTGGATTCTTCGCTGGAAGAAATCATCCTGCAGGCCCAGGGCCAGCTGGAGCAGTGGAATCCGGCGGCTGAGGAAACGGAGACCGAGGTACCGGAGGAGACGGCGGCCCCTCCTGCCATAGACGAGGAGAGCGGCTATCTGGACAATGTGCGCATTCACGAGATCGAAGTGCCGGAACCGGAGACGGAGGAGGGGCAGGAGCAGGACTGAGGCTGCTGCCCGGTTATGGAGGTACGTACAATGCTGTTAAAAGACGCTAAAATCGGAGATACCTGTATCGTCGAGGAAATCCATTTGCCTTTCCAGATGGAAAGGCGGCTGGAGGCCCTGGGAATGACCAGGCAGACGCCGATTTCGATTCTGAACCGCAAGGGAAAGGGAATCATGATTATCAAGCTTCGGGGGACGCGCTTTGCCCTGGGGTATAACATTACGAAAAACATTGAGGTGAAGGGCGGTGAGCAGAGTGGCAAATGAGATGACCATCGGGTTTATCGGAAATCCCAACTGCGGGAAGACGACGCTGTTCAACGCCTATACCGGGGCCAACCTGAAGGTGGCCAACTGGCCCGGCGTCACCGTGGAAAAGGTGGAAGGGGCGGTAAAGTTCCACGACCTGGATATCCATCTGGTGGATTTGCCGGGTACATACAGCCTGACCTCCTACACGATGGAGGAGATGGTATCGAGGCAGTTCATCCTGAGCGATGAGGTGGACGTGATTATCAATGTGGCGGACGCTTCCGCCCTGGAGCGCAGCCTCTATCTGACGCTGCAGCTTTTGGAGCTGGGAAAGCCGGTGGTCCTGGCTCTCAATATGATGGATATTGTGGAAAAGAGGGGGATGGAGATCGATCTGCACCGCCTGCCGGAAATGCTGGGAATTCCGGTAATTCCGGTATCGGCCCGCAAGAGAAGAGGATTGGACGTCCTTTTGCATGCGGCGGCCCACCATAAGGACGCCAAGGCTCCGGATGCGCTGATCCATCACCACAGGGAAAGCTTCCATCACGCCCATGACCATCATTCCGAGTACGCGATGGTCTATTCCGATACGATTGAAGACAAAATCGACCAGATTATTCCGGAGCTGAAGCGCCGCTATCCCGATTTGAAGAATTACCGCTGGCATGCGCTCAAGCTTTTGGAGGGCGACAAGGAGATTACGGAGAAATATCCGGTGGATATGCCCGAGGTGATAGACCGCAGCTATGAGTCGGATATCATCAATCAGAAATACGATTTTATTGGTGAGATTATCGACGAAGTCCTGGTTCACAAGCAGAGGCAGGATATCTTTACCGAAGCGGTGGACCGGGTTCTGACCAATAAGATATGGGGAATCCCGATTTTCCTCTTGGTCATGGCCTTTATTTTCTTTTTGACCTTTGCCGTGGGCGACTGGATTAAAGGGTATTTTGAGATTGCCATCGACTGGATTTCCGGGGCGGCGGAGGCCGGCCTCCAGGCCCTGAACGTGGGGACGGTCCTTACCTCTCTGGTGGTGGACGGTATCATCGCCGGCGTGGGGACGATCGTCACCTTCCTTCCCAATATTCTGATTCTCTTTGTCTGTCTGGCTGTGCTGGAGGACAGCGGATACATGGCCAGGGTCGCTTATATCATGGAAGGGATCATGAGCCATCTGGGGCTTTCCGGCAAGGCCTTCATCCCGATGCTTCTGGGCTTTGGCTGCACGGTGCCGGCCATTATGGCGTCCCGCGCCCTGGAAAACAAGAGGGATCGCTACAAGGTAATGCTGGTGACTCCCTTTATGAGCTGCAATGCCAGGCTGACCATCTACATCCTCTTTGCGGAGATGTTTTTCGGCAATAACGCCATGCTGGCGGCTTATTCCATGTACCTGATCGGCATTCTGGTGGCGATCCTGGTTTCGGCGGCGATCCATCTGATCGACCGCAAAAAGAGCGTAAACTATCTGATGATTGAGCTGCCGGAGTACAAGATGCCGGATTCCCGGACGGTGGCGATCTATGTCTGGGAAAAGGTAAAGGATTATCTGGGCAAGGCGGGGACGACGATTTTCTTAGCTACGCTGATCGTCTGGATCGTACTCAACTTCGGTATGGACGGCTATGTGACCGATATGTCCGAGAGCTTCGGCGCGGTGATCGGCAGATGGCTGGTGCCGGTCTTTTTGCCCATCGGTCTTGGCTTTTGGCAGATCGTGGTGGCTCTGATTGCCGGAATATCGGCCAAGGAGGTGGTCGTCTCCAGCTGCGCGGTCTTGTTTGGCATAGTCAATGCCAGCTCGCCGGAGGGGATGAGCGCCTTTGCCTCGGCCCTGGGCGCCATCGGCTTCGGCCCTCTCAATGCCTTCTGCCTGATGGTATTCTGCCTGCTTTACATTCCCTGTGCTGCCACACTGGGCACGATCCGCAAGGAATCCGGCAGCCTGAAGTGGATGCTCTTTACGGCAGCCTTCCAGCTCCTTGTGGCCTGGCTGGTGACCTTTGTCGTATACCGCATCGGGCTGCTGATGATCTGAAAAAGGAGCTGCCGACAAATCGACGCTGTAAACCGCAGGGGGGATTGGCTAATGCCAATCCCCCCTGTACTGGTATCGATATGCTTTTTTGGATTCGTTTTTACAGCTCCAGCTTCATCTGCACAAATTCCTTGGCACGGGAATTGTATTCGGCAAGGAGCTTCTGAATCCGCTCGGTGGGATCCAGAGCGGCGCTCATGCCGGTGTCGTGGTTCATCGTATTGATAATCAGGGCGGCGAAGCTGCTCATATCCGCCTCAATATACCAGGGGCGGGTCAGAAGGGCAGGATCGCGGTAGTTCAGATTGGTGGTCACCACATAGTCGATGAAGCCCTTTTCGTAATATTCGTCAAACTTGTCCAGCCCGTTGGTAAACAGGCCGAAGGTGCAGCAGACGATGACCTTATCGGCCCCCCGCTCCCGAAGCTCCCGGCAGGTGTCCAGCATGCTGTCGCCGGAGGAAATCATGTCGTCGATGACGATAACGGTCTTTCCCTCCACGCTGGAGCCTAAAAACTCATGGGCTACGATGGGGTTCTTGCCGCCGACGATCTGCGAGTAATCGCGGCGCTTGTAGAACATGCCCATGTCCACGCCCAGGTTGTTCGCAAAATAGACCGCCCGGTCCATTGCTCCGGTATCGGGGCTGATGATCATCAGATGGTCGCTGTCGATGTTGATTTCCGAATCGCGGTCAAAGATCGCTTTGAAAAACTGATAGGTGGGCATATAGTTGTCCAGCCCATGCAGGGGAACCGCATTGGTGATCCGGGGATCGTGGGCGTCAAAGGTGATGATATTCTTGACTCCCATCTCCACCAGCTCCTCCAGGGCGAAGGCGCAGTCCAGAGACTCTCTCTTCGTGCGGCGGTGCTGCCTTCCCTCGTAGAGAAAGGGCATCACCACGTTGACCCGGTGGGCGTGGGATACGCAGATGGAAATGATGCGCTTTAAATCCTGATAATGATCGTCGGGGGACATATAGTGGGTGTGGCCGCAGACCGTGTAGGTCAGGCTGTGATTGATCACATCGGTAAGAATATAGAGATCGGTGCCGCGGATGGAGTCCATCAGACGGCCCTTCCCCTCTCCGGTGCCAAAGCGCGAGGTGCGACACTGCACCAGATAGGTGTCGGCGTCATAACCATAGAAGGAAACCTGTCCCTTTCTGGCCTCCACCGCCTGCGCGTCCTCCTGACGGATGGCGCGAATCTGCGCGTCTACCTTTCTGCCAAAGTCAATGCAGTTTTCCATTGCGCAGATTTTTAGCGGCGCAATCGGAATTTTGCTCTGATACGAATTAGTCTGATCCATGATTTCCTCCAAGGCTTGTCTGGTAATAGTATTCTGTTTTCATCACTTCTATTCTAACCTGCCCAAAAGTGAGCGTCAAGCGATTTCGCTCTTTTATTTGGAAAGCAATTCCGGCTGTCCCCTGCCTTCTGCCCATGAAAGAGCTCCCCTACAGGAGGGGAGCGATAACATTGGTCCACAGGGCGCTTACCGGCATGATGAGAATCATGCTTGGTATCATGTCCACTACGGGAAACTCCCGCAGCTTCATGATCCGAAAGCCGGTGGCAATCAGCAGAAAGCCGCCGCATCCCCGGAAGTCATTGATCATCTCGGGGGTGGTCAAAGGATAAATCACCGTGGCCAGGCAGAAAATCAGGCCGAGGATGATGAACTGGGGGATGGAAATCAGGGAGACCACAGCCCCCAGATTGCAGGCAAAGATCATGGCGGTAAACAGATCCATGATCGATTTGGAAATCAGGATGGTGTGCTCTCCGGAAAAGCCCGAGTCCAGAGCGCCGTAGATTCCGTTGGCGCTGGCGCAGAAGAGTACCAGCACCGTGATAAAGTCGGCCATGTATTCGGTTTCATCTGCCGCGCCGTCCACGCGCATCAGGCGGCCGAAGGGCTTTCGCAGGCCGGTGAGAAGGCGGGTGATCCGCTCCTCAAAATGCAAAAGCACCCCCAGACCCGTGCCGACGATAACGGAAAAAATGACGGGCGGAAGGTTTGCTAGCTGTACGGTGGTGTTGATGCCCATTCCCAGGGCACACAGGCCGAAGACCATATTCAGCTGTGTTTTTAACCGGCCGGGAACGCGGTTTCCCAGGGCTGCCCCCAGGAAACCGCCAGTAAGCACGGCCAGGCAGTTTATGATAACGCCGACAGGCATATTCATTCACTCCTTTTCCTGCGTTATAGGATGCTGCGTCAGATATTGTCTCCGATATTATCTCCGTTCTGCGCGATGGTGTCCTTATACCAGTAGAAGGACTTCTTTTTGGAACGGGCCAGATCCTTCAAATCATGCTCCTCGCGGTTGACGCGCACCAGCCCGTAGCGCTTGGAAAAGCCGGAGTGTCCCGACACGATATCCATGAAGGACCAGCTGCAGTAGCCGAAGATATCGACTCCCACGTTCAGGGCCTTCTTGACGGAGAACAGGTGGCGGGACAGATAGTCGATGCGGTCGTCGTCGATGACGATTCCGTCCTCGTTTGGCGTCTCCTTGTTGCCGAAACCGTTTTCCGTGATCAGAAGGGGCAGATGGTAGCGGTCCCAGAGCAGGCGGCAGACGCTCTCCAGGCCGATATCGTCGATCTCCCAGCCCCAGAGAGTGGCAGAGAGATTCTGATTTTTGACGACCTGGTAGATACCGGCCTCCTTGTCCGGCAGAAGCTTGATGATAATATCTCCGATCTGGTTTTCCTCGTCGGTGGGGAAGGCGGAGATGCTTTTGGAGGCATAGTAGTTAAATCCGATAAAATCCGGATGGCCTTCCTTCATCAGTTCCATATCGCCTTCGTGGATTTCCGGCATCATATCCCGGTCTTCCAGATAACGGCGGAAGGTGCCGTTGTATTCGCCGCGGACGTTCATATCCAGCACATAATAGTTGCGGATGTCCATGGCGTCCAGCCAGGCCAGTGCATCGGCAGGCTTGTTGGTGGTAGGGTAGAGCATATCGAAGCAGACGGCGGGACCGATCTTGCCGCCTTCTACCAGTTCATGGCAGGCCTTAAAGACCTTGGCGGCGGCCACGCACATGTTGTGGTTGGCCAGAAAGCCGGCCTTTTCGGTTTCGTGGATATTGCCTGCCTTTAAGCCCAGGCGGAAGGGCATGTGAACCACGTGGTCCTGCTCATTGATGGTCAGCCAGTATTTGACGCGGTCGCCGAAGGTCTTAAAGCAGAAGCAGGCGTAATTTACAAAATCGTCGATGCTTCGCCGGTCCAGCCAGCCGCCGTACTGATCGATCAGCCCCTGGGGATATTCAAAGTGATAGAGAGTTACGATGGGCTCGATGCCGGCGGCTTTGAGCTCGTCGATCAGGTTATTGTAGAAATCCACGCCCTTCTGGTTGATGGCCCCGTTTCCTTCGGGGAAGATCCGGGTCCAGGCGATGGAGAAGCGGTAGGCTTTCAGCCCGCATTCCTTCATCAGGGCAACGTCTTCCTTATAGTGATGGTAGTGGTCGCTGGCCACCTCATAATTGCAGATGGAGGGATCCTGCTTGCGTACATCCATCACCGACAGTCCCTTGCCGTCCTCGTGGGCAGCGCCCTCGCACTGAAAAGCGGCGGTGGCGCTCCCCCAGAGGAAGTCCTTGGGAAAAGGCTTAATTGTTCTGGTTTCCATAGCGTTTTCTGTCCTTTCTTTTATGGAATCTCTGTCAGTCCTCGTCAAAGCCGATGATCCAGGTGATAACAAAGCCCAGGACAACGGCGATCACGGCGGCGGCGCAGGCCAGATAGAAGTTGCTCATTTCGCCGCCCATGAAGATCGGCAGGGTCAGGAAAGAGCAGGAGGCCGTGGCGTAGGCGCGGATATCAAAGACGCCGATGAAAATGCCGGTGATGGCCGAAGCGATGATCGTGGAGATCAGCGGTTTTT
>CALWRE010000046.1 GCA_944383835.1 uncultured Lachnospiraceae bacterium | reverse complement strand
AGACAGGGTCATGGACTGCCCGGCCTGCACGTCGCCGGTCACGTTGAATACCACCTGGCGATTCTGGGGATTGGAGGGATCGCTCTGGAAACCGGCCACGGTGGCGGTTACATCGTTAAAGGCCCAGGAATTCTGTATCTCAGCCACGTCTCCCACGCTGATCTGTCTGGCCTGTTCATTGGTAACGGAGAATTTGACGGTGTAGCCCTTCTCCGTTACGACGATCTGGGCCAGAGGCTGGTCGGGAGTCGTCGTCTCCCCCGCCACATAATTGAGCTGGGAGATCGTACCGGATACAGGGGCTTCCACAGTGGCGCCGGTAGCGCTCTCCTGGAGCTTTTGCACCACTTCCTCCTGGTCCCGAATCTGCTGCAGCAGGCTCACCAGATCCACTTCCTTGCTGTAGCCTGCCAAGAGCTCCTGGAGGTCGGTTTCCGCCTCCGTCTTCTGGGTGGTGGCCTGGTTCACCTTTAACGTCAGGTCTGCCTTCTCGTTATTCAGAGAGTCCTGACGGCTGGTGTCCGGGCGGCTGGCCTGCTTGTTTGCCAGGTTGCGGTCCGCCTCGGCCTTCTTAGCACTTTTTTCATCTCGCGTTTTTAATGCTGCGTCATAAGCTGCTTTTGCCTCATCCCGTGTTTTTTGCGCCGCTGCAACGTTTGCCTCGTCCGCTTTCTTAATATTATCCAACTCAAGTTTGGCCGCATCCCGTGCATTCCGTGCATCCGCTGCAGCCAAAGAAGCAGCCGTCACACTGCCGGCATCCGTACCATTTAAAACAGTTAATTCTTCTGTTTCTTCCGGTGTAATAGTGTTCTCACTCTGCTTTTTCTCAAGTTCCTGCTTTCTTGCGGATAAAACGTTAAGAATGCTTTGTGCTTCGCTATAAGCTTTTTCGCAGGTTGCAAGTTTTTCTTCCGCGGCCGTTTGGTTTGCTTTAGCTGCCGTCAGCTGCGTTTCAGCTGCTTCAAAAGCCGCCTGGGCCGAAGTGAGCTGTTCCTCTGCCTTAGCCAGCTCCGCCGCGGCATTGTTCACGGCCTGCTGCTCCCCGGAGGTGTCCACCGTCGCATCGCCCAGCTTGGAAAGCTCGGCGTCGATTTCCGCGATGCGGGCGTTGTAGCTGTCGATCTGCGAAGTCAGGCTGTCGATGCGGGCGTTGTAGCTGTCGATCTGGGCCAGCTTCGACTCGGTGGAGCTTAAGTCTCCGCTCTCCACGTCGTCCACCAGCGAAGAGCTGCTGTCCGCCGTCAGGATTGCCTTCTCATAATTGGAGCGCAGGGTATCCAGCTGGGTCTGGGCCTCCTTTAACTCGGTGCTCTCCGCATCCTCCAGATAGAAAAGCACGTCGCCCTTTTCCACCGCATCCCCCTGTCGCACCGCGACGCTTGCAATTACGCGGCTCTGGGAAAGCTCCACATTATAAGGATCGCTGGCCTCGACGGTGCCGGTTCCCCGGATCTTGGCCGTGATGCTCTGGGAGGTGACCGTCTGCGTCGCCACCTCCGGCAGGGAATAATTCATAATGGTATTGGAGAAAAAGGTCAGAACCAGCAGCACAGCCAAAAACACGATGGCCACATTCTTGATCCATTCTCTCCTCTTGGTTGTATTTTCGTTCATGGTTGTTGTCCTCCCTTTTCTCTTAACCTTTAATTCCGCCTGAATAGGTAATTCCCTGAACCAGATAATCTTCTCCATAGAGGAAAATCAGCAGGCTGGGAACCATGTATATCGTGGCCACAGCGAAGGCCAATCCCACTTCCCCTGCATTGATCTTGGAGAGGAACACCGACAGAGGGTGCATCTCCGGATCAGACAGGAGGATCAGCGGCTGCTCCACCATGTTCCAGTAATCGATAAAGACCAGGATGGCGATGGAATAGAGGGCCCCTTTGCACAGAGGCATGCAGATCTTGGTGAAAATCTGCCACTCTCCCGCCCCGTCGATTTTGGCCGCCTCCATCACCGAGACCGGTATCCTTCTCATGAACTTCGTAAGCAGAAAGACGCCGAAGGGGGAGAAAATTCCCGGCAGCCAGATCGCCCAGTTGGTATCCAGGATATGAAGCCAGCCGGACACCAGATAGTTGGGCACCAGGGTCACCTGGTACGGCATCAGCATAACAATGATATATATAAAAAAGATAACCTCTTTAAATTTGCCCCGATACCTGGTAAAGCTGTAGGCCGCCAGGGAGGCCACCAGAAGCTGAAAGACCACAATGGGGACGACCAGGATCACGGAATTCCAGAACTTCAGCAGATACTCCGGACTTTTAAAAAGCACGGTGATGTACTGGCTGAAGGATACCATGTCCGGGATGAATTTCAAGTTGACCTTTTCCCCTATGTATACCTTGCCGCCGGTATCGGTGGTGGCAAAGATCTTGCCGTAGTTGGCGGATATCTCCGAGGAGGACATAAAGGAATTGGTGATGGTAAGAACCGTGGGGAGCAGGAACAGCACCGCGAAGAAGGCGGCGATGGCTGTGACCAGGACGATGCGGATCCGCCGCTTTCCTGCCCGCCCGATAAGCGGTCGGGGCGCAGAAGTCTTTTTTTTCTTTTTCATCCCTCCACGTCCTTTCCGAATTTGTCCTCCGCGATGAAGAGAACGCCGATGATCTCAACGACGACGACAGGCATGATAATGGCGGCGGCGGACAGTTTCTGATAATCCAGATTGTTAAAGGTATTGTTCATGAAATGCTGCAGCATGTACAGCGAATCATAAGGGTAATCGTTGGTCAAAAGGTAAATTTCCCGGAAAATCTTAAAGGAATTGATCAGGGAAAAAATCGTCACGAACAAAAGGGTAGGCGACAGATATCGAAGCTTCACCCGGAAAAAAATCTGCGCACGAGACGAGGTATCCAGCCTTGCCACCTCGATCATTTCCTTGGGGATATTGGCCAGGGCCGCCATGAAGAGGATCATGTTGTAGCCCAGGTTCTTCCATAGGAACAGGAGGACGATCACCACGATGCTGTAATCGGATTTCATCCAGTCGATGGCGGAAATGCCGAAAGCACTCAGGGCGTCGTTGACCGCTCCGTTGTAATCAAACAGCACCTGCCAGATCAGGACCACCGAGGCCACCGGAACCATCATCGGGCTCAGGAAAAAGGTGCGGAACTGACTGCGAAGCGGAATCTTGCTCTCCAAAAGCACCGCCAGCCCCAAGGACAGCATCACTGCCAGAGGAACCGCGATCACAGAAAAGCGGAAGGTGTTGAAGGCCGCTCTGCGGAAGGCCGCGTTATTGAATACATTGATGAAATTGCGCAGAAAAACAAAATTGCCGCTGATGGGATTATCTACCAAAGAATAGTAGATGACCACCATAAAGGGCAGGATAAAGAACACCAGGACGCCAATCAGGCTTGGCGCCAGAAATGACGCCGAGCCCAATCGCTGTTTCCATGGTACTGTATGTGTGTTTGCCGGCCTTGCCGGCCGTAAAGCCTTCTTTTTCTTGCCGAGAGACTTCATACAGACTCCTATTCTAAATCGATTTCAATCCATCTGTAGTTATCAGCTGTTTTCACTTACATAAATCTCTATGCGGCTCTGAATTATCTCCGCCGCATCCGCCGCCGACTTCTGGCCGGCGAAATAAGGGGCGGTCTCCTCGCTGATGATCGAGAAGATATCCGTATTGTAGGAGCCCATCGGCTCCGCCATACCAACCAGTTCCCGAACTGCGTCGGCCTCCTCCTGGGTGAGAGGCTGATACTCATAGGAGAAGCTGTTGCCGTAGCTCATACCGCCCATTGAATAGGTCTCAGGATCCATCTCCCTCGCAACCTGCTTATCAAAGGAACTGATGCGAATCGGGAACTGCCATCCCAGTTCATCCTGGAATTCCTCGGAAAGCAGCGTGCTGACAAAGGCCCAGGCCCCGTCCTTATGCTCGCAGCTCTCTGCGATGCCGACTGCCATAGAGCTGTTCAAAATCACGCCGGTGCCGTGGGAGGTGGGATAGCCGATGCCCCGTACCTCTTCTCCGCCGAACATGGCCGCTGTGGACGGATAAGTCTGTACATCCGACAGATACATCGTCGTCACCAGCTGGGTGCCATTGGCCAGCTTTGTATAGGAATCGTCGTATTCACTGTAATTCAGCTCCTCGGCCGAAGGGAAGGTGTTGACAAATTCCAGCACATCGATGAAATCCTGGGAATCGAAGGAGCAGGTTCCCGCGCTCCAGTCAATATAGGTATCCAGATCCAGCTGAACCAGCATCTGCAGCAGGTATTCCTTGCTGGCATAATCGATAAAATCGGTGCCATCCGGCTTGCTGGCCAGGATCTCTTCCACATCCTTTACCGTCCAGGACGTACGGTCTCCCAGATCGGAGGCTCTGCCCATCAGGGCTTGCACACTGAAGGCGGGGATGACGCCGTAAAGCTTTCCGTCTTTCTCCATGGCAGAGAGGACGTTTGCAAAGAAATCATCCCGGTTCAGGGAAGAATCCGCATCCATCAGGGGATACAGGTCGGTCAGTATGCCTTTCGAAATATAATTGTCCACATCGACATTGTTCAAGTCGATAATATCGGGGCCATTGCCCGCCACAATATCCGCATCCATCTGCGTCTGTCCGGAGCTGTCGGTCAGTCCGTATTCCTCCACCTCGATGCGGTAGGTGTCGTTGGTCTTGTTAAAATCTATGATCTTCTCCCGGATGCTGGAATCCAGATAGAGGGTGCCGTAGGTCAGGGTGGTTTTCTGCACAACCTGGGATGCAGGCGTCTCCGTCAGATAAACCAGCTCGGCACTGGAGTTTTCCTCGCTGAAATTCTGATTGACCGCCAGGATCCGGCCATCCTCCAGACGGGCGATTCCCTGCAGATACATGGAATCGATATCGCTGTCAATCCAGTTGAGGATGGGATTGCAGGTCGATGTGCTGAGGTCATAGCTGTACAGGTTGTCGCCGGAGGAAATGAGGACTTCATTCTCCCCGCCGGGCGTGCAGTAGGTCGAGCCGTTGCCGGAAGGGATGCCGCCAAAGGAATCTCCCATGGTCCCTGCCGCCGCATCGATCTGGGTCAGCTGATAGCCGTTTCCATTGGTATCATATCCCAGGGCAAAGACGCGGCCGTCTCCGCTTCGGCACAGGGTCTGGTACCAGCCGTCCAGCGGGATATTGGCCTTTTTCTGTCCCTGGGCGTCAAAGATCATGATAGATTCCGTCATGCCGGAAACGTATATATAGATATTTCCCTCGCTGTCCGACTCTATGGCCTGGGGATAAGCGCTGTACTCCGAAGTATTCCCCTCTTCCAATGCAGCCGTGATATCCTGCCTGGACGTCTCGGCTCCGGCGCTGTCCAGGGTCATAAGCTCAAAGGTCTGCTCTTCTGTATCCATGTCGTAGTTGTTCAGGATAAGGGTGAGGCCGCCGCCGTCCAGGGCTGTCATCCCACTGATATTGACATTATCGGGCAGCTCCGCCACAGTCGTCGCCTCCCGTGTGGTCAGATCCATGGAGTAAATCTGTTCGCTGGAAGTGCCTGCCGCCTCATCATAGGAATAGATGGCGTAATACATCGTATTCCCCCGGGTCAGGATGCTTCCGAAGAAATCCACTCCGTCCAGCTCCTGATACTCCGCCGTGTATACATACTCGCTCTCCGTCTGGTTGCTGTCGACACTTTCATCCGAGCCGCAGCCAGCCAGGGAAAACAGCATGGCAAAGCAAAGAATTGCCGCTAAAAACCTTTTCATCTTATTCATTGTGCTACCTCCTGTATGATAATTTCATTATAAACAATATCAGACATATGTTCTTTACTTTTTTCTTACGCTTTCCAGGAAATTTTCATACTCTTTTGCAATGCGCCAAAAAAGCCCGGTTCAAGGGTTTTGCTGCCTTAAACCGGGTGTTGCTGCGCGACCGAATCGCTGATTCAAATTATCTTCAAATTATTGATCTGAACTATTTTCGCTCACATAAATCTGTATGCGGTTCTGCATTACCTCCGCCGCATCCGCCGCCGATTTCTGGCCGGCAAAGTAGGGAGCCGCCTCCTCGCTGATGATCGTAAAAATATCCTGATTATAAGCGCTCATCGGTTCAGCCATGCTGAGAACTTCTCGAATGGCATCCGCCTGCTCCTGTGTAATGGGCTGATACTTGTAGCTGAAGCTGCCCGCGCTCATACCGCCATTCGTGTATGTCTCCGGATCCATCTCCTTTGCGAGCTTCTTTTCCAGGGAGCTGATGCGGATCGGGAACTGCCAGCTGATATTGTCCTGGAAATCTTCGGAGAGCAGGGAGCTGAGGAAGGCCCAGGCGCCGTCCTTGTGCTCGCAGTCCTCAGAGATTCCATAGGACATGAACGTATTCAGTATCACGCCGGTACCGTGGGAGGTGGGATAGCCGATGCAGCGCACCGAATCTCCGCCGAACATGGCGGCTGCAGCCGCATAACGCTGCACATCCAACAGATCGATGGCCATCATCAGGGTCTGGCCGTTTCGCAGCCTGTCGTAGCTGTCTTCGTAATGGTCGAAACGCAATTCCTCGACAGAAGGGAAGGTACCCACGAATTCCAGCACATCAATAAACTCCTGGGAGTCGAAAGAGCAGGACGCCGTATTCCAGTCGATATAAGAATCCAAATTCAGCTGCAAAAGCGTCTGGAGCAGGTATTCCCTGCTGCCATAATCGCTGCCATAATCAATAAAAGCGGTTCCCTCCGGCTTGGAAGCCAGAAGCTCCTCCACGTCCTGCACCGTCCAGCTGGTACGGTCGCCCAGATCGGAGACCCGTCCCATCAGAACCTGCACGCTGTAAGAAGGAATAATGCCGTAAAGTTTGCCGTCCCGCTCCATAGCCTCCAATATATTCATCTGCAAATCCTCCTGATTCAGAGAAGGATCTGCATTCATCAAAGGATAGAGGTCGGTCAGAATTCCACTGGATATGTAATTTTCCACATCGACGCTGCTCAGATCGATGATATCGGGGCCGCTGCCGGAGACAATGGCCGAATCCAGCTGCATCGTTTCATCGTCCGTCAGCCCATACTCTTCCACCTCGATGCGGTAGGTATCGTTGGTCTTATTAAATTCGATGATCTGCGCCCGCATGTCATAATCCAGGAAAGCGGTGCCATAGGTCAGGATCGTCTTTTGCCTTACCTGGGAGGCGGGCGTCCGCGTCAGGTAAACCAGTTCCGTTTCCCCTTGTTCGTCCGTATAATCATAATGGATCGCCAGGATCCTGCCGTCCTCCAGCCGGACAATACCCTGGAGATTTGAAACATCGATACCGCTGTCGATCCAGTTGAGGATTTCACTGCAGACAGAGGCGGTGAGATCGTAGCTGTACAGCCTGTCTCCCATCGAGAAAAGGATCTCGTTGTCCCCTCCGGGCGCACAGTAGAGAGCGCCGCTGCCCGCGGGTATACCGTCAAAGGTATCGCCCAGGGCTCCCGCCTGCGGATTGATGCAGACCAGCTGATAGCCGCCGTTTATACTGCCCTGGTCATATTCCACCGCAAAAACGCGGCCATCCCCGCTTCTGCAGAGGGTCTGGTGCAGACCGTCCGCCTGGATGTTAGCCTGCCTCTGTCCCTGGGCGTCAAAAATCATAATGGACTTGTTTATACCGGAGACCAGCACATAGATATAGATATTACCATTGCTATCGGCCTCCATGGACTGCGGATAGACGCCATACTCCGGATCGCTTCCCTCCGACAGGACGGCCGTGATATCCTGCCGCAGGGTCTCCGTCCCATCCGCGTCCAGAGTCAGCAGCTCATAGGTCTGCTCGCCTGTATCGTAATTAACGGCAAATAAAAGCAGAGCAATTCCTCCGTCGTCCAACACGGTCATAGCGTATGGAGTCCCACTCGTCGGGATGTATGCCATCACCGTCTCCTCATGGCTGATCAAATCCATGGAATAGATTCGCTGCCCGGATGTCTCCGTCTCTGCATCATAATAATAAGAGGTATAATACATCGTATTTCCTCTCATTAAAATATCGCCGGAGAAATCCCCCTCCATCGCCTGATATTCCGCCGTATAGACATATTCGTTCTGCGTCTCTTCCACATCTTCGTTCTCCCCGGAGCCAGAGCCGCAGCCAGCCAGAGAAAGCAGCAGAGCAAAGCAAAGAATTGTCGTTAAAATCTTCTTTATTATATTCATTGCGCTGCCTCCTGCATGTTAATTTGTGTTAAATTCACCAACTTTCACGCTGAAATTATATCACGAAATCAGCGTGAAAGTCAGCTTTCCTTGCATTTCCCATTTTCTCTATTCTTTGTCCGGGGAAAAGCTGGCGATCATTACAAGGAGATAAATCCGCAAAAACAGAAGGTCCTGCAAATAAAACCTTCTGTTTTGTGGGATAACATTCTTAAAATTTGTTTTTAAATTATTTTGTACCGAAGATCCGGTCGCCGGCATCTCCCAGTCCGGGGCAGATATAGGCGTCCGCATTCAGCTCGCGGTCCAGATGTCCCACATAGACCTGGATATCGGGATGGGTCTCCGTAAGCCTCTTTAAGCCTTCGGGGGCAGCGATGATGCACATGAACTTAATCTTGCGTCCGCCGTGCTGCTTGATAAAATCCACGGCCGCCACAGCGGAGCCGCCGGTGGCAAGCATCGGATCCAAGACGACAATGGTGCGCAGTTCAATGGGGTCCGGCAGCTTGCAGTAATATTCGTGAGGCTCATGGGTCTCATGATCGCGGTACAGGCCGATGTGCCCTACCTTCGCCGAGGGAACCAGGGCCAGGATTCCGCTCACCATACCCAGTCCGGCGCGAAGAATCGGGACGATGGCCAGCTTCTGGCCGGAGATCATCGGCGTCATGCAGGTCTCGATGGGGGTGGTCACCTCCACATCCTCCAGGGGCAAATCGCGCAGGGCCTCATATCCCATCAGCGTGGCAACCTCTTCTGTCAGCTTGCGGAACTCATTGGTGCCGGTACGGTAATCCCGCATCATGGAAATCTTATGCTGGATCAGCGGATGCGTCATAATGTGTATCTGGTTTTCATTCATGGTGCAATACCACCCTTCCTTTGTTTTTCTACAAGTAATTATAGACACTTCCCGGTCGCATTGCAACAGGGATTTGACAAAATGCGTGAAAAACCTCTTGCGCACTCTAAGGAAATGTGGTAGAATGTCATTCGTTGGCCGGTGTGTCGGAATGGCAGACGAGGCAGACTCAAAATCTGTTGTAGGCAACTACGTGCGGGTTCAAGTCCCGCCACCGGCACGAGAAAAGAAAGCTCGCAAGTCCCATACCGAGGGTTTGCGGGCTTTTTCATGCAGAAGTGCATCATGGAGAGTCCGCAGATTCAGCGTATCCCCGTAGAACTGTTGTAGAATAGTAATGTCGTAAAAATCTCTCATGCGGGTATTAGCCGTGGCTCGAGTGATGATGGTCTCCAGCTTCTCCGCCAGCACAGTTTCTAGATTATAAGCCCAGACATCAATCGACCGATCTTCCAGCATGAGTTTGAAATTGTACCGTACTTCCTTAGGGGTAATGACATCCCCGGTAGAAATGTCGATCTTCAATGGAGTACGAATCCCATCAAAAAGCGTTATCATCGTGACCCGAATGCCGGGGTATTCCGCCTCATCCATAATCTCCGAAGCACTTTTCATCTGGAAGGTAACGCCGTCATCGATCGGAACCGCTATGATTTCGGCCAGCATATTTTCTACATTCTCCATGTTGACGTTGGTTCCTTTGATAGTTGCATCCAGATTAGACAGGTTACGGATCAAATCTTTCAGCTGCCTTGCCGTTTTAATCATAAGATCACCTCCAAATACGGCCGTAAAATTTTATCAACCCGAAACAGATTTGCATAGCGCATCAATGCCCGAAGATCCTTATCCTTCCGTCGGGCATACGCTTTCAAAGCTCCTTGGAAGGCCTGCATCTCAATGTGATTCCGGCTGCGAAGAAGGTCGCAGATTGTCCGTTCCATGTCATAGACCGGTACATTATGTCCGAAAGGCGTCTGCATTGTAATCAGACCAACCCCATGCAGCTGTGCCTTGATTGTAAAGACCTGTACATTTTCTTCCTTCAGCTTAGTCGGGTTATATCCTGTCTTGACCGTAACGGTATACTGCAAGGGTTCCCGGTCCGTCAGATCGTGGAAAAACAGCGCCGTCTCATGGGAAAAGACAACCTGAGAAAAACGGAGGTGCAGCAGATACATCGCATCCACCCAGGCGTCTTTTGCCAGATATATTCCATGTGCTACACGCTCTAAATCCCTTGAACGCACATAGTTATAAAAAACAGGTTTTGAAATTCCGGCAGATACAGCCTGCTCGGCGCACAGCATCCCATCTTGATTTTCCAGCAAATGATCCAACTGTTCAAATTGACTCATGATCCACTTCCTTTCACACTAATATTATAAACAATATTAGTGTGAAAGTAAAGTTACACTAGGTTAAAAGAAAGCTTTTTTACGAAGCCAGCGTAAACAACGAATAGAAATATGCCTTGGCGTCCATCAATTCCCGGAAGGTGCCTGTCTCTCGAATCGCACCGTCCTTCATGACAAGAATTCCGTCGTACTGGCTCATGAGTGCGGCGTCCAGCCGGTGGGGGACCACGATGCGGGTCAGGCCGTCCAGATGAAGGATGGCGTCGGAGACCTCGAAGGCGGTCTGATTGTCCAGGGCGGCGGTGGCCTCGTCTAGCATCAGCACCGGCGTCCCCCGTAAAAGCGCCCTGGCGATGGATACGCGCTGCCGTTCTCCGCCGGACAGGCCCACCCCGTTTTCCCCGCAGGGATATTCCATTCCCCGCTGGGCAATCAGCTCCGACAGGCCGGAGCGCTTGACGGCTGAATCCACCTGATCGGCCGGAAAATCCCGGAACATGGTCAGGTTGGTTCGGATGGTATCGTCAAAGAGAAACACATTCTGGCCGATGAGGCTCATCAGATCGTACAGGCTGTCGGTGTCCACCTCCCGCAGCTCCTGGCCGTCGATGGAAATGGAGCCGCTATAATCCGGATAGGCCCCCATGAGTAAATTCAGGAGGGTGGATTTGCCCGATCCGGAGGAGCCCACGATGGCGTAGCTTTTCCCCGCCTCGAAGCGGACGGATATATCCCGGAGGACCGGCTTGCCCGGCTCGTAGCCAAAATCCACATGATCCAGGACGATCGCGTCGGACAAAACGGGCGGTATGGCCTTGCCTGCGTGCCCTGCGTTTTCCTGGGTGATCTGGGACAGCTTCTCGATGAGGGCCAGGGCGGCCTTTCGGCTGGCCAGGTACTGGGGAACGATCTCAATCGGCAGGGTAAAGCAGTTGCATAGGTTGAGAATAATAAGCACCGTGCCCATCTGGATATCCCCGCGAATAGCCAGCCAGGCCCCATAAAAGAATATGCCCACCTGGAGAATTGTCCCGCAGGTCTGGGTGACGCCGCTTAGCATGGCGCTGAAACGCCGCAGGTTTTCTTTCACCCGTTCCGTCTCCCCGTTGGAGGCCTGGAACATCCGATTGACCTCCTTCTCCGCCTTAAAGCTCTTGATCACGGAAAAGCCTGTGAGGAAGTCTTTCACCTGGGCCACAAACTTCTCATTCTGGTCGCTCATCTCCTTCTCCCGGCGGGCCAGCCCCTTGCCCATGACCAGAGAGCAGACCATGGGGATCAGGCTGAGCCCAATGGTGGCCAGAGCCAGCTGCCAGCTCAAAGCCAGCATCATCACCAGGCCGCCCACAAACATGGAGCCATAGTAAATCAGCAGGATGGAACGGTTGAGGTAATTCTCCTCAATGGAATTGGCGTCATTGGTCAGGGCAGACAGATACCGGCTGGTATTTTCACGAGAAAAGGCGCTGATGCTTTTCTCCGACAGACGGGAAAAAGCGTGGTCCTTATACTGCCGCAGGGCCCTGTGGACGAATTTCGTCTTGTAATAATACATCAGCAGATCCACGGCCAGCGAGGCTGCCAGAGCGGCAAGGGAAATCCACAAGGTCTGCCACAGCCGGTCGAGGTCTCCGGCGGCCATGATGTTCGTGACCTCGCCCAGCATCCAGGAAAAAAACAGCATCGCCCCAGTGCTCAGGATGATCAGGATAAGGGCCAGGGCAAAATTCAGGCGATTGTGCCGGTAAAAGGTTTGGGTGTATTCCCGAATATCAGCGTTCTTTTTCATGTTCCTGCTCCTTCTTTCTCTGTATTTGTTCTTCCGTCAGGGCCAGGATAGGCCTTTCCCGGACGTCCCAGCCGTAGTACCAGGCGTCCCCCTCTTCCATGAACCAGCGGGCGAAGTAGAGGAAGGGAACCAGGGCCATATTATCATGAATCATATACACTTCCATCGTTCCCTCTTCCATCTCCAGAGATTTTTCTCGCAGCAGATGGCATGCGGCCATGGCCTGGACAGCCGCTTCCACCGCATCCTTGGACAGGCCGGTTCGCTTGGCAATGGCGGAAACCGTGTAGTAGTTGGCCTTTTGCGAATAAAGATACCGCAGGATTTCCAGACTGCCCTCCAGGCTCAGGGCGGAAAACAGCTTTCGATATTCCGCATCGGAGGCGAAGTGAACCTCATAGCTCTCCGGCGGCTCAGGCAGCAAAAGATACAAGGGGAAGTTCTCTGCAATCACCCCCAGGAGCAGCCCCTCATCGGTTACCACTACGGAACGGAACCAGGTATCGGGCGTATCCGGCAGCAGGCCCTCCGCATAGCAGCTTTCCGCCATCACTTTCAGCGCGCTGGTGGGTTCCAGATTCTGCGGTGTAACGCAAAGGGACAGATAGCTGCCCGCCAGCAGGCGAAACAGCCGCATCAGCCTCTCTTCCTGGGGAACCGACTGAAGCCACCGGCCCAGCTGCCGGCCCATATCCGGAGCCGCTCCCTCTTCGCGGCCAAACAGTCCGTCGATGGTCACCCCCAGCCGGTCGGCCAGAACAGGCAGGAGCTCCACATCCGGCGCACCGCCCTTCTCCCATTTGCTCACCGCCTGAGCGGAGACGCCCACCAGCTGGCCCAGCTGCTCCTGCGTCAGTCCCCGCTCCCTGCGCAGTTCTGCAATGCGCTTGCTCAACAGATTTTCCATATAAACACCTCGTTTCATCTAATGGTTGTATCATATCAAAAATACTGGTTGTGTTCAATGGCGGCGATTTTGAGAAAATACAACTGTTGGTTGTTTTTGCCTGGCAGATGTCTGCTCATGCCTGGAAGGGTTCATCGGGTTTACCGTGCAGAAAACAGGCTGGAATCCAGGGTTCTATCCCCGTTTTCCAGCCTGTCTGCTTATTGCACTATTGCATCATCGTATTATCGTGTGATCGTTTATTAAAACTTACTCCGCGGAAGCGGCGGCAACAGCGGCTGCCTGCGTTCCGGCAATCTGACCGGATACGAAGGTCCAGGACTGAGCCTGTCCGCCCCAAGGGGTGTAAGCTTTTCCGTCCACATTGCAGACGCCCTCGGAATCCTGTCCTACCGCGAACAGGTTCTCAATGGGAGTGCCGTCCTCGCGCAGCACATTCATGTTGACGTCCACATCGAGGCCGCCCACCGTAGCGTAGGCATAGCTGTCGCAGATTACGGCGTAGTAGGTGGTATCAACGCCGCCCAGGGCCTCGCTCAGGTTCGCCTCGTCGCAGCCGATCGCCGCAGCCAGGTCTGCAATGCTGTCCGCCTGAATCACGTTGTTGTACTCTTCTCCCACCGCAAGGATCTCGTCGATATCCTCCACAGGCGTTCCGGCTGCCGGCAGCGTACCGCCCTGGCTCAGGAACTGGGAGGTAGCGGAGGCCTGCGCCTCGCTGAGTCCGTTGGTGCGGATGTTATCAATATCTTCCTGCGAGTAGACGACATAGTACATATAGTCGGGAGCGTACACGATTTCCACGGTGATGCCCTCGTCCTCGGTGCCGCTCTGGTTCTCGTTGCCCCACACATTGCCCTCGGTGGTGATCATCGTCTGATCCGTCGTCAGGGCCAGGGCCGAAAGGATCGCCTTCTGGTCAGCGGTCAGGTCATTGTTGCGAATCAGATGGGGAACCTGGGAATTGATTTTCCTCATAAGAAATCAGGTTGCTGCTGCAGGATGCTCCGCCGATCTCTGCCGATATGTCATAGGCAAACATTCGTCCAAAAACACGGCTGACGGAAGGAAGCGCCGCCACATCGTCCCGGCGCTCCGTCGGAATGGAGCAGGTGTTTGATTCACTGACTATGGAAAGTTCGGCGGCCCATTCCTTTGGCATAAAGGCATTTTTCATGAAAGGTACCAGGGTGCAGAAGCCAAGGAACAGGGTCAGGCAGACTGCAAAGGCGCAGGTCATCAGAATGTAACTGCTGCGTTTTGCTTTTGCATGATGGATGCCAAGGGCCACATCCACTTTCCAGCGGCGGGTACTTGCAGCGTGCCGAAAGGCCGTATTCCGGCGGGCGCTGCCGGTGACAGCTTCCAGCGGGAACACCCTGGAAGCGAATTTGGCGGGGGAGCGGGCGGCCAGCAGAACTGTCACAAGCCCCAGTACGATGCTGACGGCAATGCTCAGCCAGCTGATCCCCCAGACCGGCATATAGCCGAACCAGACGGAGCTTAGCCGCCGCATCACCGCGCACAGTACCCATATCACCGCGATGCTCAGCCCAATTCCAATGGGAATCGAAGTCACGCACCAGTGGAGCGCTTCTCGCCGGACAAAGCGCAGAACCTGACGGCGAGTAGCCCCCAGGCAGCGCATCAGCCCAAAAAACTCCGTACGCTGGCTGACGTTGCTGTTCAGGCTGCTGGAAATCATCAGAATACAGGTCACCATGACCACCAGCGAAAGGGCAAAAGCCATCGAATAGATCTGTGACACATTGGAACCCGGCAGATGCCCCAGCATACTGAGAAGATTGTCGTTTTGCAGGACCTGCCCGGCAGCAAGGCTATTTTGCGTGAGGATATCCTGAACCGTGTCCGAGATTTTGCAAAGCAGCGAAAAGCGGACCGTATACTGCCAGGCGGGCACCAGGCTGCCAAAGGATAAGCTGGAAAGCGCCTGGGGCGTGACCAGCAGAGCGCCGGCATTTCCCGCAGCCAGGCTGGCCGCCTCATCGTTAAAAATCCCTGTCACGGTAAACGGGCAATTACTCCCATCGGGCAGGGCCAGGGAGACCGAATCGCCGACGCAAAGATGTAGGTTCCGGGCAAGCAATCGTCTTCCAAAAGCAGCAGGGTATTCAATCCAATCCCTCCATTCACCGAGAATATGCAGGTGCAGCTGTGCAAGCCCAAAGCTCTGCAAGGCTCATTATACCATAAAGCAAGGTTAAGCAACCTTACAGGTTTGTAAGGAAGCAGGGGCAGACACAGCTTATATAAGCCGCATCTGCCCCTGTCTGGGATCCTATTCCGAATCCTCTGTCCAATCGCTTTTCTTCTCTCCGCCTTACAGCTCTTCGCCGTTGGAGGCGATCACCTTTTTATACCAGTCGAAGGAATCTTTTTTATAGCGCCTGCCTGTGCCGCTGCCGTCGTCGTTTTTATCCACATAGATAAAGCCGTAGCGCTTGCGCAGCTCTCCCGTCGTGAAGGATACCAGGTCGATGCAGCCCCAGGGCGTATAGCCGATCAGGTCCACCCCGTCCTGCTCCACCGCCTTCTTCATCTCCAGGATATGAGCACGCAGATAGGCGATGCGGTCCGGATCGTGGCAGCTGCCGTCCTCCTCCAGGACGTCGATGGCGCCATAGCCGTTTTCCACGATAAACAGCGGCTTTTCGTACCTCTCATAGAGGACATTGAGGGCATACCGCAGCCCTTCCGGGTCGATGGTCCATCCCCATTCGGTTCGGGTGGCGTAAGGGTTTTTTACCTGCCAGCGCTCCGTCGTCCCGCTGAGCGCCTCTCCTCCCTCCATCTGCACGGAGGATACCACCCGGCTCATATAATAGGAAAAACCGATGTAGTCCACCGTCCCCTGGGCCAGGATCGCAGCGTCCTCCGGCTCCATCCGAATCGAGAAGCCTTTTTCGGCAAACATCTTTTTCGCATAGGCCGGGTAGTGGCCGCAGCAGTGCACATCGGCAAAAAAGAAGGGCCGGTGCATCTCCAGCACCGAAGCCATCATATCCGACGGACGGCAGGAAAAGGGATAGATCGGCACCATGGCGATCATGCAGCCGATTTTGAAATCCGGATTGATCCGATGGCCCTCCCGGACTGCCAGGACGCTGGTTGCCGTCAATGCCGGAGACAGGGGGCGGCAGGCAATCCTGCTTTTATCCCAAAAGGCGATGGAGCCCTCGATAATCAGCGAATAAGCCAGCTTATTGTACACCATGACCGAACTGCTGGAAGGAAGATTGGAGGTAAACAATACATGCAGGTTTTGAAATTCGTTGCCGAACCAATGGGCCAATTCGCTTTGGACACTGAGCCGGCGCGGAAGAATCAGCGGAAGTCCCCGGAGGTCTTTCGGTTCCACCCCTTCAAGCTTTGTCAGAGGCGAATCCGGGTGCATCACCACTACCCACCGCTCTTTCTTATTCAGCCGGATGAACTCATATTTTTCCATCTCAATCGGCTCCAGCAAAAGGCCTATATCCGTCAGCCCTCGATCCATCCGCTCCCGGATGTGCTCGGCGGTGCCGGTATAAAGATCAAAGCTGACCGCCGGATAGCGCTCATGAAAGGAAGCAAAAAGCTCCGGCAGCATCTGCACGGCAGCCAGATCTCCGCAGCCCACAGATACCGTTCCTTCAATCTGCTCCTCCTGCTCCGACAGTTCCCGCTCCGTCTTATCCACCAGCTCCAGAATCTCCTCCGCCCGGCGGCGCAGCAGCATCCCCTCATTCGTAAGCGTGAGCCGACGGGCGCCTCTCTCCAGAAGCCGAACTCCTGTTTCCTCCTCCAGCTGGGCCATCTGGCGGCTCAGCGTGGGCTGGGTGATATGAAGGATCTCCGCCGCCCTGGTAATGCTTTCCTCCCGTGCTACCGTCAAAAAATAACGCAGTACCCGAATCTCCATGCCTTCTCTCCTCATCTGCCGTCCAAATTATTGTCCAAATTACCGTCCAAATACAAAGGATATTTTTGTATGGTTCTTAAACCCATCCTCTGCAATACTTCTCAGATATAATGGGATGAAACCGCCCTCCGACTGCCAAGCATTGAACAGAGCCGTATCCCATGCGTCAGAGTCCACATTCCCGGAAAAATACGCCGTATTTACCTCCGCAAAAAAAGCGGCAAGCTCAGCGGACGAGGCCGCGCCGTCCAGGGCGGCGGCCGCCTGCCTATAGCTCGTATCATAAAAAAAGCTGCGGGACAGTTCCTCAAAATGCAGCAGCTGCTGATCCCGGATGTTTTCGTTTGAAGCCCACTCCGATACCCTGACCGGAACCGTATGGTAGGCTGCTTCCTGCCCATTCAGTTCGATAATGCCATATTGATGCGGGGTGACGGCAAGAGAGGAGGTGGAAATTTCCTGGAATCCATCGGCGCTCTGCGCGGTATGCTGCATATGGATATGGCCGCTCAGATTGCAGATCACCGGGTATTCCTCCAAAAGCGCCAGGAGCTCCTCGCTGTTTTCTATAACATAGCCTTCGCTCAGCAGGGTGCTGTGCGCCAATATATTCTGATGGCTTACCGCCAAAACCCAAGCGCCTTGCGCGGCGGCGTCCTTCAGCTGTTCCTCTGCCCATGCAAGGGTTTCTTCCTTTATTCTCCCCGGCTCCTCCGGCGTATTAGCATCCAGCAGCAAAATCCGCAGCGTATCGTTCAGGGAAACCACATAGCTTAAAGAAGCCTCGTCTTTGGACAGAGCATTTTCATAGCCAAATGGATAATAGATTTCTTCAAATTCCTCCGGTGTAATATTTTCCACGTAACGATACCCGTTTCCCTCAAAAGCCGCGGCCATGGGGTTTAGCAGGTCATGATTTCCGGGTATTACCAGAACCGGTATCCCTGCGTTCTCCACCTCCCGCAGCTTTTGCGAAAACTCCTGGTGGCTCTGCCTCTCGCCATTAAAGG
Source organism: uncultured Lachnospiraceae bacterium (assembly GCA_944383835.1). Classification (GTDB taxonomy): domain Bacteria; phylum Bacillota; class Clostridia; order Lachnospirales; family Lachnospiraceae; genus RGIG7193. Next base: position 12,367 of record CALWRE010000046.1, on the reverse strand, counting down.
TGAGATCGCCGGACAAAAGCAAGGCGTCCGGCTTCTCCGCCAGAATCTGCTGTATAAAGGCCTCCAGGATTTCCTGCGAATATCCCGTCATTTTGCCGTCCGCATTTTCCGTCATATTTTGAAAATAGGCCCCCTGATCCGTCAGCTCCGGCGCAAGATAATGGATGTCTGTCCCGATTGCCAAGGTGACGGGACTCACCGGGCCGGGCGCTTCTGCCGCCGCCTGCTCCTGCCCTTGCTCCTGCCCTTGCTCCTGCCCTTGATTCTTCCGCAGATATAAAAAGGCTGCCAAAAGCAAGCAAAGACATAGACATAGACATAGGCATACCGCCCAAAACAATCCCCGCTTTTTCATCGTTCTGTTCCATGTTCCTGTTCTGTTTCCTATTCTGCTCCCCATTCTATTGTCCGTTCGGTTCCCTTTACGATTCGGAATCCGACAGTTCCTCCGTAAGCTTCAGGATCTGCGGCGCAATTTTCTGCCGCTCCTTTTCCGTAATGCGCTTATAAATCGGATACGCCGCCGCTACAATGGCAATACCAATCAGCCCGATCACAATGCCGGGAATAAACCACTGCTCCATCCACACCATGCTGCAGCACATACCGATGCCCATCAGCAGACAGCCGGCCACTCCTACGGCGATGGAAACCCAGGTTCCCTTGCGGGTAGTGCTCTGGTCCAAGCGGCGCAGCTTTTCCATCTTATCTTCCTGTTCTTCCTTGGGCAGGTATTTCTTGCGGATATTGCGGATCTCCTCCTGCTGCCCCGCCGAATACGTATAGTGAAAGACCTCCCTCGGCGTTTCCCCTGCTGTTTCCTTAGCATTTCCTCTTGTTATATCACTCATAAGCCTTCGTTTCAGCCTCTCTTTCTTCTTTTAATTTCCTGGAAGCGTGGACAATCATATACAGCCCTGCCCCTATCACAATTGCGCTGACAGCGATGCCGGTGGAGCCGATCATCACCTGGCGAAACCAGGGGGCCGTATTATCGTTATTAAATTGGGTCAGCATAGCCGTCTCCAGCGAGAGCATGGAAACCAGGGCTGACGCCAGATTAATCACCTTCGCCGCCGACATGACGGGACTGTGATACCGGCGATAGTGGATCACATTGATCACCGCCATAATCATAGTATAGAAGGCATACAGCGCCATGGCGTAGATCAGCGAGCCGGCATAATGAAAGCCTCCCTCCTCATGGAGGAGCATCACAGCCACGCCGGACAGCGCTGCATTCATCATCACTAGAATGATTCCGCAGAGCCGATAGCGCCTCCATTCGCCGTCCATATTTTTCCCGAACCCATTTTTATGTGCGTACCGAACCAGCAAAAACCGCATCAGCGTCAGGAAAATGTAATAGACAGCCAGCGTTCCAAACCATATGGAGCGATACAGGATCCCCGATAAGGCATTCATGCCTGCATACAGCAGATTGATGCACAAAGACAGGTGCAGGCTCACATTCAGCCGAAAAGGAATGTCCTTTAAGAACCGGTTCACCAAGGCAATGTTGTTCAGCCGTATCCAAATTTTCCGGACTGCCGGCACAATTCCGGCGCAGAAAATGACAAGCGCATAGGCGGAAAACACATAGGATACATAGGCGATGGGGCTATCCTCCCCCGCAACCACAAAGGTATAAATCAGGAGGGCCGCCGCCGCGGGCACGCTGATCACCACGACTGCTGTCCCCGGATATAAAAGTTTTGCAGAAATCCTTTTAAGCTTTTCCCCTTTATGCTTTTCCATCTTGCTTTCTCCTGAGTTTTACTGTGAAGACGCTGCCCTTTCCCACCTCGCTGCTGACGGAGATATCGCCCCCGATGATATCGATCACCCGCTTTACCAGCGCCAGCCCCAGGCCGTTGCCCTGGGTAGCATGGGAGGTATCCCCCTGATAAAACTTTTCAAATATATGCCTGCCCACTTCCGGCGCAATGCCGCAGCCGGTGTCCGCCACCTGGACAATGGCGTACTCCCCCTCGGACCGCAGCGACAGGGAAACCCTGCCCTTGGGCTCTGTAAATTTAACCGCATTGGAAAAAAGATTGTTCCAGACCAGGGACAGAAGCTCCGCATCGGCGTCCACCATGACCTCCTCTTCCACATCGGACTCGATATCCAAATCCTTCTCCTCCCATGCGCTCTCAAAGGAGAGCAGGCACTCGCAGAGCTGCTCTCCCAGGTCGTAAGTCTCCACGGCCGGATAAATCTGCTGATTTTCCAGCTTGTTGAGCTTTAAAATATTGGTGATCAGGTTGGCCAGACGGCGTGCCGCCCCGGTAACAGCCCTGGCATATTCCAGGCGTTTTTCCTCCGCAAGGTTTGGCTGCGAAAGCATCGTCCCATAGTTCTGAATTACAGCCAGAGGCGTTTTCAGCTCGTGGGAAACGTTGGCGATGAAATCGGTCCGCAGCGTCTCTGTTCCCGACAGCTCCTCGGCCATCCGATTGAAATAATCTGCGATAACAGCGAAGTCGCCCATAGAATCCAGATTATTGTTTAAGGAGATCCGTACGGAAAAATCTCCCGCCATGATCTTCTCCGCCGCCTTCACGATCCTTCGCACCGGCCGCTCTACCATAAATTTTCTGCGGATGCTGTCAATGATGGTGCACAGCAGGCTTAGCAGGATCACATTCAGGAAAGTCACCTTTGCCGCCTGTTCGACGTAGGGCTTCGTCAGCTCGATGCCGGTCGTCCGCATCACCGTATTGAGAAAGAGTATCATACAGCAGCTGATTACAAAGGCCATCAGCAGGAAAAACGCCAAATATTGCCGCACCGATAAAAGAAATCGCCGTCCGTTCATTTCAATACCGCCTTATATCCCAGTCCATGGACCGTTACAATCTCAAAGTCCTTGCAGTCCGAAAACTTATCCCGCAGCTTCGTCATATACACATCCACGGTCCGCGGCCCCGAGGTGGAGGCGCTGTCCCAGAACTCGTCCATCAGCTGTGACCGGGTGAAGGTCTTTTTCGGATAGGATAAAAGCTTGTAAATCAGGTTAAACTCCCGAACCGTCAGGGAAATCTCTTCCCCGTTTAAGTAGGCCGTATGCTCCTCCGCGTCCAGCACCAGATTTCCGACCGTCAGTTTTTTGCTGGCGGCAATCCCTGCCCGGCGAAGCAAAGCCTCAATCCGCAAAAGCAGCTCATCCAGATCCACCGGCTTTACCATATAGTCGTCGATTCCCGTTTTGAACCCCCGTTTCTTGGAGGCAAAATCGTCACGGGCTGTCATAAAGAGGATCGGTATCTCCTGATTCAGCTCACGCACGGACTGTGCAAACTCAAAACCGTCCACTCCAGGCATCATGATATCGGAGATGATCAGGTCAAACATGCCGCCGCCGTACATGGCGTCATAAGCCTCCCCCGCGCTCAGGCAGCCCACCGCCTCATAGCCGTTCTGATTCAGGTAGGCACAGACCGTCTTATTTAATTCTCTGTCGTCCTCTACCAGCAATATCTTAAACATGAACCCTTCCTCCCCATGCTTTCACTTTTTGCTATAGTATACCACAGAAATGTTAATGTTTTGTTTACATTTCCAAAGAACATAGGCCCGAGCGTAAAATATGCGCTCAGGCCAGACAGCCGCCGTATTCTCTCTGCTGACAGCTTTATTCTTCGCCGCCGTCCTTTTCCTTATGGGCCGGCGCATTTTCGGCCAGCCGCTTCTTGGCCTCTTCTACCGTCTCCCCCTCTCTGGCGAAAAGCTTCTCGATAAATTTGTCGCTCACCTTGTTAAAGCCCTCGACAACGCTGTCCTCCATCTTCTTATAACCTTCCACGACACTCTTTTCTATTTTCGATTCCGACATGCTTTCTTTCCTCCTGATTTTACCAAAAGATTATTCTGATTTGTATTGAATTTGTTCTGATTTACTCTAAAAATTTATTTCAAGCCCTTGATCAGCGGAATCAGGCACAGAAGCGCAACGATTCCAACAATGCCCACAATGATTCCGGGAACCATCATGCCCCACACCATGGTCATGCACATGCCGATTCCCAGAATAATCGCTCCGACAACGCCGAACAGGGTAGTGGCAATCGCTTTGCCGTTAAAAACAATGGCGGGCTTTCCGTCCATCTTGCGCCGCACCAAAACCATGGCCAGAAGGATCACAGCTCCGACGATTCCGATCACCACCCCCTGACTCATCGCACCCCACTCCGGCAGCAAGGCCATGCACATTCCCAAGGCAAACAGGATGCCTCCCACGGTGCTCATAATCAGGGTAACAAAATCTTTCTTTTTCATTTTGAAATAGCCTCCATTTTTTTATTTGTGATCTCTCACTTGCTGTCCCTATTGTAGGAGGCTGATGTTTGCGAATTGCTTGCGAAATGTTTCTGAAATATGAAAAAAGATACCAATAGCAAATTTTTCTCTTCCCTTGATTTCTTTCTGTTTTTTGGCTATAATAATATTAAATATTAAATTAGCCAAGGAGGTGATCGTTTTGGCTTCATATATTAAACGCCATGCGGAATCAACTGTCCTCCAGCTTGCAAAAATGTTCGGAGCGGTTTTAGTCGCAGGTCCGCGCCAGGTAGGAAAAACAACCATGCTTCAGAAACTCACCGAAGGAATGAACTATGTGACGCTGGATGATATGGTCGTCCGGGCTGCGGCGCAGGAGGAGAGCGTTACATTTTTCAAAGATAATCCGCCGCCGGTCTTTGTAGATGAGATTCAAAAAGCGCCAAACTTGTTTGAACAAATAAAGCTGCTCCTCGACCGCAGCCATAAAAAAGGACAATTCTTTCTATGCGGCTCCCAGCAGTTCCAAATGATGAAAGGCGTCAGCGAGTCTCTTTCCGGGCGCATCGGGCTTATAACCCTGCTCGGCTTTTCTCTGCGCGAAAAATATGGTGTCTCTGATAACACGCCTTTTCTTCCTACGGAGGAATACTTCACCGAGCGGAGGAAACAACTTGCGGATATCTCCTATGACACGGTATGGGCCGCCATTCATCGAGGCTGCATGCCGGAACTTTGTGAAAATCCGGATTTCGACTGGCAGCTTTTTTATAGTGCTTATGTCCGCACCTATATTGAGCGTGACGTGAGGGATTTATCCGAGGTAGGAGACATCTTAAAATTTACCCGCTTTATGACCGCTGCCGCTGCATCGACCGGACAGCTTGTTAATCTCGCCTCGCTTGCCCGTGATGTGAGAATCAGCCAACCCACTGCCGAGCGCTGGCTTTCCATCCTTGTAGCTTCTAATATTGTGTATCTGCTTAAGCCCTACTCCAATAACATCACAAAACGGGCCGTCAAAACACCAAAGCTATATTTTCTTGATACAGGCCTTGCAGCGTATCTAACCAAATGGAATACGGCAGACGTCTTAAAAAATGGAGCGATGGCGGGCGCCTTTTTTGAAAGCTTTGTGATTTCGGAAATCATTAAGAGTTATTCCAATAAAGGAATCATCGATCCGCCGCTGTATTTTTACCGCGACAAAGAAATGAATGAAATCGACCTGCTGATTGAGGACGGCGGAACGCTGTATCCGTTGGAAATAAAAAAGCATGCGGATCCGCAGAAAAAAGATATGGCTGCTTTTGACTTGCTGGATAAAATCCCTGGTATTCGGCGCGGTCCGGGCGGCGTTATCTGCCTGTATGACCGTCTGATTACCCTAAGAGGCAGCGACAAAGTTATCCCTGTCTGCTACCTGTGAAGCGAAAGGGGGATGTGTATGCTCTGAATTCTAAAACGGAATAATAGACGGACGCAAAAGACATGGCCCACTGCTGAACCATGTCTTTTATCATCTGCTTCTTATTTCTTGCTTATTGTTTATTCCTTATTGCCGATTGCTTATCGCATTACAGCAGCCCCAGGCCCTCCAGCCAGGACTGCACGTCCTCCTCGCTGACGTTGGAGGAAAAACGCTGTCCCTCCAGCCAATCGCCGGTGCCGGCCATCTCCGCCAGCAGCTCAGCGCTGTCGCCCAGTCCGGAGCTGGCAGAGGTGCAGAAAGGAACCACGGTCTTGCCGGTGAAATCATTGGCCTCAATGAAGTCGTTGATCGGCCAGGCCGCCTCTCCCCACCAGATCGGGTAACCGACGAAAACGGTTTCGTAGGTATCCCAACCCTCTACGGTGTCGGCTACCAGCTCCACATTCTGCGCATCGGGATTCTCATGCTCGTAAGAAACGCGGCTGTTCTCGTCATTGTAGTTCAGGTCTTCATCGCTGTAAGGCTCGGCTGCCTCCAGCTTCACCAGATCCGCTCCGGTGAGCTCGGCGATATAATTCGCCGCCGCCTCCGTGTTGCCGGTCGCAGAGAAATAAACAACCAGCACGCTGCTCCCTGTTCCTTCCGTCTCGGCGGACGCCTCGGTCTGCTGCTCTGCCGTCTCTTGTCCTGCCGTCTCTTCGGCCGTCGGGGCGGCAGTCTCCGGAGCCTCCGTCTGAGCCGCCGTGGTCTGCGCCTGCGTCGTTTCCGCTGCGCCGCCCGAGCAGGCGGTTACGCTCAGGGCCAGAACCAGGCCCATTAAAATCACAAGAAATTTTTTCATAGTCTGTTCTCCTCTCGCTTTCATCGATTCAATCCATTCTATTTTATCGATTCACTTTTATCGATTCACTATTTTATTGATTCAATCGATGCAATCTATTCTATCGTTTTTTAACGGTAAAAGCTTACTATATGAAGTGGACTCCAAGTCAATAGCCTCTTTCTCGGTTCACTAAAAATTAACAAACAGCGGTTGCCTTTTCCACCGCCTCCAGGAAAAGCTTAACCAGGGGAGAAGGCTCCGGTGCGTGAAGCAGGCCGAAGGGTATCGTGTAGCCCCAGTCCACCGGCAGGATTTTCAAAAGCGGATGGACATATCTCCAGTTCTCCACCGCCATCAGCACACAGTTGTTATTCTCGCACTGATTGAATGCATTCACATCATAGAAATCAAAGTCAACAATCTGTATCTGGGGATGGTTCTTCCAGATATCGTCCCGCAGCAGGTCGACATAATGGCTCCAGTCCCGGCGCATCAGCATCAGCCTCTCCCCGTACAGATCCTGGACCGTCAGGCTCGTCTTGGCAGCCAGGCGGTGATGGATGGATACGGCCACGCAGATAGGCTCGCGGGAAATCTCCAGTCCGGCGCATTTGCGCAGGTTCAGCATCGTTTCATCGAAAATTCCCGCGACCACATCGATGTTCTGCCCCAGATTCGCCAGAATCTCCCTGGCGTTCTCCGGCGTATTGTCAAAGGGAATCAACTGGAATTTGATATTCGGGCAGAAATTCTGCACCTGCGGCCACAAATCCACCAGCACCTGGGCGGGCGTCATCGGCGACGTCCCGATGCGGATAACGTTTCCGCTCTCCTGCATGGCGTTTCTGGCCCGCGTGACGGAATCCTTGCAGTATTGGATGATATATTTGGCGTCCTGATACAGGGACTCTCCCGCTTTGGTCAGCTTCAGCCCGCGGTGCGTGCGGACGAAGAGCTGCAGATTCAGATTTTCCTCCAGCAGGTTGATCTGCTTGATCACCGCCGGAGGGGAAATATAGAGCTTCTCCGACGCCTTATTAAAGCTACCCGATTCCACCACGCAGAGGAAGGTATCCAGTTGAGGGTTATACATAAGCCTGCCGCCTTTCCGAACAAAAACAATCCGATACGAAAATATCTTATGTGTTTTTTCGGGCCCTGTCAAGCTTTCATCCGCTCCCTGCGGATAAAATTTCATCCACTCTCGGCGGATAAAATTCGTCCGCTCTCAGCGAATAAAATTGGTGTAAACCTGCGGCTCCTCCGGGGGCGGAGGAACAATCTTGCTGCCCACCTCCTTGCATTTGAGGAAGTAAGCCATATTGTGCCCCAGGGTTTCCATGATCTGCATTCCCTCCAGGTCCTGGCGAACCTCCTCCGGGGCCGCGCCGTGCACCATGTTCCAATAGCGGGATGTGATGATCGGCATCTGCATCAGGCCGAAATATTTGTTCATCTGATCCCAGGCAGCCGTCGTTCCGGCCCGGCGGGCAGAGACGACTGCCGCCGCCGGCTTTAAATAGAATCGTTTTCCTCCCCCGTTCAAGTCGGCATAGAAAACCCGGTCCAGAAAGGAGGTAATGGCCCCCGAGGCCCCCGCCCAGTGGACGGGCGTGCCAAAGACAAAGCCGTCATAATCTCCGGCTATTTCCAAAAATTCATTGACCGCATCCTGTAAAACGCAGCGGTTTAAATCCCGGCATTTGCGGCAGGCAATACAGCCGGATAAAGGCTTATTCCCAATCCAAAACATGTCTGTCCCAATCCCATTCAGATTGAGAGCCCCGGAAACCGCGCAAAGGGCGGTATAAGTGCAGCCCTCCTTGTGGGGACTGCCGTTTACAAGCAGCACTTTCATGATGAAACTCCTTTGCTGTGGGAGAGAATCCAGTGGAGGACGGACGGCTCTTCAAACACCACATTGCCTCCGCCATGGTAGTTCCCGGATATCCCCCGTTCTGCAAACCATTCGGCATCCGGCGTCTGGATCCGGAGGACGCTGTCAATCTCCTCTTCGCTCCAGCCCTCGTCCGCATAGGCCTGATACAGGCCGTCGTAGGCGTCCCTTGCCCGCTGGGAACCATAGTATTCATCGTCCTCCGCCATAAAAATATAGACGGCCACTCCCTCCCGGGCAAGCGGGGCAAATGCGCCGTCCCATTGGGACGCCCCATGCAGATAAGCGGCATATAAATCCGGCCGCAAGGAGACCGCCTGGGACATGGTTTCCCCTCCGGCGGAGTAGCCCGCCGTATATACGCGGTTTTCATCCACCGCATAATGCTCGATAAAATATTCGGTCAGTTCCACGGCCTGCCGGGCGGAGGTCTCCCCCCAGTCGGTGAGCTGGGCCGAAACCACAATCATATCCTCCGGAAGCTCCGTCCAGCACAGGAATCCTCGCCAATCCAGGTTGGAGCCGGAAGATTCCTCTCCGAACCACATTCTGTCATAACCCGGCATTGTCATCATCAGAGGGTATTCACGGCTGGAATCGTATTCTTCCGGCAGATAGAAGCTGTAATGGATCTCTCCGGTCTCTCCCTTTAGAATCTGTTCCGCAATAATACCGGTCTGAACCCTCTGCTCCGTTTCCGCGGCGAAAGATTCCGTACCCTCGGAAACCGTGCTGGAAATATTGCCGGAAGCGGCCTGGCAGCCGGACAGGCAGGCCAGGCCCAAGCCGCACAGCAGGGCGATGAAGCCGCTCTTTCTCAGCATTTCTCTCATCTCCCTTTTTGGGCGCGGTAGCGCAGCCAGAGGCCGTTTCCTTCCAGCGCCTTTGCTTCCAGCAGAGTAAAGGGCACTGGCCCGTGGTCCGGCAGGAAAGACGGCCGCTCAAAGATCGATACGGCGGAGGTGCCTCCGTCCGCCACAGGGGCCACCACCAGGCTCAGTTCGTCGATCAGCCCTTCCTGCAGGAAGGACCAGTTCGTTACGCCCCCGCCGGCAATCATCAGCCGATCGATGGCAAAAAGGGAGTGAAGCTTTCTAAGCAGCAGGGCGCAGTCCAGGCTTTCCTCTCCCGCGATGAGGTAGGAAACGCCCTGGCGGCGCAGATAGGCCCGATAGGCGAAAGACGCTTTGCTGGTCAGGGCTTCGATCACATGGGCGGCGGGACGGCCCTTCTTTTCCAAAATGTGCGAGGAAAAGGCCAGCTCTCCCTTCGGATCCATGGAGACGATAAAGTTCCCTCTCAGCCTCCCTTTTTCATTGACCCAGTCCTCCGGCGGCTGTTCATCCGCCGCCGGAAGAGCCGAGACCCTTCCGTCGGCATAGCCGCCCAGCATCGTAGTCGTGCCGTACAGAGTGGCCTCGCAGTGGTAAAAGCTGCGCAGCTCCCCGTAGGCCTTCAGGGACGGGGCGGTTTCCGGCGCGCCGAAAAAGGCCCCGTCTATCTTCCCATCCAGGGAAGCCAGCATATGACAAACCGTAAACATTTTCTCACTCATTTCTGCTCGTCCACCGGAGGCACCGTCTCGGCATATCTCTTCAGCATCTCAGGCGTGCTGGTATAGTAGCGCTTCTGCTGATCCATCGCGGCGATCTGCTTCATTTCCTCCTCCGTCAGGGAGAAGTCAAAGAGGTCGAAATTGTCCTTGATATGGGCCGGGTTCTTGGAGCCGGGAATCACAATATTCCCCTCCTGGATATGCCAGCGCAGGATGATCTGGGCGTTGGACTTGCCGTATTTTTTGCCCAGCTCGGTAAACAGGGGCTCCTCGATCAGGGCCTTCTCCCCGTGGCCCAGCGGATACCAGGCCTGGATGACCATGCCTTCCTTTTCGAGGAATTTCTTCAGCTCCTTCTCCTGGGAATAAGGGTGAACCTCCGTCTGGAGCACGGCCGGCTTCACCTCGCAGAGATCCAGGATTTCCCGGATGCCGTTAGGCGTAAAGTTGGAAAGGCCGATGGCCCGGACCTTGCCTTCCTTGTACGCCTTCTCCATCTGTCTGTAACCGGCCACGTAATTGCCGGCGGGCTGATGGATGAGAAGCAGATCGATATAGTCGGTTCCCAGCCGCTCCAGGGTTTTCTCCACAGCGTCCTCCTGCTCATAGAAGGAAGGCCACAGCTTTGTCTCCAGGAAAATATCCTCCCGCTTCAGCCCGGACTTCTTCATGGCGCGGCCCACGGCCTTTTCATTCATATAGGCATTGGCCGTATCGATTAAGCGGTATCCGCACTGGAGGGCGCTCAGGACCGAAGCCTCGGCCTCATCCGGCGAAAGCAGGAAGGTCCCGATTCCTGCCATCGGCATTTTTACTCCATTGTTCAGCGTTGCGTATTCCATAAGTCAACATCCTTTCTCTATGTGATAGTGTGATAAGGTTCTTTCCTTGGTTCTTTCCTTTGCTCTTTTATTATAAAGCGGTTATCCCGCGGCGGGAAGTTCCGTTTCGTTACCCAGCGTAAACTTGCAGGTTATCGCTTGCAGGTTATCGCTTAGATTATCGCTTGTAGGTTATCGCTTGCCGGAATGCTTAGCGGAATGCATTTCGGAATCCGCCTATGCCGTCCCGCCCTCCTTCAGTCCGCGGAAGGTGTGGAAATACATCCCCAGGGAAACCGGCAGCATGATCACCTCCACCACAAGCTGCGTCCAGATCATGCCGTAGAGGCCGAAAATCGCGTTCATCAGCAGAAGCAGGGGGATATTGAGCAGCCCCTGGCGGCTGAAGGTCAGCGTGGCAGACTCGGCCCCCTTCCCCATGGCCTGAAGGGTGTAGCTGATCAGGAAGTTTACGGAGGTCAGCGGCACCGCCAGGCAGGCAATCCGCAGAAAGCTTGCCCCCAGAGAGCTGGTCTGCGCCTCCGGAATAAACAAATGAAGAATCTGCGGGGCAAAGGCTGCAAAGCAGGCGATAAAGCAGGCCGACATAACCAGAGCGACCTTCCAGGAAAAGGTAGAAACCTTCCGCATCCTCCGGTAATTCTTAGAAGCAAAATTATATCTCACAAGGGGCATAAAGCCCTGACACAGGCCCATGGAAACATTGAGGGGAAGCTGGTCGATGCGCTTGACAATGCCGTAGGCCGCCACCGGGATATCCCCATATCCGGAGGCCAGATGAACCATCACCATATTGGAGGCGTTGCCCAGGGCCGTGGCAAGGGCGGAGGCAAGGCCCACCGAAAAGATCTGCCCCAGATAGCTGAAGGAGAAATACCCCGGATCCAGGGAGACGGCGGTCTGCCCCTTCAGGCGCAGATAGACCACCACAAAAAACACCACGGACGCCAGGTTGGAAAGGGCGGTGGCGATGGCGGCTCCGGCCACGTCCAGATGAAACAGGAAGATGAAAACCGGATCCAACACCACATTCAAGATACCGCCGAACATCATGCCGGCGCTGGCCTGCCTGGCATGGCCCTCGCTGCGCAGCAAATGGCCCAGGGAAAGGCTGAGCATCGTCGGCACCCCGCCCAAGACCACCACCCAAAACAGATAGTCCTGGGCATAGCCGTAGGTATCCGGGCTGGCTCCCAGAAAATCCAGGAGGGGAACCCTGGCCGCATAGGTCGCCAGCGAAAAGAGCAGGGTCACAACGGCTCCGCCCCAAACGCAGAAGGAAGACACGTACTTGATGTTTCTGCTGTTATTCGCCCCCAGCATCCGGGAAATCAGGCTGCTGCCGCCCAGGCCGAAAAGATTTCCCGGGGCGGTGAGCAGGTTAAACCACGGCGAGACAAGGGAGACGGCCGCCACCATCGCAGGGTCGCCGATCTGTCCGATGAAAAACGTATCCGCCAGGTTATAAATCATTGTCACCACCTGGCTGATGATGGTAGGAATGGCCAGGGTCGCTACCGCTTTCGGGACAGCC
>CALWRE010000045.1 GCA_944383835.1 uncultured Lachnospiraceae bacterium | reverse complement strand
CGTGGATATCGGCGGCGGCACTGCCGATATCGCCGTGATTTCCCTGGGTGGCACGGTGGTCAGCACCTCGGTGAAAACGGCCGGAGATGATTTCGACGAGGCTATCGTTCGCTACATGCGCAAGAAGCACAATCTTCTGATCGGCGAGAGAACCGACGAGGATATCAAGATCAATATCGGCTCCGCTTATAAGCGTACGGAGCTGGCCACGATGGAGGTCAGGGGCCGCAACCTGGTGACGGGTCTGCCTAAGACCATCACGATCACTTCGGACGAAACCCTGGAGGCGCTCCGGGAGCCTGCGATGCAGATCGTTGAAGCCGTGCACAATGTGCTGGAGCGCACGCCCCCGGAACTGGCGGCGGATATCTATGACCGCGGTATCGTAATGACCGGCGGCGGCAGCCTGCTGCATGGCCTGGATCTTTTGCTGGAGGAAAAGACGGGGATTAACTGCATGATTGCGGAGGATCCGCTGACGGCAGTAGCCATCGGCACCGGCAAATGCATTGAATACAGCCACGGCAATAAGAAAAACATGGAAGAGTGACGAGTGACTGAACATGCCATGAAAAGGCTGTCCGCATGCGCTTAGGGCGCGGCTGGCAGCCTTTTGCGCGAGTGCGCCTGGAGGACGGCTGCCGTGCCTATGCGAGCAGCCGCCCGGACGCAGAAGGAGGGAGAGATTCTTGGAGACGGTAGGCGGCTATATTGAGCATATCGTGTACCGCAACGACCAGACCGGATACGTGGTGGCGGAGATTGCGGACGAGGGCAGGGAGACGACGATTGTGGGAATCCTGCCCCAGGTCGACGAGGGAGAGTACATAGACGCCGAGGGGACGATGAAGGTGCATCCCCTTTACGGGGAACAGTTCGCTGTGAGCAGCTTTTCCGTGCGCGCGCCGGGAGATTCCGCCTCCATCGAGCACTATCTGGGCAGCGGGGCAGTCAAAGGGGTAGGGACGGCTCTGGCGGCCCGCATCGTAAAGAAGTTCGGCGAAGACACCTTCCGCGTGATTGAGGAGGAGCCGGAGCGCCTCGCCGAGGTCAAGGGGATCAGCGAAAAGCTGGCGTTAAAGATCGGCAGCCAGGTGGCCGAAAAAAGAGATATGCGGGAGGCGATGATCTACCTGCAGCGCTACGGCATCTCCCTGAACCTGGCCGCCCGCATCTATGAACAGTACGGCAATGAGCTGTACCGCATCATTGAGAAAAACCCCTACCGGCTGGCGGAGGATATAAACGGCATCGGATTTCGGATTGCCGATGAGATTGCAATGAAGGCGGGGATCGAGGCGGATTCCGATTTCCGCATCCGCAGCGGAATCCTCTACGTGCTGCAGCAGGCGGTGGCGGGGGGCCATACCTATCTGCCGGAGGCGGAGGTGTATCAGAGGACGAGGGAGCTTCTGCGGGTGGATCCGGGGGAGCTGACCCGCCATATCTCCGATATGATGATGGAGAAGAAGATTGTGGTCCGCGATACGCCGGAGGGGCGCATCCTTTACGCTGCCCGCTATTATTATATGGAACTCAATACGGCTCGGATGCTCCATGACCTGAACATAAGCGCATCCATTGCAAGCAGTGAAATCCTGAAAAAAATAGAGGATATTGAGAGCGAGGAAGGGATTACCCTGGACGAGCTGCAGCGACAGGCAGTGCTGGAGGCGGCGGCAAACGGCCTTCTGATCGTCACCGGCGGCCCCGGCACCGGCAAAACGACGACGATCCTGACGATGATCCGCTTCTTTGAGGCGGAGGAGATGGAGATACTGCTGGCCGCTCCCACTGGCCGGGCAGCCAAGCGAATGACAGAAGCAACCGGCCGCGAGGCCAGGACGATCCACCGCCTGCTGGAGGTAAACGGTGCGCCGGATGATTCGGGGAAACAAGACAGCTTTGAGCGCAACGAGTTAAATCCCCTGGAGGCGGATGTGATTATCATCGATGAGATGTCGATGGTGGATATCCAGCTGATGTACTCTTTATTAAAGGCTGTGCCGGTGGGAACTCGGCTGATTCTGGTGGGAGACGTGGACCAGCTCCCTTCGGTGGGACCGGGAAACGTGCTGCGGGACATGATTGAATCCCGGTGCTTCCATGTGGTGAAACTGTCAAAGATTTTCCGCCAGGCAGAGCACAGCGACATTATCGTCAATGCGCATAAGATCAACCGAGGAGAATATATCGAAAAAAAGAGCGGCAGCCGGGACTTCCTCTTTATCCGCAGGGAGGACGCCAACTCCATCATCAATGCGGCGATTACCCTGGTCAGCCGCAAGCTTCCCGCTTATGTGGGAGCTGCGACGAACGATATTCAGGTCATGACGCCGATGCGCAAAGGCGCTCTAGGCGTGGAGCGGCTCAACACCATCCTGCAGCATTATCTCAATCCTCCCGACGAGGGGAAGACAGAGAAGGAGCTGCCCCAGGGGATATTCCGCGAGGGGGACAAGGTCATGCAGACCAAAAACAATTATCAGCTGGAATGGGAGGTCCGCAGCCGTTATGGAATTGCCGTCGAAAAGGGAACCGGCGTTTTCAACGGGGACATGGGGATTGTGCGGCAGGTCGACCTGTTTGCCGAGCGGATCGAGGTGGAGTTTGACGAAGGCCGGATTGCCGCCTACAGCTTTTCCGAGGCCGAGGAGCTGGAGCTGGCCTATGCGATCACCGTCCACAAATCCCAGGGGAGCGAATACCCGGCGGTGGTTATCCCCCTGCTTACTGGGCCGCGGATGCTGATGAACCGCAACCTGCTCTACACAGCAGTGACACGGGCCAAGAAATGCGTCTGCATCGTCGGCCTTCCCGAGACCTTTGACGCGATGGTTGTGAATGCGGCGGAACAGAGGCGGTATTCCAGCCTGGACAAGCGCCTCGAGGAGCTGGCTGCGCTGCCGCAGTGAGCGGCGGCGCAGGCCCCTCCCGCTGCCCTTATTCTTTGTTTTTATTCTTCATTTTTGTTTTTCATTTTTGCTCTTCATTTTTATTCATCTTTGGTTTTGGCTTTCTTGATTCACAGCTATTAAATTTCTTTTTTACGCTTCGTTTCTGTTTTGTTTCTGTTCCGTTTGGTTCTGGTTTTCCGATTGGGGGACTTTATGCATTTAAAAATGAAAAAAACGATTCTGCTGGCAAAAAGGGCAGGCGGAATCCTGCTCGACATCCTTTATCCGCGTCATTGCCCGGTCTGCGACGGGCTGATCCCTCCCGGACGGGGGCTGATCTGTCCGCAATGCCTGGATCGCATTCATTGGGTAAAGGAGCCGGTGTGCCTGCGCTGCGGCAAGGAGATCGCGGCGGCGGAGGCGGAATACTGCTACGACTGCAGCCGGCATCCGCGTTCCTTTGTCCGGGGTTACGCCCTGGCCGTCTATGATAAGACGATGCGGGATTCTCTGTCTCGGTTTAAAAACGCTGGGAGAATGGACTATGCCGACTGGTACGCCGCGGCTTTTGAGGAACGTCTGGGAGAGGAGCTGCGCGGCCTGCAGGCGGACTGCCTGGTCCCGGTGCCGGTTCACCGCAGCCGCCTGAGCAAGAGGGGTTATAATCAGGCCGGGCTGGTGGCAAAGCGGCTGGGGAAGATTCTTAACAGGCCGGTTCTTCATCAGGCCCTGGTCCGCCGCCGCAGGACGCGGGCGCAGAAGTACCTGGGGGGAAGGGAGCGGAGCAGGAACCTGGAAGGGGCGTTCCGGGCAGGGAGGCAGCCGGTAAGAGGGCTGCGGGTCCTCCTGATCGACGATATTTATACGACAGGAGCGACGGCCGAAGCCTGCACCCAGGCCCTGCTTTCTGCCGGGGCCAGGGAGGTATATCTGGCCTGCATCTGCATCGGGGAAAACGACGAGTAATCTCTTTACACAAACTTGCCTTTTTATTTTCTTTAAACTAACAATGCCATGGTAAGCTGAGAGCAAAAGCGGCAGCTTTATGCCGTTTAGAAAAGAGGAGCAGAATATGACATTGTATTATCGTTTCCTGGCTCTGCGAAGAAAATGCAAAAAGGCGGACCGATACAGGGGGCTTTGGTTCGGCAGGAGGATGACAATCCTGCTGGCGGCCGCCTTTTTTTGCCTGTCTCTGGCCGCCTGCGGGCAGGGAGGGGAGTCTTCCGGGGACAGCGACAGCAGATTCAGCGGCTCTCTGGGCGGGGAGACACTCCGGATCGTCTCCGGCTCGGAAAATCAGGAGCTGGAGGAGATTCTGGCAGACTGCGCCAGGGAGACGGGAGTCAATATAGAGATTGATTATCTGGGGTCGGTGGATATTATGCGCACCCTCCAGGAAGGGGCGGAAGACTACGATGTTGTCTGGCCTGCCAGCAGCATTTGGATTTCCCTGGGCGATACGAACCATCTGGTGAAGCATGCCCAGTCCGTTTCGACCACGCCGGTGGTCTTTGGCATTCGTCGCAGCCTGGCGGAGGAACTGGGATTCGTAGGACGTGAGGTATCGGTGCAGGATATCCTGGCGGCCATCCGGGAGGGGAAAATGTCCTTCTGCATGACCAGCGCCACCCAGTCCAATTCCGGAGCCAGCGCCTATATCGGCTTTTTGTATGCCTTGCTGGGCAAGCAGGAGGCGATGACGGAGGAGGATCTCCAGGATGAGACGCTAAGGAGCGGGATCACAGAGCTTCTCTCCGGCATTGACCGCAGCTCCGGCAGTTCCGATTGGCTGAAGGAGATGTTTTTAAACGGAAACTTTGACGCCATGGTCAATTACGAGTGCCTGATTATCAGCGCCAATCAGGAGCTGGAGGAGGCGGGGAGGGAGACTTTATACACCGTCTATCCCTACGACGGACTGAGTTTGGCGGATTCTCCCTTTGCCTATGTGGATCACGGAGATCGTGACAAGGAGGACGCCTTCCTTGCCGTGCAGGAATACCTTCTGTCCGATGAGGCCCAGGCTGCGATTCAGAGGACGGGACGGCGGTCGGCCAGCCTCAGCGTGGACGAGGAGAACCGGGATGTATTCCGGGAGGACTGGGGGATCGACATTGATCGGGTGATTTCCCCGATTCCGATGCCGGCAGCCGACGTTCTGCTGGATGCATTGAACCTGTATCAGACGGAGTTTCGTAAGCCTTCCATTACCGTTTACTGCCTGGATTTTTCCGGCAGCATGTCGGGAGAGGGCAATGATCAGATGGTCGAGGCCATGGCCCAGATCCTGATTCAGGAAAATGCAGAGCGAAATCTGCTGCAGGCGGGTGAAAATGAGATAAATATTGTGATACCCTTCGATGATGGGGTGCTTGATGTGTGGACCGCTGCGGATGCTTCGCCGGAGAGCCTGGAGGATTTATACGATGCAATCTGCGGGGAGGAATGCATCGGTGGAACGGATATCTACCGGGCGGCCATGGCAGGAATCGAAAAAATCAGCGGGGAGTACGACCTGAGCCAGTATACGCCGGCAGTAATCCTTTTGACCGACGGAATGAGCAACGGGGATATGGATTTTGAGGATTTCCGCAACTTTTATTTGGAAAGCGGGGCGGAGGTGCCGGTGTTCTCCATCATGTTCGGCGACGCCGAGGAGGACCAGCTGGATGAGCTGGCCGAACTCACCAACGCCCGTGTATTTGATGGCCGGGAGGATCTGATCGGAGCCTTCCGCAGTGTGAAGGGATATAATTGATGGGTGTGAACAAGGGAAAAAAGAGCAGACAGGAAGGCAGGGAGACGGCGGCGGGGCTTCTGGCCGGCATAGGGGCGGCGGCCGCATTCCTGCTCCTGTTTTTCGGATTTAGGTGGAATTTCTTTCTCTGCGCGGTGCTGGCAGTGATTTTGTTTGTCGCCTTTTCGCTTTTATTCAAACCGTCCAGGAAAATCGGACGCGTGGAGGTGTCGGCTGTCTTCGGCGGAGAGGAGCTGTATCGAAAGCTGCAGGAGGCGAAGGAAGACTTAGACAGCATCGGCCGCTCGATGGGAAAGATAGAGGATGCACAGATTCGCTCCCAGTCCCAGCGCCTGCATGAGACGGCCTCCTCCATTCTTTCTTACCTGGAGAAGCATCCGGAGAAGATAGGAATTGCCCGCCGTTTCATCGACTATTATCAGGATACGGCTTCTTCCCTGCTCGCCAAGTATGTGGAGCTGGAGGGAAGCGGCCTGAAAACGGAGGACGCGGCGCAGCTGGGAGAAAAGACGGGAAAGGCCCTGCAGGCGCTGAATCAGGCTTTTGAAGGGCAGTTTGAGCGTCTGATGCGCAATGAACTGATGGATATGGACGCAGAGCTTAAGCTTCTGGAACAGACAATAAAAATGGAGGGACCTCTATGAAATCAAAGATAGTCGGGCTGGTCCTGCTGATCGTGGTGATTGCGGCGGCCGGGGTTTATTACCTGGTCAGCGCAGGCAGCCAGGTCACCGTCCTGGACGGATATCTGGGCGGGGAGAAAATCGGCCTCTATGAGGACGAGGAGGTGGCGGAGATTCTGGCAGACCGGTATCAGATACAGTTTACCTATTCCAGGGCCGGTTCCCTGGATATGGTTACGGCGGATCAGACGGGACGGGATTATCTGTTCCCCTCCAGCCAGACAGCCCTGGAATATTATGAGGATGAGCATGGCCGTCCTCCGGCCAGCGAGATTGTTTTTAACACGCCGATTGTCCTCTATTCGCACCGGCTGGTATCCGACGCCTTGGAGGCGCAGGGAGTGGTGACGGAGCAGGACGGAGTCCTCTACGCGGATATGGAAAAACTGACTCAGATGATGCTTGATGGGACGTCCTGGGCGGATATCGGGCTGCCGGAGCTCTACGGCAGCGTTTCGGTGGACACCACGGATCCTACGAAATCAAATTCCGGCAATATGTTTGCCGCCTTGCTTGCCAATGTCTGCAACGGAGGACAGACGGTGACGGAGGCCGATGTGGATCAGGTGCTGCCGATGCTGGAGAAGATATTCGACCAGCTGGGCTACATGGAGACCTCGTCCTCGGATCTGTTCAGCCAATTCTTGAACATGGGCGTGGGAGCCAAGCCGATGATTGCCGGTTATGAGAGCCAGCTGATTGAGTTTGCCGTCCAGAATCCGCAGGACTATGAAGAATTGAAGGATGATCTGGTGATGATCTATCCCACGCCCACGGTCTGGTCCACCCACGTCTATATCGCTCTGACGGATGCGGGGGAACGGGGAGCACAGGCTTTGCTGGACGAGGAGGTTCAGCGATTGGCATGGGAAAAGCATGGTTTCCGCACCAGCGGCTACGGGATTGCGGACGGAGCCCTTCCGGGAGGGGTGACCGGCGTCGCACAGGAAGTGACCCAGGTTATCCCCGTTCCCGGTTACGATGCGATGAAAAAAATAATCGACGGGCTGTAAAGAACCGAGACAAACGGGAGGAATAGAGATGGCAGAGATTACGCTTGCAGCTTTGGCGAAAGCAAAGGGAATGCAGACGGAGGCGCAGCAGAATGCGGCCGGGGATACGCAGCTTCAGGAGGCGGAGGGAATGCAGGCGCCCGCCTTTACAGAGGAAGAGAGAAAGAAAATCGACGAGATCAAAAATTCCATCGACCTGACGAATTCCCAGGCGGCGGTCCAGTACGGGGTGGGAGCCCAGCGCAGCCTGTCGGAATTTGCCGATTCGGTGCTGGGGAGCGTCCGCTCCAAGGACAGCGGCTATGTGGGGGAGCTGCTGACGGAGCTGGTGGTGAACGTAAAGGAGCTGGACGTATCGGCCCCAGGGCAGGACGAGAGCCTGCTCGATAAGCTGCCTTTCTTTAAGAACGCCAGGCAGAGCCTGCGCCGGCTGAAGGAAAGGTATGCGAAGGTGGAGGTTCAGATCGACCGCATCGAGGGAGAACTGGAAAAGGCCCGGATGCAGATGCTGAAGGACATCGGCCTTTTCGACACAATGTACCAGAAGAACCTGGAATATTTCAATGAGCTGAAGCTCTACATCGCCGCCGGCGAGGAGACAGTGGAGGAGATGCGGGAGAATACCCTGCCCAGGCTCCGGGCGGAGGCGGCGGCCTCCGGCGAGCCGATGCAGGCCCAGCTGGTCAGCGACTTTGAGGACACGGTAAACCGGTTTGAGAAGAAAATCCACGACCTGAAGCTGAGCAAGACCATTGCCATCCAGACAGCCCCGCAGATTAAGCTGATTCAGAACAACGACAAGCTTTTAGTGGACCGGATCCAGACGGCTATCCTGAATACGATACCGATCTGGAAGGGGCAGATTGTCATCGCTCTGGGCCTTCAGAGCCAGCAGAAGACCCTGCAGCTGCAGAAGGACATCATGGATGCCACCAACGACCTGCTGACGAAAAACGCGGAGCTGTTAAAGACCAACACCATAGAGACGGCCAAGGCCTCGGAGGAAGGCATCGTGGAGCTGGAGACGCTGAAAAACGTCAACAGCCAGCTGATTTCCACAATCCAGGAGACCATTAAAATTCAGAAGGAAGGGCGTGAAAAACGCCAGGCTGCCGAGGCGGAGCTTCTGCGGCTGGAGGACGAACTGAAGGCGGGGCTTTTGCAGGCCCGGCAGTAGGCGGCGCGTCTTCAAACAGGGAATGCAACCTGCCTGTATTGTTAAAAAATGTTTTTGCAATTTCATATGGCTGCGGTAAAATATTCTTGAAAGGATAAAGCAGCTGCTGGAGAGAGGGGCAAAGTTACTTTGTCCCTTTTTCTACCGTGGAGAGAGGCAGGGGAGAGAGATGAAATATTATATTGGTGACGTGGCAAAGGTGCTGGGGACGACAAAAGAAGGAGTCCGCTATTTGGAAAAAAGGCATTTGATTGACAAGCCTGTTTTGAATGAAAGCGGATATCGTGAGTATGAAATTAACGAGGTGGCCCCGATGCGTTTTATGCGGCTTTACCGCAGCTACGGATTTACTAATGGCGAGGCGGCCGGACTGATGAAAATGGAGAGTACCGAGGAGATAGAGGAAAAGCTGACACAAAGGTTAAAAAGCCTTGATGAAAGGATAGAGGAGCTGCAGCGCGTACGGGACGACTTGGAAAAAATGAGAAACGATGTGAGGGATATGGAAGAACGGAAAGGGGTATTTATTGTGGGAAAACGCCCTGCCATGTACCGAATCTGTCTGGCGTATGAAAAAATTTGCTCCTGGCCGGAGAAGGTGATAGCTCCATGGTTTGAACATATGCCTCAGGTAAAGTCAACACAGATTCATCACTTAGAAGATATTCAGGCAGGGCGCCAGGCCGCGGATATTGGTCTGGGGGTTTGGGAAAAGGAACTTTTTGGATGGTTCCCCGCGCGGCACGAGGGAGTAGAATATTATCCGGAGCAGCCCTGCGTAATTTTTTGGATGGAAGGGCCACCGATTTCAAAGGAAACTTTAGCGCCGGCCTTTGCATTTATGGAGCGCCATAATATGATCCCGGTGGGAGATATTATTTCACGGGCAGTTACGGCTTTCCAGCAAAACCAGGAGCAAAAGTATATCCATCAGTTTTTTGTCCCGTACCGCGAAAAAAAAGCTTGACAGCAAAGCGGATACCGCCCTTAAGCTAAAAATATACGTTATTTGTATATCAATCTGGTTTGAGGAGGTATGAAACGTGAAAAAAAGGATGGCAGCGGCGTTGATGGCCGGAGTAATGCTAGTCAGTCTTGGTGGCTGCAGCACCACGGAAGCGGGACAAACACCGTCTGCAGACCAATCGTCTGTGGGGGAAACGCAGCAGAGCTTGCCGGAAGAAACTGGGGAGAGCTTTATACCAGGAACTTATACCGGCACAGGTTATGGGAACAATGGAGAGATATCAGTAGAAGTAACCGTGAACGAAGACGAGATTACTGATATTCAGATTACAGATCACCATGAGACCTATTATATGGCAGAATTGCCGCAGGAGAGAATTCCGCAGGAAATCCTGGAGAGTCAGACGCTGGCAGTGGATACCGTGGCGGGAGCTACGAATACGAGCAACGGTATTATCCGGGCAGTGGAGGACGCTCTTGTTCAGGCGGGGGCGGATGCGGAAAGTCTGTATCAGGAACAGCCCGCTGCGGAAAAAGAGACAGAGACTCTGAACACCCAGGTTATTGTTGTGGGAGCGGGTTGGGCCGGCCTCAATACCGCACTCCGGCTCCAGGACAACGGCGTGGATGTGATTTTGATCGAGCAGCTAGATATAATCGGCGGTTCGGCGCGTTTCTCTGGCGGCGGTTTTATGATGGGATACGATGAAAAAACCTTGGAGGAGATGAAGGAATACATTGTGACCCGCTATTACTACGGAGATTTTCCCGTAGCGGAAGGGACGCCGGATGAAGAGAGAATTATGAATGCACTGGATACAACGCAGCAGATCAGTGCCTGGTATGAAGATCTTGGCGTAGAGGTGGAAAATTCCAATGCTGCTTTCGATTATGCTTTCCAGATGACATTGCCGCCCTGTTATGAAAGCTACAGTGAAGAGTTTGCCAATACGACGGCTTATATCACGGCGGGAGCGTGGGGCGTGGAACGTCTGGTACAGACCTATGAGGATATCGGAGGTGTTCTGATGCCAGCCGTAAAAGCTGCGTCGTTGATCCAGGATGAAAGCGGCGCAGTGATTGGCGTTAATGCCGAAGGCAGAGAAAAGGATTATGTTTTTTATGCGGACGCAGTGGTGCTGGCCACCGGAAGCTATACGCATAATGAGGAACTGCTGGAAGAATACCTTCCGACTTCTGCCGGGGATTTCTTTGCTACGACAGTGGGGGCGGACGGTTCGGGTATACAGATGGCTCTTGACGTTGGTGCGGTTATGACCGAGGATAATTATGTCAACGGCGGAAGCCGTGTGGCAAACGTGGCGACAGCCCTCAGCACGACAAACAATGGCCTTGTGGCGAGCAATGTAATTTCTGCCGATGGGATGATTGTGGGGCGGGATGGAGAACGGTTAGCCAATGAAGGGGACGACCGTTATTTCCGGTATTATACCTATGAGGATGAAAACGATTATTTCTTTAATATTGCTACCGGCGCAATGCTGGATGCTGGCGGAAATCGTGAGGACATTGAGAACCTTGTATCGGAGAATGGCCCGTATTATAAAGCGGATACGCTGGAGGAGCTGGCAGCTGTCTGCGGGCTGGACGAGCAAAAGCTTCTGGAATCGGCGGAGACGTTTAATACATACTGCGAGACAGGAGTGGATATCTTTGCCGAGCCGGATCGATATGCCGAGCTGATAAGCGCGGATACGCTGCATTCCGCTGACGATGGGGAAGACTCGGAAGAAGGAAGGCTGAGCCTGGATGAAGGCCCTTATTATGCGGTCAAGTTGTCTTTTGTCGGTTTTGATATCATCGGGGGGCTTGAGACGGGAAATGAGGGGCAGGTGCTGGCGGCTGACGGAGAGGAAATTCCTGGATTGTATGCGGTAGGATTTGCCTCCAGCCGCGATTATATGGGTTCTGGGGCAGCGCATTATTACTGCCTTACGATCTGCATGGCAAGCGGCGTGATCACGGCGGATCATTTGACGGAGCAATTGGGGCAGGAGTGAAACAGGTGGTTTTAGGCTTATCCATTGAATAAAACATACTTTTAATGGCTGAGTGATAGTCTGGACGGGAAGCGGGTGAGAAATTTAATAGTTTCTTATCCGCTTTTCCTATATGATGGGTATGTAGTCAGTTTGTGGTGAAGGTCTGCAAAGGGCCTGGCTGCCGACGGGCAGAAAAGTAGGAATTTTATTGAAGAAAGGGGAGTAAACGCTTATAATAAAGATACTGGAAGAATAGCTGGGAGGTTTGTATGGAATGAACGAATTTGAAACCAAGCTGGAAGAAAGAATTTCGCAGATGAAGGACTGGGCAGCTGAGAATGGGAATATAATTAGCCATACAGTCCTCCTGGATATGTTAAAAGACGAACGTAGTCCTTTGGATGTAGACGATGATTTGGTGAATAGAATTAAATATGAGTTGACGGCTGCGGGGATTTCTGTAGAGCCGCTTGAGTATAGTGAGGGATACTCTGATGAAAGTACAGAACCGGATAAATTTATTCCGGCTGAAATTAATATAAATCAGAAAACGCTGAACGTTTATAATTTGATGGAGCGTCTGGAAAATAATGAAATTGATTTGCAGCCGGCTTTTCAACGAAAGGGAGGATTGTGGGATTATGTTCGCCAGAGCCGGCTTATCGAGTCGCTGATGTTAAGGATTCCCATTCCCACATTTTATTTTGATGCGTCCAATGATGACAAGTGGAAGGTCATAGATGGATTGCAGAGATTGACGGCTTTCCAGAATTATTTGGTGGGAGAGGAAAAAGAACAGGGAGAAGGCCGGAAAAAGAAAAAGCTGGTAGGGCTTCAGTATTTGCCTGAATTTAATGATATGACAATAGACGATTTGCCGCGGCAGTATATGCGCCGTATTAAAGAGGCCCCTATCATTGCATTTTCTGTGGAAAAAGGGACGCCGGATATGGTTGTATTTAACATTTTTCAGAGAATTAATACCGGAGGGCTGCGATTAGAGCCGCAGGAAATCCGAAACGCACTGTATCCTGGGGCAGCTATTGAATTAACGCAGCGCCTTGCAGAGCAAAAGGATTTTTTGGAGGCTACGCAATATGCGGTAAGCCCCGACAGAATGCTGGACAGAGAATATGTCAATCGTTTTATCGCTTTTACGGAATTAAATTATGAAGTGGAGTATAAGGATGATATAGATGCTTTTTTGATAAAAGCGTTGAAAAAGGTGAATACTTATACGCAAGAAGAGATTTTGAGAGTGGAGGAAACTTTTGGTAAAGTTATGCGATACTGCCGGAATATTTTTGGCAGGTATGCTTTTCGTAAGATAAGTCCCGAAGGGAGACGCGGACCAATAAATAAAGCCATATTTGAAGTATGGTCGATTTGCTTTGCGCCATTGTCGGAAGAACAGCTCCAAAAAATTCAGGATAAAAAGGATGTTTTCCTGGAAAGCTTTAAAATGCTTCTTACGGATCGGGAATATGCTTCTTCGCTTCGTTCGGGAAAACGAAGCGATTGTATTCGCCGTGTTAATATGACGCGAGAAATGATGGAGGAATATTTATGATCAAACATCTCACCATTCAAAATTTTAAGTGTTTTGAGAGTTTGAATTTGGAATTAAAAAATATCAATATATTAACGGGATTGAATGGTATGGGAAAGTCTACTGTGATTCAGAGCTTGCTGCTGCTGAGACAATCCTATTTTGACAACAAATTGTCTGGTCTGAAATTAAATGGACGGTATTTAAAACTGGGGAATGGGCAAGACGTATTATTTGAAAATGCGCAAAAAGAGGAAATTTGTTTTGATGTCCAGGAAACCTCAGGAAAATATTCTTTTTCTTTTTCTTATGCCCCCTTGTCGGATCTGCTGATTCGGAACACAAATGAGGCTGAATGCCAAGGGGAATCTGTGCTGTTTGGCGATCGATTTACTTATCTTTCGGCTTATCGGATCGATCCTAGAGATCTATACGGTATTCGTGATGCAGGAGATATGGAGTGGAGGGAATTTTCCAATACGGGCGAGTATGCAATTCAATATTTGGATCTGTATGGAAATTCAGAGGTGAATAATCGAGCGGTATGCATTGGTTCGCGCGAAAATAATACAGTTTGGGAACAGGTGAGATTATGGCTGGAGGAGATTTCTCCAGGCATTATTCCGAAAATAAGTATCAATAAAGAGCTTCGTACGGCAGAATTGAGATATGAATTTACAGAAGGAAAAACGAAAACAAATCCCTATAAAAGTGTAAATGTCGGCTTTGGAATAACGTACGTACTCCCGATTATAATTGCTCTTGTGACGGCGAGACCTGGAGATTTAGTTCTTCTGGAGAACCCGGAAGCGCATATCCATCCGGCAGGACAGAGGCGTTTGGGGGAACTGGCAGCAGCGGCAGCTTCCGGAGGCGTGCAAATCATTATGGAAACGCATAGCGATCATATTTTGAATGGAATTCGGACAGCAGTAAAGAAAAGGATTGCAGACTGCGGACAGACGGCGATATTTTTCTTTTATAAAGATGAAAGCGATGAATTCCGACACAAAGTAGAGGTGCCAAGCTTGGACGCGGAAGGCCGCATAGATATTTGGCCCAAAGGTTTTTTTGACGAATGGGATAATGCGCTGTTGGAATTGCTTTGATACAAATGAGGATACAGAATGGATATTGGAATCAATGATTTGTCTTTTCGCTTTGCTTTTTCGTCAGAACAGCAAGCTTTGGCCGCGGTGGAAGAGTTTGTGGATATTTGCAAAGAACTGGAAAAGCCGAAATGTACAAATGTGGACCGCCTTTTGTCGGTAAGGATTGATACGACTTGTGAAGTTGCGCCGAATTGCAAGCTGATTCAATTAATACAAAAATTATCAGATCGTCAAAAACGAACCTATTTGATCGGTCTGCTGACAAATCGGGCCACATATTCGCAATTGCCGGAGGTTCCGTTTATCTATAAAGGCGAACAGTCTTATGCCTGTGCGTGGGCATGTAATGGCCGGATGCTGGTAAGCCTTTTGTCGGAGCCCGGAATTGCAGAACCTGTTTTAAAGGGACATATTCAGGAAGAAAGCGTAGAAATTTCCAATATCTCGCAAAAGAATCATATGCACGTGCATCGCCATGCTTTGGGGCTGCGTCGATATGTGGGTAATAGTACGAAACACAAGAAAAATAGAAGTAACCCATATGGCAAAGGAAGAGTGGGCAGTCCTATGGATTTGGATGAAACAGAGGCGCAGGAGCTTCTTGACCATGCTGTTTGGATTAAAGGGAGGCTTTATGCCCGATACGCGGGACGCAATTATGCTTTTCAAAATACAGAGGATAATATTTACCATGGTTACATAGCAGATGATTTGGGCGAAGACATTGTGCGAGTGCTTGACCATTACAAATGGAAGAGTGGGTTACTGGGGTGAAGTTTGAATTACATGGAAGAGGATTTTTGCGCTTTCGTCCGTTTTTCGGGGAAATTTTCAAAAATCCCTTGACGGAAAGCCTGTATTATGGTATTGTGAGAAGGCGATGAAAAGGGCCTAGGTTCTTTTTTTTGTGCCTTGAAAATAGACAAAGCAAGATGTAAAACAAATGTGAGTTGGAGGTGTACACGATGCGCACGAGAATTACTTTGGCATGTACCGAGTGCAAGCAGCGGAATTACAACATGACAAAAGAGAAGAAGCTGCACCCTGAGAGAATGGAGACGAAGAAGTATTGCCCGTTCTGCAAGAGACATACGATGCACAAGGAAACCAAATAATCAGCCGGATCAGAGAGAGTGATTGCGATGGAAGAAACAAAAAAGAAAACCAGCAAAAAGACGAGTAAGTGGAAGACACTGAAGGCCGAGTTTAAGAAAATCATCTGGCCGGATAAGAAGACCACGGCTAAGCAGACGGTGACGGTTATTACCCTGTCTGTCTGCATCGGTCTGATTGTCGGTTTGCTGGATATGGTAATCAAATATCTGGTCGGGTTCATTGTTTGATTTTAGGGTAAGGTGATTGTATGGCAGAAGCAAACTGGTATGTTGTTCATACCTACTCAGGTTATGAAAACAAAGTAAAGATGGATATCGAAAAAACCATCGAGAACCGCAAGCTGCACGATCAGATCCTGGAAGTATCCGTTCCCATGCAGGATGTGGTGGAACTGAAAAACGGCAAACGCAGGACGGTTGCCAAGAAAATGTTCCCTGGCTACGTCCTGATCAATATGGTGATGAATGATGAAACCTGGTATGTAGTCCGCAATACCCGCGGCGTCACCGGCTTTGTCGGGCCGGGATCCAAGCCTGTGCCGCTGTCGCCGGAGGAGATCGAAGCCCTGGCGGGAGGCGGCGAGAGCCCTGTGCTTGTGGATTTTGAGGTCGGCGATTCGGTGACGGTTATTTCCGGA
The DNA here is from genome assembly GCA_944383835.1 of uncultured Lachnospiraceae bacterium. Taxonomy (GTDB): domain Bacteria; phylum Bacillota; class Clostridia; order Lachnospirales; family Lachnospiraceae; genus RGIG7193. Next base: position 4,120 of record CALWRE010000045.1, on the reverse strand, counting down.
GCTTGGGAAGGCACGGCGGGCGTCATCGCATCCATCAACGAGAGCAAGCAGAGCGTCACCATCCACGTAGATATGTTCGGCCGGGAGACCCCGGTTGAACTCAGTTTCGATGAGATCAGAAAGCTGTAACAGACAGCTTTCATGATAGACGGCAAGGCCAATCGGCGTTTTGACTGACAGTTTAATTGACATTTCGGTTGGCGTTTTGCTGCAAGTGGGAGGGAATTTCCCGCTGGTACCACAACACCTTCGTGTTGTGTCCGGGTTAACCCGGGACATTAAAAATTAGGAGGTGCCAAAAATGGCAAAGAAAGTAACTGGTTACATCAAATTGCAGATTCCTGCCGGCAAAGCCACCCCGGCTCCGCCGGTCGGCCCCGCACTGGGCCAGCATGGCGTAAACATCGTGCAGTTCACGAAGGAATTCAACGCGAGAACTGCCGATCAGGGCGACCTGATCATCCCCGTGGTTATCACGGTTTACGCCGACAGAAGCTTCAGCTTCATTACCAAGACTCCCCCGGCTGCCGTGCTGCTTAAGAAGGCATGCAACCTGAAAACTGCGTCCGGCCAGCCCAATAAGAACAAAGTGGCCAAGATCTCCAGAGCAGAGGTTCAAAAGATCGCTGAGCTCAAGATGCCCGATCTGAATGCGGCCAGCATTGAAGCCGCCACCAGCATGATCGAGGGCACTGCTAAGAGCATGGGTATCGTAGTAGAGGACTAATGGAGGAGTAAGCAATGAAAAGAGGAAAGAAGTATATCGAGAACGCCAAGCTGGTTGACCGTACCCAGCTGTACGATACCGAGGAGGCTGTGGCTCTGGTAAAGAAGACCGCTGGCGCTAAGTTTGATGAGACGGTTGAAGTTCATATCCGCACAGGCTGCGATGGCCGCCATGCCGATCAGCAGATCCGCGGCGCGGTTGTCCTGCCTCACGGCACCGGCAAGACGGTCCGCGTGCTGGTGTTCGCAAAGGGAGTGAAGGCCGATGAGGCCCAGGCTGCCGGAGCGGATTATGTAGGCGGCGAGGAGCTGGTTCCCCGCATCCAGAAGGAGGGCTGGCTTGACTTTGATATGGTTGTGGCTACCCCCGACATGATGGGCGTGGTGGGCCGCCTGGGCCGTATCCTTGGACCGAAGGGCCTGATGCCCAACCCTAAGGCCGGCACGGTTACGATGGATGTAACCAAGGCGATTGCCGATATCAAAGCTGGTAAGATTGAGTACAGACTGGATAAGACCAATATCATCCACTGCCCCATCGGAAAGGCTTCTTTTACCGAGGAGCAGCTGACTGAGAATTTCAAGGCCCTGACCGATGCCATCGTTAAGGCGAGACCCGCCGCTGTGAAGGGACAGTTCTTAAAGAGCGTGACCCTGACTTCCACGATGGGCCCTGGCATCAAGGTCAATCCGATCAAGCTGCAGGCTTAATCTGCAGATGTAAGTCTGCGGATGCCGCGGCTTTGCAGATGCAAACCAGAAAAGGCTTGACAGCCGGATGGTTTTGTGATATGGTTTCAAACGTAAAACTGCCGAAGACAGCAGGTACCCTTTGGGTGTAAGCGTATGCGCCTGCCGAGGAAGATAAGATTTCCGAATAAGAATCCTTATGGAAGAATCCTTATGCCCTCTTTGTCTTTTGGCGAAGAGGGTTTTCCTTTTAAGCCTGACCGGCGGTTAAAAATGAAATAAGGAGGAAGAGACATGGCAAAGGTTGAATTAAAGCAGCCCGTAGTTGCCGAGATATCCGAGCTTTTGAAGGATGCCAAGGCAGCCGTGCTGGTTGACTACCGCGGCCTGACCGTGGAGCAGGATACTGCCCTGCGCAAGCAGATGAGAGAAGCCGGCGTCACCTATAAGGTGTATAAGAACACCATGATGAACTTTGCATTCAAGGGCACGGATTACGAAGCAATGAGCGGCAAGCTGGAAGGCCCTACGGCCCTGGCTGTTTCGAGCACGGATGCGTCCGCCCCGGCCAGAATTCTGTTCGAGTTTGCAAAGAAGGCTCCTGCCCTGGAGCTGAAAGGCGGCGTGGTAGAGGGAACTTACTATGACGAGAAGGGCATCCAGGTGATCGCTACGATCCCCAGCAGAGAGGTCCTTCTGGGCAAGCTGCTTGGCAGCATTCAGTCCCCTATTGCCAACTTGGCCCGCGTTCTGAATCAGATCGCCGAGTCCAAGGAGGCCTAATGCTGTCCGCAGCATAAATTGGAACTAATATTTTCGTATCATTCATATTTAATTTTTGAAAACGGAGGAAATAAAAATGGCAAAATTGACTACTGCTGAGTTTATCGAAGCGATCAAAGAGCTGAGCGTACTGGAGCTGAATGAGCTGGTAAAGGCCTGCGAGGAAGAGTTTGGCGTATCCGCCGCTGCTGGCGTGGTTGTGGCTGCTGCCGGCCCCGCTGCTGAGGTTGAGGAGAAGACCGAGTTCGACGTAGAGCTGACCGAGATCGGTTCCGAGAAGGTTAAGGTTATCAAGGCTGTCCGCGAGCTGACCGGCCTGGGCCTGAAGGAAGCCAAGGACGCCGTTGACAGCGCTCCCAAGGTGCTGAAGCAGGGCGTATCCAAGGAAGAGGCAGAGGCTGCCAAGAAGGCTCTGGAGGAAGTGGGAGCCAAGGTTACCCTGAAATAATCCGGCCTGGCATAATCAGAGATCATACAGATTGTACGAAAAATAATGACGAGGCTGCTGCATCTGTTATTTGGTGCAGCAGCCTCGTCTTATTTGTCTCGATAATGGGAACCGCATTGAACAATCTTCATGATGCCGTTCTCTATGCGGTAGACAATACGATTAGCTTCGTCAATTCTACGGCTCCAATAGGCTGACAGATCGCCGCTCAGCCGCTCCGGTCCACGCTTTAATCATCCGTTTTTACCTCATGGATGGTGCCTCCAGTGGATTCCATTTGCGCGATGGATTTTCTGAGTCTTGCCATATTCTCATCTGAGTAGAACGGATCCACTGATACCTCAAAGGGCAGTCTTTTCTCACGTGTCATCTTTTTTGCGAGCATGGTGATAGCCGTTGTCATAGATAAGCCAAGCTCGTTGCAAACCGCGTCAAAGTCTCTTTTTAAGGTGTCGTCCATTCGGACGCTTACGATTGTCTGTGCCATAGTATATACACTCCTTTCGCAAATATTATATTATAGTATAATTACAATGTCAATACATTGTTCATACAAACTCGCCCCCTGGGGAAAATTTGAAAATCGAACTTAAAAAGCTCAAAAAGGGAAAATAAAATTTTCTGCGTGCTCTTGCGTGCAATCACACTTATAATGCCCTGTGCAAGGAACTGACCGGCGGCAACATTGCGGGGAAGCTTTTTACCGGCGAGCCACCTGCCGGCAACTATCTGGCTCCGGCATCCGTCTGTTTTAACGTCGTATTATTCAGGGAGTAATTCCATGGCTAGACGGGGAAACAGAAATGTAGTATCCTTAAAGCAGAACATCAGGAGGAGACGAGTGATGACAGAGAAAGAGATGATATTCCGCGCCGACAGGGCGATCGCGTCGGGAGCTTATGAGAAGGCCTGGCAAAAGGAAAGGGAGGAAGAAGAGGAGCTTTCCCTGCATGGCGTTCCTCTGCAGCTGCCGGAGAGAGTGGAGGTCGGCGGCCGCTGGGTGGAGACAGAGGGACTTCGCCCTCTTTGCTATACGGACGGGACAGAGAGGCCGGGGCCGGTTCTTCTCGATATTCATGGAGGCGGCTTCGTGGAGGGAACGCCGGGGGCAGATGATGAACTTTGCCATTTCTTTCATAAGAGGCTGAATATCGTCGTGGTATCCTTGGATTACCGCAAAGCCCCGGCTTTTCCCTATCCGGCGGCTCTGGAGGATATTGCGGCCCAGATTTCCTGGCTTTGCCGGGAGAGGCCCTGGGGAATCGAGCCTGAGCAGATTTTCCTAATGGGGCACAGTGCCGGCGGAAACCTGGCTGCCGCTTACTGCCTGCTGGCCGCCGGAAAGGGGCTCGCAATGCCGGCGGTCCAGATTTTAAACTATCCTTATCTGGATTTGCAGATGAGCTGTCTGGAGCGGCCGGATCTGCCGGAGGCCATCGACCCCTATCTGATGGAGGTATTTCGCCGGGCCTA
>CALWRE010000044.1 GCA_944383835.1 uncultured Lachnospiraceae bacterium | reverse complement strand
GGGGAAAAACGTTATAATTTGTCTTAAAATGGGGTAATACGGGAAGTCGTGCGATACCCGCGCGGCCAGCGGGAATTCCATTTACTTTTTATGGGTAGGAGGAATTGCCATGGAGCGGACTTTGATCAACCTGGTAGACATTTCTAAGCAGTTTGGAGATACCGCGGTTCTCGATGAGATGAATCTGACGGTACGGGAGAATGAATTTGTAACTCTTTTGGGTCCCAGCGGGTGCGGTAAGACTACCACCCTGCGCATCATCGGCGGCTTTGTGCAGCCAACTACAGGCAAGGTGATATTTGACGGCAAGGATATCACCAAGCTTCCCCCCAACAAAAGGCCGGTGAACACGGTATTTCAGAAATATGCTCTGTTCACCCATATGAACGTGGAGGAAAACATCGCCTTCGGCCTGAAAATCCGGGGAAAATCCAAAGATTATATTCGAGACAAAATTAAATACGCGCTGAAGCTGGTTAATTTGGACGGCTATGAGAAGCGGTCGGTGAACGCCCTCTCCGGCGGCCAGCAGCAGAGGATCGCCATCGCCCGGGCCATCGTCAATGAGCCGAGGGTGCTTCTTCTCGACGAGCCTCTGGGAGCCCTCGACCTGAAGCTTCGCCAGGACATGCAGTATGAGCTGATTCGCATGAAGAAGGAGCTGGGGATCACCTTTATCTACGTGACCCACGACCAGGAGGAGGCTCTGACCATGTCCGACACCATCGTGGTCATGAACCAGGGCTATATTCAGCAGATGGGGACGCCGGAACAGATTTATAACGAGCCGGAGAATGCCTTCGTGGCGGATTTCATCGGCGAAAGCAATATTATTGACGGCGTTATGCTGGAGGACCGCCTGGTGGAGATCCTGGGGGTCAAATTCCCCTGCGTGGACGAGGGCTTCGGGCAGAATAAGCCGGTGGACGTGGTGATCCGGCCCGAGGACGTTATTCTGTCGGAGACGGAGCCGGGACTGATGGACGGCGTAGTGTCCCATCTGATCTTCAAGGGCGTCCACTATGAGATGGAGGTCATGGCCGGAGGCTACGAGTGGCTGGTTCACAGCACGAAATGCTTCCCGGTAGGGACGAAGGTAAGCCTTCGCGTCAAACCCTTCGATATTCAGATTATGAACAAGCCGGAATCTGAGGATGAAATGGCGGTGGAAATCGATGGGTAAGAAGACATTTGCACTTCCATACATTGTATGGATGATAGGGTTTACGATTATTCCGCTTGCGATGATTGTATATTACGGCCTAACGGATAACAGCGGGGCCTTTACCCTGGACAATGTGGCGGCGATTATGACCGCCGAGCATTCCCAGGCGCTGTGGCTTTCGCTGGGGCTGGCCCTGATCAGCACGTTGATCTGCCTCCTTCTGGCCTATCCGCTGGCGATGATTTTGAAATCGATCAGCAAAAACAGGAGCAGTCTTATCGTTTTTATCTTCATCCTGCCGATGTGGATGAATTCTCTGCTGCGCACGATGGCCTGGCAGACCATCCTTTCCAACCAGGGAATCCTGAATCTGCTGCTGGAATTCTTAGGGCTGCCTACGGTGCAGATTATCAATACGACCGGGGCCATTATCTTTGGCATGGTCTATGATTTCCTGCCCTTTATGGTGCTGCCGATTTATAATGTCCTGATCAAGATCGGCCAGGATAAGGTGGAGGCGGCCAGGGATCTGGGGGCCAACGGGGTGCAGACCTTTTTCCGTGTCACCTTCCCGCTCAGCATGCCCGGTGTGGTCAGCGGCATTACCATGGTGTTCGTGCCGGCCATGACCACCTTCGTCATTTCCACTTTGCTGGGCGGCGGCAAGATCCTGCTGATCGGCAACGTGATCGAGCAGGCCTTTACCTCGGGCAGCAACTGGCATCTGGGCTCCGGCCTTTCCCTGGTCCTGATGGTATTCATTCTGATCAGCATGGCGATTCTGGCCAAATACGATCCGGAAGGGAGTAATGTGGTATGAAAAATGCAATGAAAAAGATCTATCTGATTCTGATGCTTTTCTATCTGTACGCTCCCATCATGGTGCTGGTGGTCCTTTCCTTCAATGAGTCCCGGTCCCGCGTGGTATGGGGCGGATTTTCTCTGAAATGGTACGAGGATCTTTTCACCAACAGCATGATCTTGGATGCGTTAAAGACGACGCTGATCATCGCCCTGGTATCGGCGGCGGTGGCAACGGTGCTGGGAACCCTGGCCTGTCTGGGCATCAACCGGATGCGCAAAACGCCCCGCACCATTGTCATGGGAATGAACAATATCCCGATGATGAACGCGGAGATCGTTACCGGCATCTCCCTGATGCTCTGCTTTGTGGCCTTCGGCATCACCCTGAGCTTTAAAACGGTGCTGCTGGCCCATATTACCTTTAATGTGCCCTACGTAATCCTAAGCGTTATGCCCAGGCTCAAGCAGACGGAAGTAAGCGTCTATGAGGCGGCGGTGGATCTGGGGGCTACCCCGATTTACGCCTTTTTCAAGGTGGTGCTGCCGGATCTGATGCCGGGTATTCTTTCGGGCTTTTTGATGGCGTTTACCATGTCCTTAGACGATTTCGTCATCACCCACTTCACCAGAGGGGCGGGGGTCAATACCTTATCCACCCTGATCTACAGTGAAGTGCGCCGGGGAATCAAGCCTACGATGTACGCCCTGTCTACGCTGATGTTCGTATCGGTTCTGGTGCTTTTGATCCTGGTCAATGTGCGCCCCCAGAAAAAGACCGATATCATCGAGTAGGCGGCCTGGAGCGGGCGGCTTGACGGAGTAAAAATGGACGGAAAGCGATTGTGAGCGAGTGATTATGAGCGAATTACGCTGCGCATCCTTAGGAGCGCGGTTGTAATATATTAAACCGCTGCGGCGGAAAAATCAAAGGAGGATGATAGAGTTGAAAAAAAGAATTGCTTTGCTTTTGGCGCTGGTACTGGCTTTGACCGCGCTGGCTGGCTGTAGCAATGCAGAGGGCTCCCAGGAAGGAGAATTCACGCCAGGAGAAAATGGGGTCGTCAAGGTTTATAACTGGGGCGACTATATCGACGAATCGGTGATCGATATGTTTGAGGCGGAGACAGGCATAGAGGTGGTCTATGATGTCTTTCAGAACAATGAGGAAATGTATCCTATAATCGAGGCCGGCGGCACGGTTTACGATGTGGTCTGCCCCTCCGATTATATGATTGCCAAGATGATTGAGAACGGCCTGGTGCAGGAGATCAATTTCGACAACGTTCCCAACATCGAATACATCGGCGACATTCATATGGAGAGCGCCAGGGCTTTTGATCCGGAGAATAAGTACGCCGTACCCTACACCTATGGCACGCTGGGCATTATGTACAATACCAATTATGTGACCGACGAGGAGGCTGCCACCTGGAACATTCTCTGGGACGAAAAGTACAGCCAGAAAATCGTCATGTATGAGAGCGTGCGCGATTCCCTGACTCCGGCGTTGGAGTTGCTGGGGTATTCGCTGAATACCACGGATCGGGCCGAGCTGGAGGAGGCGACTCAGATGCTGATCGATCAGAAGCCTCTGGTCTATGCCTATGTAATGGATCAGATCAAGGATCAGATGATCAACGAAGAGGTTTACGTGGGACTGGCTTATTCCGGTGAGGTGCTGGCTATCCAGGAGGAGAATCCCGACATTGCTTTCAGCGTGCCGGAGGAAGGCTCCAACTATTTCGTGGACGCCTGGGTCATCCCCAGCAATGCGGAGAACAAGGAAAATGCCGAGGCCTGGATCAATTTCCTGTGCCGCCCGGACATTGCGCAGATGAATTTTGAGTACATCACCTACTCTACCCCCAACGACGGGGCCGTGGAGCTTCTGGACGAGGAGTATCTGTCCAACGAGGACGTATTCCCGGATGATGCGGTGATTGAGCGCTGCGAGGTCTTCGAGTATCTGGGCGAGGACATGGATCAGTTCTATGCGGAGCTGTGGACCCAGGTGAAGGCCTCCAGTACAAATTAAAGTAAAACTGAGGTTGTGATGAAAGAACAAGGACGCAAGAGATATTTCTTTTTTGACATCGACGGAACCCTTGTTCCGGTGACTGGAGGCAGGGAAATCCCTGCCTCTACCCGTTCCGCCCTGGATGCATTAAAGGCCCGCGGTCATTTCTGCGCCATCGCCACCGGCCGCAGCCAGTATCTGGCCAGGGATTTCTGCCGGGAGCTGGGGTTTGACAACATGGTGAGCGACGGGGGCAATGGAATTACCCTGGAAGGAAAGCTGATCGAGATCCGCCCTCTTCCTAGGGAGCTTTGCCTGGAATTGGCTGAGGAATGCGACGAGAAAGGGATTCCCTGGGCCGTATCCCCGGATAATTCCGATGTGCGGCTGACGAAGGACAGAAGGTTTGCCGATCTGGCGGGAACCTACTATATGAATACGGAGGTGCGGGAGGGGCTGGATATAACCTCTTTCCCGGAGATTATCAAGATGTATGTGGGCTGCCGGCCGGGCGAGGAGAAGGATATCTCGGCTCTTGGCCGTCTTCCCTGGGTTCGCTATCAGCCGGAGTATATTTTTGTGGAGCCCACCGACAAGGCGGTAGGAGTGCGCCGGGTGATGGATTATTATCATGCGCCCTATGAGGACGTGGTGGTGTTTGGCGACGGAGACAATGACCTGACGATGTTTGATCCGCAGTGGACCAGTATTGCAATGGGAAACGCGGTGCCGGAGTTAAAGGCGAAAGCGGATTTCATAACCAGAAATGCCGATGACGATGGGATTGCCTATGCTCTCAGGCATTTTGGCTGGATTGATTAGAAGGGTTGATTAGCAGGGTTGATTAGAAGGCTGAAAAAGCCGCTTGCGCCCAAGTCTCTTTGCTTGTATAATGGGTAACAGCAATATGCTCGGAAGAGGATAGCCCTAGACGTCCGCGCCGTCGGCGCGGGGGCCGAAGAAGCAAGGCCGGAGAGAAACCGTTCCCTCCCCGGCGGAAACTGACAGGCGAAAGAAAGGTTATCGGACGAGACTCTGGAGAGAACGCGCAAGCGTCGCCCACGCGGCTACAACCAACTGGCAAAAGGACAGAGAGATACGGATGTATTTGCAGTTCGTATTTCCCTGTCCTTTTATACATGGTACAGTATAGCATGTGTAATGATTTTATAATTGGATGGGCTCCTTTAACGGTTCCCATCCCTTCCTTGGACAGGGCGCATATTGCCGGGAACGGCAGAAAATCTGGAAAATCCAAGGAGGGAAACAAAATGAGAATGCTGCTGGTTGGAGCAGGCGCTGTGGGAGAGAGCATCCTGAAGGTATTAAAGAAGCGGGATCCGAAAGGGGAATGGCTGGAATTTGTGCTGGTGGGCGACTGCCGCCCGGAGAGGGCCAGGAAGGTAGCCGCCGGGCTCCGGGATGCCGCCGGAGCCGGAGACGCTTCCGGACAGAGAGATGGTGCCGAACAGGGAGACGCTGCCGAAGCGGGAGACGCCGGCCGCTTCGTCCCGGTCCAAGTGGACGCCTTTGACCGGGAGGGAATGGTAAAGCTGATCCGTGACAACGCCATCGACTTTGTGATGGACGCGGCGGATCCTTATGTGAGCAACTATATTTTTGACGCGGCCTTTGCGGCCGGGGCCCGTTACGGCAATATGGGGACCTGGTCTGTGCCCAAGGAAAATCCGGCCTTCGGTCTGGGCATAGAGAACAGCTATGACGAACCCATGACCAAGTACAATTTTGACCGCCACGAGGCCTGGCGCGAAGCCGGAAACATGGCCTGCATCTGCTTGGGAATCGACCCCGGCGCGGTCAACGTCTTTGCCCGCTACGCGGCGGAAGAGCTTTTTGATCTGCTGGAGGAAGTGCATGTAAAGGACGGCGGCAGTCTGTCGATGCCGCAGGCGGAGGAAGGGAAAATCTGGTTCGGCTTCAACGTCTGGACGGTTCTCGACGAGGTGATGAATCCCAATGTGGAGTACGATGAGGAGAAGGGCGGCCTCTGGGTGGAGAAGCCCTTTGCCGGGGCGGAGGATTTTCTGATGCCGGAGGGAATCGGCCTTAATCATCTGGTCAAGGTGGAGCACGAAGAGGTGGTGACCCTTCCCCGCTACCTGAAGGCCTTTGGGCTGAAGCGGGCTACCTTCAAGATCGCCCTGGAGGAAAACCTGATCAACGCCCTCCGCGTCATCGACGCCCTGGGCCTTCGCAGTCTGAAGCCGGTCCATGTGGACGGAGTCGACGTGGTGCCCCGCGATGTGGTGGCGGCCGTGGCTGCCCAGCCCGCGGATATCGGGGAGGAGCTTGCCGGGGCCATGTGCGTGGGCATCCACTGCATCGGCAGGAAGGACGGGGAGCGCCGGGAGGTTTTCATCTACCAGAGGTTTGACAACGAGAGGTCGATGAAGGAATGGGGAACCCAGGCCGTGGTCATGCAGACCGGTTTTGCGGCGGCCCTGGGAATCGAATGCATCGGCAGAGGCTTCTGGAAGGACGCCGGCGTGTTTTCCCCGGAATATTTTGATCCCCATCCTTATATGCGGCTGGCGGAGGAGTCGGGCTTTGGCTGGAATATGGCTGAGCTGGCGCAGGGATGATTTATTAAAACGCCGGATAGACCTTTTGATGGGGTCTCCGGCGCTTTTTGACTGCGGATCGGTTGTTGGAAAATCCTTTTAAGCATAAAAAGTACGATCCGAATAAAATACATCTGGGAAGAGCGCTTACACACCTCCCGGCGGCGCTGTATCTGCAGGGGTTAGGCCTGGCCCTGGTTCCTCTGGCGGTGATGGAGCTTGCCAAGGCGGCGGGCAGTTCTCCGGGGCGTCAGCAATGCCATAACGGCTCATAAAGCTATTGTGATATTCTCGGCGGAAGGTTACTTCCTCGCCAAACCAGGGCGGAGGAGTGAAAGCCTCCGCCTGTTCTTTTGAGGCAAATTCCACCTCAGCCATTACAAGACAGCCAGGCTCGGCGAAGACGTCGAGCTCGGCGACAAGGCCCTCCGGCCCCGGCAGAGGGATGCGGTAGCGTGTCTTGCGGATCCGGAAGCCGTCGGCCTTGGCGATCAGATGCTGGTAAGCCTCTTCGTTTAAGGGGAGGTTGTATTCCTCGCGGATCATCTTTCCTCCGCCCTTGTAGGTCAGATAATATTCCTCCCCTTCGCGGCGCACCCGCACCACCGGATCCGTACACAGATAACCCTGCTCCAGGGCGGCATGCTCGTATTGTTCCAGGGGACCGGGCAGTTCCCGGACCAAAAATTTGCGTTCGATTTCCATAGTCGTGAATTCTCCTTGCTATCAGTATACCTCTGATGCTATAATTATGGCAATCCAAACATTATTTTATTTTGGCATCGCCGTCTTTGCTTTGCGGCCGGTGCCGGCAGGAGGTAAGAATGAGCAAGGCTAGTGCATTTATGGCAGATGGAATGGAAGAGGTAGAGTGCCTGGCGGTAGTGGATATGCTTAGAAGGGGCGGCGTTGAGGTACAGACGGTGTCGGTCATGGGACGCCGGCAGGTGACCGGTTCCCACCGGATCGAGATCCAGGCGGACTGTGTTTTTGAGGAGGCGGATTTTTCGGACAGCGATGTTTTGTTCCTGCCCGGCGGCGTGCCCGGTACGCCGAATCTGGCGGCCCATGAGGGGCTGTGCAGCCTTTTGAAGAAATTTGCGGCCGAGGGAAAGCGGCTGGCGGCCATCTGCGCGGCTCCCAGCGTCCTGGGCGGCCTGGGGCTTCTTGCGGGAAAGACGGCTACCTGCTATCCCGGCTGGGAGGATCAGCTTCTGGGAGCTGCCTATACACGCCAGGGCGTAATTACCGATGGAAATATCACCACCGCCAGGGGAGTGGGCTTCGCCATCGATCTGGGAATCGAGCTGGTGCGTCTGTTAGAGGGAGAGGAAAAAGCCGCTTCCGTCAAGGAAAGTATCCAGCATCCGGACTGCTGACGGCGGAAAACCCGCTGATTGCTTGAATTTGCTGCTGCGAATTCACGAAATTTTCGGTAGATTTTTGCTGAGGACTATGCTATACTAATATACTGCAATGCCAGCATCTGACGAGGGGCGGCCTGAGGCTTCGCCTGGTCACAGATCAGATTGGATAAGAATAACTGGCCGTCTTCGGGTCAGAAGGAGGAAAATAGAAAGATGAGTGTACAAGTAGAGAATATGGAGAAAAATCTGGCGAAGCTGACCGTCCAGATCCCCGCTGAAGATTTTGAGAAGGCCGTTCAGCAGGTCTTTTTAAAGAATAAAAACCGTTTTAACATCCCCGGTTTCCGCAAGGGCAAGGCGTCCCGGCAGGTAATTGAGAAGATGTACGGCAAGGGCATCTTCTGGGAGGACGCGGTGAATAACCTTCTGCCCGGCGCTTACTCCAAGGCGCGGGAGGAGAGCGGGCTGGAGATTGTTTCCCGTCCGGAAATCGACGTGACGGCAGTGGATGCGGAAAACGGCGTGACCTTTACCGCCACCGTGGCCGTCAAGCCGGAGGTAACCCTGGGCCAGTACAAGGGCGTCCAGGTGGAGAAGGCCGACACCGAGGTCACCGATGAAGAGGTGATGGCAGAGATCGGCAAGGAGCAGGAGAAGAACGCCACCACGGTGACCGTGACCGACCGTCCGGCCGAGCTGGGCGATACCGTGATCATTGATTTCGAGGGCTTTGTGGACGGAGAGGCCTTTGAGGGCGGCAAGTCCGAGGACTACTCCCTGGAGCTGGGCTCCCATTCCTTCATTGATACCTTCGAGGATCAGCTGGTAGGCAAGAACACCGGCGATGAGGTGGAGGTCAATGTGACCTTCCCCGAGGACTACCATGTGGACAGCCTGAAGGGCAAGCCCGCCCTGTTCAAGGTAAAGGTCAACGAAATCAAGGCCAAGGAGCTGCCGGAGATCGACGACGAGTTTGCCAGCGAGGTCTCCGAGTTCGATACCCTGGATGCGTATAAGGCCAGCGTGAAGGCGGATCTGAAGAAAAAGAAAGAGGATTCCGCCAAGGCCAAGAAGGAAGACGAGGCCTTGAAGAAGATCATCGAGGAAAGCCAGATGGATATCCCGGATCTGATGGTGGAGACCCAGGCGGAGGATATGGTGGACGATTACCTGCAGAGAATGCGCGCTCAGGGGATTACGCCCGAGATGTATATGCAGTACACCGGCACCACCCAGCAGATGATGGTGGATCAGATGAAGCCGCAGGCTCTGTCACGCATCCAGGCCAGACTGGTTCTGGAGGCCATTGCCAAGGCGGAGAATATTGAGACCAGCGACGAGGAGCTGGAGAAAGAGCTCTCTTCCATGGCGGAGGATTACAAAATGGAGCTTGATAAGCTGAAAGAGCTGATAAATGAGGATGCCCAGAAGCAGATGAAGGAAGATCTGGCGATCCAGAAGGCCGCCGATCTGATCGTGGAGCAGTCTGTGGAAGGCTGAAGCAAAGACGTAAAGATACCAGCCGCCTTTAGCCGGGCGGCTGGCTTTGTCCAGTGTATAAAAAATGAGGAGGAATTACGATGAGTTTAGTACCTTATGTAATAGAAACAACCAGCCGTGGAGAGCGTTCCTATGATATTTATTCCCGGCTGTTAAAGGACCGCATTATTTTCCTCAGCGAGGAGGTAAACGATGTGACCGCCAGTCTGGTGGTAGCCCAGATGCTTTTCCTGGAATCCGAGGATCCCAGCAAGGATATCAATTTCTACATCAACAGCCCCGGCGGTTCGGTAAGCGCCGGTCTGGCGATCTACGATACGATGCAGTTTGTAAAATGCGACGTATCCACCACCTGCATCGGCATGGCTGCCAGCATGGGGGCTTTCCTGCTGGCCGGCGGAGCCAAGGGCAAGCGCTATGCCCTGCCCAACGCCGACATTATGATTCATCAGCCGTCCGGCGGAGCCCAGGGCCAGGCCAGCGACATCAAGATCGTGGCGGACAAAATTTTGCAGACCCGCCAGAAACTCAATGAGATCCTGGCTGCCAACACAGGCCAGCCTTTGGAGAAGATTGCCCTGGATACCGAGCGGGACAACTATATGACCGCCGAGGAGGCCAAGGCTTACGGGCTGATCGACGAGGTAATTGTAAGCCACTAATCACAGTTTGAGAGAGGAAATTATGGCTAATAAATTTGATAATCAGTATCGCTGTTCCTTTTGCGGCAAGACCCAGGACCAGGTGCGCAAGCTGATCGCCGGCACGGGAAACGTATATATCTGCGATGAGTGCGTGGAGCTGTGCGCCGAGCTGATCGACGAAGAGCTGGAAGAGATGGAAGCGGATGAGAAGAGGGTGATCAACCTTCTCAAGCCCCAGGAGATCAAAAGCTTTCTGGATCAGTATGTGATTGGCCAGGAGGAGGCGAAAAAGGTTCTTTCCGTGGCGGTCTACAATCATTACAAGAGGATCACCACCGAACCGACTGACGATGAGATAGAGATTCAGAAGAGCAATATCCTGCTTCTTGGCCCCACCGGCTCCGGCAAGACGTTCTTAGCGCAGTCGCTGGCCAAGATTCTGAATGTCCCCTTCGCCATTGCCGACGCCACCGCGCTGACGGAGGCCGGCTATGTGGGCGAGGATGTGGAAAATATTCTGCTGAAGCTGATTCAGGCGGCGGATTATGACATTGCGCGGGCTGAGTACGGCATTGTGTATATTGACGAGATTGACAAGATCACGAAGAAGGGCGAGAACGTATCCATCACCAGGGACGTGTCCGGCGAGGGCGTGCAGCAGGCCCTGCTTAAGATTCTGGAGGGCACGATGGCCAGCGTACCGCCGCAGGGCGGCCGCAAGCATCCCCACCAGGAGATGTACCAGATTGACACCACCAATATCCTGTTTATCTGCGGCGGAGCCTTTGACGGCCTGGATAAGATTATTGAAAAGCGGGTGGGCGCAGGCAGTTCCATCGGCTTTAACGGCACGGTGACGGAGAAGAAGGACGAGAATATCGGCGAGCTGTTAAAACAGGTAATGCCGGAGGATCTGATCAAGTTCGGTCTGATTCCGGAGTTTATCGGCCGTGTGCCGGTGATTCAGTCTCTGGATATGCTGGACGAAAAGGCCTTGGTCCGCATTTTGACCGAGCCGAAGAACGCCCTGGTAAAGCAGTACCAGAAGCTGTTTGACTTAGACGGGGTGCAGCTTAAATTCACGCCGGAGGCCGTGGAGCTGATCGCGAAGGAGGCCCTGGAGAGAAAGACCGGGGCCAGAGGGCTTCGGGCCATCATCGAGAAGGCCATGATGGATATCATGTACACGATTCCTTCCGACGACAGCATCGGCACCTGCACGGTGACGGAGGACACGATCCGCGGAACAGGCGCCCCGCTTCTGACCTACCGCGACATATCGGTGGAGCACACGGAGAGGATACCTCGGCGCAGGATGATCCGCAAGCACGATGGGGAGCCGGCCTGATGATCATAAGGAGCGTAAACCTGGAGACGGTCTGCGGCTACACCAGCAGGCTGCCGGAGAACGATAAGCCGGAATTTGCCTTTGCCGGGAAATCCAACGTGGGCAAGTCGTCGCTGATCAACGCGCTGATGAACCGCAAAGCTTACGCCAGGACCTCGGCGCAGCCGGGAAAGACCCAGACGATCAATTTCTACAATATCAACGACGCCCTCTACTATGTGGATCTGCCCGGCTACGGCTATGCCAAGGTATCCCAGGCGGAGAAGGAGAAATGGGGCAAGATGATCGAGCGCTACCTGCACGGGTCCGCGCAGCTGCGCCAGGTTTTCCTGCTGGTGGATATCCGCCACGAGCCGGGAGCCAACGACAGGCAGATGTACGACTGGATCGTCCACAACGGCTACCGTCCGGTGGTGATCGCCACCAAGCTTGACAAGATCAACCGCAGCCAGACGGCGAAGCAGGTAAAGCTTGTGCGCACCGCCCTTGGCATGGAGGCCCAGGATCTGCTGATTCCCTTTTCTGCCGAGACAAAGCAGGGGAGAGAAGAGATCTGGGAGCTGATCGAGGGGTATTTAGAAGAAAGCCAGACGGAAAAGCAGATGGAAAGTCAGGACGCGGATGCGGAAGAATAAGATTTGTTGACTATAAACCGGAATCCATGAGATTGTAACGCAGCCTAGAGAGATACAGGATGAAGATTTACTTTGTCCTGTATCTCTTTTATTAGTTTATGAACGGTGCTGCAGGGCTGCTTTTGCCATTTGTTCATCCTAATCCTCTCTGAAAATATCAAAGTTTTTTAGAGCTGGAATTGCACCATATTTTCCAACCAGGTAATTCTTTTCGTAGTTTTCATCTTTTCGGATTTTCAGGCCATCATCATCTGCAAAATCAGCTAAAGAATACAAGGTGGAAATCCCATCTTTATCCTTTTCGGTAAACCAGATTTCGTCGCGTCTTAAAAGCTGGTTCGATAGCTGCCAAGTGTCATGGGTAGTAAAAATAAGCTGTGCATGGTTCGTGTTGATCTCCGGGTTCAGGAAGGTCAGAATAAAATTCCGAACCAAAAGAGGATGAAGTCTGGCATTTAATTCATCAATAAAAAATACACTGCCCGTATTTAGGGTTTCTTGCAGATCCGGATAAAGAGAAAACATCTTCAGGGTACCGGAAGATTCTTCACTTAAAGGAATCTGTGCTGTTTCATCAGAGCCAATTTTTTTGTGAAGGGAACTGATGCGATAGACATCCTCACGATTGCTGTCCTCCTGCGGGATTTTTTCCACATGAAAATCTTCTATATGTTCGCCAAAGGAGGCAAAATATTGAAGTACCCTTTTTTGGACGTCTTTATTTTCGGCAAAAAAATACAGGCTTCATGATCCAAAACAATATCTTGCAGATTTCCCGTTTCCCGCATATTTTAGGTAGACAACTGCGCAGCGGGCCAAGTGAGATTGGTTTCAATAGGATTATTTGGGCTGTATATATTTAACAACAGTTGATTAAAAGATGAAAAAATGTTAGACTGTTTCATAGCAATATTGATATACGCTTACGGAAAGGATAGTGATTGCTATTAAAATCGAACGAGCAGAAGAAAAAATATTGGCAAGTTTGTCAAAAGATGCTTATATTCGTGCGGCCGATTTAAGTGAGAGAATTAATTTATCTGAAAAAACAATCCGTCAGCATATCAATTCCATCAGTGATTATTTAAAAAAGCATGGTGCCTATATTGAATCTGTTCGGGGAAAAGGATATCGGCTTGTTATAGAAGATAAGGAACAGTTTGATAAATTAAATAGCGATGGAATGACAGTGGTCAATGCATTGACATTTACCCAGGAAGACAGGGTAGATTTTATAATCAGCTGTCTGTTGGCAAGAAACGATTATTTTGATGTACTTGCTCTGTGTGAAATGCTGAATATCAGTGAGGCCACTCTGCGATCTGACATACGGAGCGCGAAGGAAAGAATTCAGGAATACAATCTGGAAATTGTCAGTCAAAGAAAAAAAGGAATGAAAATAATCGGTAATCTGTATGATATCCGTTCATGCATGGCCAGGTATATAAAATCTACTAAAATATTCAGTGAAGAACAATTGCGAAAGATTAATGACCAAAAACTTATAATTATGGAAATTGTTCTGCGGATACTGGAACAATATCAAATTACGGTTCAAGATATTTTGCTGGAAAACTTTTTGAACCAAATTGTTATTATGATTTATCAAATAAAGAGTGGGAGAACTTTGCTTTCTCTCCCAGACAGACCGGCTTGGGAAACGAGCCATAGCACAAAACTGTATAGTGCTGTCCGGAAAATCTGTGACGAACTCAGCAAAATATTTGATATTACGATATCGGAAATCGAAACGGATTATATGTTGATTAATATGATTGGCATGAGTGTCAAGGATAGACATTCTTCAGAGAAGTCAAATTTTGTTATTCCCCAAGAGATAACGGAGCTGGTGCGCGAAATACTGGATTTTATTTATGAAATGATGAAAATTGATTTTCGAAATAACTTTTCCCTGTTTATGACGCTGTCCATTCATATGCTGCCATTAATGGTTCGCATGAAGTATAATATTAAAGTTGAAAATCCGCTTCTTTTTGAAATTAAGAAAAATTTCGCACTGGGATATACGATTGCATTGCAGGCTAGCGTCATAATGGAAAGAAAGGGACAGAAAAAGCTCAGCGATGAGGAGCTTGGTTATTTGGCGCTGATTTTTGAAGCGGAGATCAAGAAAACGCAATCTGGTCAGCAAAAAAGAAATTTGGTTATTGTTTGTGCAACTGGTACTGCAAGTGCAGAACTGTTGGCCTATCAGTACAAGAAGAATTTTAGTGACTATATCAATGAAATCAGGATATGTAATATCCATGAATTGAAATCTTTGGATTTTAATGGTATTGATTACATTTTTTCGACAGTTCCTATTCGATATGATGTGCCAGTACCGATTATCAAAACGAATTTTTTCTTAGGAGATGATGATATTGTTGATATAAAAAGAATATTGCAGAAAGAAAGAATAGATTGGCTTCCAAGATACTTTAAGCGCGAACTTTTTTTTAAAAAGATCTCCTTTCGTTCGAAAGAAGATGTTTTACGATTTATATGCGATGAAATTTGCCGAACGCAAGAAGTGCATGGCGATTTATATAAAAGCGTATTGAGCCGTGAGGAGATGGGAAATACAGATTTTGGGGAATTAGTGGCTCTCCCACATCCAAAAGAGCGAATGACGGAGAAAACCTTCGTTTGTGTGGTTGTTTTGGATCAGCCGGTGTTTTGGGGAACCCACGATATATCCGTTGTATTTCTGATTTCCGTTTCTGAAAGTCAGCCGGAAGATATGAATGAATTTTATCAGATTGTATCTGAGTTTTTCTTGAATACTTCAAAAGCAAAGCGGCTGATAAAAAATCCAAGTTATGACCATCTATTGTATCTGTTGGAGGAAAAGTAAAATTATACAAATAATGTTGCCTGCTCAAGGTAAAAAGAACGTCTTTGGGTCTATCTTCCAGAGACGTTCTTTTTAAATTTGGATATATTATTATATTACCGTTGCTTCTGTGGAACTTTTTTGTGAAATATTGAAAGATTGCCGTTGCGTTAACGGTAATAGTCGATTTTACATTTATACAGAGAAATGTAAAATAAAAATATAGAATAAATCAAACAATAAGCGAGAGGGGGAATGAATTATGGATGAACAAAAATATGAGATGCATTTTCAATTGATTGCGTTAGCTGGCCAGTCCAAGTCCAATTCTGTGGAGGCGATTCGGGAGGCTCGCGAAGGAAATTACGAAGCGGCGGAAACATTGCTCAAAGAGGCGGAAGAACAATTTGCGGAAGCGCACAGCCTTCACTTTAATATGCTGCAAAATGAAGCCAGCAGCGAAAAAACGGAAATGGATCTCATAGCAGTTCACGCGCAGGATCACTTAACGATGGCAACGGTATTGCATGATGTGGCGGCGGATATCGTCTCACTGTATCGGATGGTAAGAGGCAAATGAAAGTATTACTTATATGCGTTGGAGGCGTTTCAACCAGTATACTTGCGGCGAATATCAGAAAATATGCGAATCAGGATGACTTGATAGAGGCATTGCCAGAGTCAGAATTAAATAATATCCAAAAGAAGTATGATGTGGTTCTGGTTGCGCCGCAGATAAAATACATGGTCGGGAGCATAGCGAAAAAGCAGTCGCAGGCCGTGATAGAAACAATGAGTGAAAAGGATTACGGCCGATTAAACGGGAAAGCAGTTTACGAACAAGCAAAAAGACTTGCATGCCAGAAAAAAGACGGAGAGGAAGGAGAACAAAAGATGAAACAGATTAAGGTAACGCTGTGCTGCAACGGCGGTGTGTCTACAAAGATGCTGGTTAAAAAAATCGTTGATGCAGCACAGACACATGGTTTTGAAATTGAATGCGATGCGTATCCAGTAACAAGAATTGCGGAAGCCGCCCCTGGCAGCGATATTATTCTGATAGGGCCGCAGATCAAGTTTATGGCTAAAGAACTTCAGAATCGTTATCCAGATATTCCGGTTGATGTCATTGATATGAGGGATTACGGTTCGATGAACGGGAAGAAAATTTTTGAAGATGCATTGAAAAAATATAATTGGTAAAGGGGGATACAAATATGGGAGAAAAAGCAAGCTTTGTAGAATCAATCCAGGAAAAAATGATGATTTTCACCAGTAAAATGCAGGCCAATATATATATTCAATCACTGTCACAGGGCATGATGGGAACCATGGGCGTATTGATTGCGGGCAGCATATGCAATTTGCTGGTCAATATGCCGATTCCCGGATGGTTGAACGTTATTCAAGCCCTCGGCATTTATGACTTGCTGACGGTTGTCGTTAAGATTTTCCAGTTGACAGGCCCGCTGTCGGCATTTCTCATTGGTTTCGCTTTGGCAAAGTATAAAGACGTTAATCAGGTTCAGGCGGGCATTCTTTGCTTCATGAGTTACTTGCTGTGCGTACCTGTGATTACCGGCGAAGTGGAGGCAGTAGCCTTTACGGCAATTAATTCGGAAAATATTGCAACAGCCATGATTGTAGGGATGGTTGCAACATCCATTTTCGCATGGATAACAAAGAAGGGCGTTGTGCTCAAAATGCCTGATGTAATTCCGGAATTTGTAAGCTCTTCTTTGGGCTCCATTCCCGCCTGTGTATTATCGGTTCTTCCTTTCATTATTCTGCGAGGTGTGTTGTCAAATACTTCATTTGGATCATTCCCTGGCCTGGTGTCTGCTTTGATTTCTTCGCCGCTTTCCCATCTGGGCAACAATATTTTTGGCCACATGGTTTTTACACTGCTGTCCTCCTTGTGCTGGTGGCTGGGAATTCACAATTCACCGGTTATGACGGCCGCTATGATTGTGGTGATGCCAGCGACAACGGAAAATATAATGGCCGTTATGAGCGGCCTGGAAGCACCGCATCTGCTCAGCTTATATAGCCTCTTGATACCTGCGCAGCTGATCGGCGGTCCAGGCGCCATGCTTGGATTATATGTCAATGCGTTAAGATGTAAAAGTGAGCGATACAAGGCACAGGCTAAGATTCAGCTAATTCCCGGATTGTTCAATATTATTGAACCAGCGATTTTTGGATTTCCTGTCATGATGAATTTTACATTTTTGATTCCTATGCTGTTGACTCCCCAGGTTATTCTGATTGTGCTGTATTTCTGTTTGGAGGCGGGGTTATTTACAACACCCGTTACCATTTTAAGCGCCTTTTTGCCGGCTCCGATTTGCGGATTTTTAATGGGGAGTACTTTTGGTTTGGGTATCTTCATGATTATTGCCAGCGTATTCTCGGTTATCGCCTGGTATCCTTTTGTAAAGCTTGCGGATAAAAGACAGCTGCAGGAAGAGGCTGCTTTACAGGCGGACAATGAATAAATCATAGCGTAAACATACATATGCTGCCCTGGGGATAAACAGATTTATCCCCAGGAGCAACATTAGTACTGTAATCTGCGGTATAAGAAAATAATTGCTTTTAATAGAAGAGGAGAAACAATATGTTTAAAAGCATTATGCACGTATCATTTTATACGGATCAGATGGATGTTATGAGAGATTTCTACGAAAATAAGCTGGGATTAAAGCCTAAGATTATTACCAGGTTCCGTGCCTATAAAGACCAGCCCGACCATGCGTTTGGAAAATTGGCCCAGACCAGACCAAACGATATCTGTATCGTTTATCTGGAAATTGCGTCCGGACAGTTTGTAGAGTTATTCCCAAAGTTTGAAGGGCAGGGGCCGCATCCAAAATGGAATCAGAATCTGGGGTATTCGCACTTTGCTTTATTGGTAGACGATATTTTCAAGACGAGAGAAGAACTGGAAGCTAAGGAAATTTCGTGTACGCCTATTACAAAAGGGCCGTCGGAAACGTATCAGTTCTGGATCAGCGATCCGGACGGAAATATGTTTGAAATTATGCAGTATACGGAGAAGTCTTATCAGGTTGTCGGTCATATCATGGAGGAGCAGCCGTGAAATTAGGGATCATAGGTTCAGGGGGGATTGTACAGGAATTTCTGCCGCGGCTGACAAAGTTAGAAGGTCTTGAAGTCCGGGCAGTCCAGGGAGTTCCGGAACAGCTTGAACAAATACGCCAGTTATGTGCCGAAAATCAAGTGGAATACGCACTGACCAGTTTTGAAGAGCTTTGTAAGACCGATATAGACACGGTGTATGTCGCGGTGCCTAATTTCCTGCATTATGAATACTGTAGGAAAGCGCTGGAGAAAGGCTTTCATGTTATTGTTGAAAAGCCAATTACCAGTAATGTTGGGGAGGCAAAAGAGCTGGCTGAAATGGCAAGATCAAAACGGCTGTTTTTATTTGAAGCTATCACAACAGTTCACCTAGGAAACTATAAAAAGATTCAGGAGTGGCTTCCACGCATCGGCGATATTAAACTTGTAACGATGAATTATTCTCAGTATTCCAGAAGATACGATGATTTCAGAAAGGGAATTATATTGCCGGCTTTTGATCCCCAGAAATCGGGAGGGGCCCTGATGGATCTGAATCTGTATAACCTGCACTTTGTCATGGGATTATTCGGAAAGCCTATGGATGTAAAATATTACGCGAATGTAGAACGAGGTATCGATACAAGCGGCATGCTGATCCTAACCTATGAGGGATTTGCGGCGAATTGTACGGCAGCCAAAGACTGCAAAGGTCCTTTCCTTACGGTGATCGAAGGGACGGACGGGTATATCACGGCAAAATATCCGCCGAATATCATTGGAGAAGTTAAGCTGCAATTGAATGACGGAACAGAGGAAGCCTTCGACGATGGAATGTCCGCAAACCGTTTGATTCCGGAATTTACTACATTTATGCAGGCGATTCATGAGGACAATTGGAAACTCTGCTATGATCTTCTAGAGAAAAGTGTTAATGTCAGTGAAGTACAAACAAAAGCCCGCATGGATGCAGGAATCTGTTTTCCGGCAGATCGTAAATATGTGTGAATCTGTATGTAAATAGGAAAGGAGCAGAGAGATGCTGATTTTAGAACCAATCTGTGATCAGCCGGTATGGGGAGGAACCAGGCTTCTGCCTTATGTGAAGACGGAGTATCGCCAAATTGGACACCTTTACTCCGTGTATGATGCATCGCAGTCCAATATAATTCGGAATGGCATCTACGCAGGAGATACATTTCATATGTATTTTGAAAAAAATAAAGAAAGGTTTCATTTGGAGAAATATGAGCGTTATCCGGTCGTTGTTGCATTGGTAGACGCGGCGGACAATTTGAGTATTCAAGTTCATCCGGATGATATAATGGCGAAACAGTTAGAAGGGATGAATTCCGGCAAGAATGAATCCTGGTATTTTCTGGAAGAACCCTGGGCGGGATGGATATTCAATGGCTGCAGGGTGGATTCAAAAGAAGAAGCCAAAAGGATGGTGCAGGAGGGAAAAACCGGAGAAATCGTTGGACATTTGCCGGTTCAAAAAGGGGATTATGTGTATGTAAAGGCGGGAACTCTGCATGCGCTATCCAAAGGTTCGCTGGTATGTGAGATAGAAGAAAATCGGAATCTGACTTATCGGCTGTATGATTATAATCGTGTGGATTCTCAGGGGAATATGAGAGAACTGCACATAGACAAGGCCTTGCAGTCGCTGCATCCTAAAAATATTTCTGAAGTAAAGAGATATGGCAATGAAGAAATACAAGAGAGGCTGTACAGTACTCGCCTATTGGAAAACGCGCCTGTTTATGAGAACAGAAGCAAGACAATTGAGTCTATCACTTTATTAGAAGGGAGTATGGAACTGGAGGGCCTGCAGTTATCCGTCGGTTCTGGTATTATATTAGAGCCGAAAGAACGGATAACATTACAGAATGTGAAAGCTATTGCAGTACGTGTGAATGAAAATGATGAAGTAAAAAAATAAGGAGGAGTAAAATGGGTAAGTTTCCAAAAGGTTTTTTATGGGGAGGAGCAACCGCTGCCAATCAGTTGGAGGGTGGTTGGAATCTGGAAGGGAAGGGAATTAGTACAAGTGATTGCGTTACGAGAGGATCCCGCAGCAGTCAGCGCTTAGTCACATATAAAACCAGAGACGGTAAAATTGCAGCCGTACCGATTTATGAGTTAAACGCACCGGATGATGCGGAATTTGGCTGCTTTGCTGGGTATGATTACCCTAGCCATACTGCCGCCGATTTTTATCATCATTATAAAGAAGATATTGCATTGCTGGGAGAGATGGGATTTAAAATATATAGAATGTCAATCAACTGGACAAGGATTTTCCCCACCGGATTGGAAAAAGAACCAAATGAAGCTGGGCTTGAATTTTACGACCGTGTGTTTGACGAGTGTGCAAAGTACGGGATTAAGCCTTTAGTTACATTGTCGCATTATGAAACGCCGGTTGGTTTAACACATGCATGGAATTCGTGGGATGATGCAAGAACGATTGACTGCTATTGCCGTTATGTAAAGACGGTAGGTGAACGGTATAAAGGTAAGGTAGAGTATTGGCTGCCCTTTAATGAAATCAATTCTCTCGAAGGTGCGCCTTTTACAGCAGCAGGTGTCAGAAAGAAAAGCCTTCAGGGAGCGGCCAATATTGCAAAACACCAGTTATTAGCCAGTGCAAAAGCGGTACAAATCCTGCATGAAATAGATCCGGACAATAAAGTGGGCGGTATGGTCTTTTATTTTACCTGCTATCCGAACACCTGCCATCCAAATGATGTGTTAAAAGCCAAATTCCAAATGCGTGTCCCGCATTTTTATTATGATGTGCAGGCGACAGGAATATACCCGTCCTGGAAATTAAAGGAATACAAACAAAACGGAATTGATTTCAGCCTGAGTGATGAAGAACAGCAGACATTGCTCAAAGGCAGGGCTGATTTCCTCGCCTTCTCTTATTATATGTCTGTTGTTGCAAGTGCTGACCCGGAAGTTTTGGCCAAGCAGCCGGGGAATATGTTTACAAGCGTTGCAAATCCGTATCTGAAAGCATCGGAATGGGGCTGGCAGATCGATCCGGTTGGACTAAGATGTGCGTTGAACGAGATCTGGGATCGATACCATAAGCCAATTATGGTTGTGGAAAATGGTTTGGGGGCAGAGGATGTATTAAATGAAGATGGAACAGTTCATGATCCATATCATATTGAATATATCAAAAGCCACATTAAAGAAATTTCTAAGGCAATCAATGAGGACGGTATCGATGTATGGGGGTATACTTCTTGGGGATGTATTGACATTGTTTCTTGCAGTACAGGAGAAATCCACAAACGATATGGATTTATCTATGTAAATGCAGAGGACGATGGTACAGGTGATTTTCGGCGATACAGAAAGGACTCATTTTACTGGTATAAGAAGGTTATAGAGTCTAATGGGGAGGACTTGGATTAAAAAGACTGAATTAATTTCCCTCCGTAAAATACCGCAGCC
>CALWRE010000043.1 GCA_944383835.1 uncultured Lachnospiraceae bacterium | reverse complement strand
AGCGGCGGCATTCTTTGCAAAGGAAATCGGTTAGAGGCTTACCGGTTCATTGATCAGTATCATGAGGAATTCGGCACCCGCTGGCTGCTGAGGCGGCTGCGGATCTATCCGGATGCCTACTATAACTGCCGGAAACGCCGGAAGGCGGGTTGCTATACGCAGAAAGCAGAAGTACAGGAGAAGATAGAAGAAATCTATCACAGGCACAACGGTGTTGACGGTTACCGCAGCATGACAATCTATTTGGAGCGTGAAGGATATAGCTGCAGTGCCACTACTATGCATAAATATATGAACACGGAGATGAAGCTGCATTCCATCGTCCGCCCGCAAGAGTTGATTTATAATTTTCAGAAAATATCGAATCGATTTTATCAAGCTTGACAGTTTTCCCGTATCGTGATATAAACGGAGAATCAGGAGGGGAGGAATATGCGAGGACATAAGATTTATACAAGAGACGAAAGCATGAGGGGTCCTGCGAAGATGTTGGCCGTTGCGGCGGTATTCTATTGTTTCCTGGGGGCGGCGCTTTTCCCCTTGACCGATAAATTCCTGGCGCTGTATATTTTCCTTATGCTGATCGGAGCCTTTCCCTTCGCCCTGGGCGCCGTCCAGATCAGAAGGATACGGAAAGTCCGCAGCCGTCATGAAAGATGCGTCCGGGAACAGGAACCTCTTACGGGCTGGATTACTGGATGCAGCCGCGTCTGGCGGAGGACATACATAGGCAGGCATGCCAGCCATTACTATGACTATTATCTGGACGTTGAGGTGCGGGATGGACAGTCCGGCGCAGTCCGGCAGATCAGCTGCGGGCCATATGAGAAACCTGTAAGCTGCTTGCTGTCTTCTCCGGAGGTAGAGGTATACTGCCTGGAGGAAGGAAAAGGGAGTTTCTTTTTGGCGGGATTTCATTTGAAGCGATCAGGGGACGAACCGGATATCCCGATCCATTATGATTTCGACATGTCGTTTGAGGCGGGCCGAAGAGCCTTTGCCATGGTAGTGTTAGGCTTTTTTTTCGCCTGCTTATTTGGGATGGTGAGGGGCTGTTTTTAAAGAATACATATGAACAGGGAGGCAAGAGGATGGCGACAGCAATCGCAATCGACGGGCCTGCGGGAGCGGGCAAGAGCACCATTGCTAAGAAGATAGCCGAGAGGCTGAATTTCATATATGTGGATACGGGCGCGATGTACCGGGCCATGGGGCTTTATTTTCACCGGCTGGGGATAAGGCCGGAGGACGAGGAGGCCATCAGCCGCCTGGCCGGACAGGCGGAGGTCTCCCTTTCCTATGAGAACGGGATGCAGCAGGTGTATTTAAACGGAGAGAATGTGACGGCCCTTCTGCGGACAGAGGAGGCCGGCAATATGGCCAGCGCGGTGAGCGTATATCCCGAGGTGCGAAGGATTCTGGTCCGGCAGCAGCAGAAGCTGGCTGCGACCCAGGACGTGGTGATGGACGGCCGGGACATTGGAACGGTGGTCCTGCCCCGCGCTCAGGTCAAAATCTTTCTGACCGCCAGCGTGAAGGTGCGGGCCGACAGGAGGTGCGCGGATCTTCGGCAGAAGGGCCTCCCTTTTGAGCGGGAAAATGTGGAAAAGGATATAGAGGAGCGGGACTACCGGGATACGCACCGGGCAGAGTCGCCCCTGCGCCAGGCTGAGGACGCCGTCCTTGTCGATACCTCGGATATGACCATCGACCAGGTGGCGGAGCGGGTGATAGAGCTGTATCGGGAGAGAGAAAAGACAGAAAGAGGAGAGGCATAACGGAGATGGAAGTCATTGTGGCAAAGACCGCCGGATTCTGCTTCGGCGTGAAGCGGGCGGTGGATAAGGTATACGAACAGGTGGAGACCGCCGAGGGGCCGATTTATACCTATGGGCCTATCATCCATAATGAGTCCGTTGTGGAGGATCTGAGGCAGAAGGGGGTCCGGGTAATCGAGTCGGAGCAGGAGCTGGACGCTTTGACAGAAGGGACGGTGATCATCCGTTCCCACGGGGTGAGCCGCCGCATCTGCGAGAAAATCGAGGAGAGGGGGCTGAAGCTGGTGGACGCCACCTGCCCCTTTGTGAAGAAGATACACCGGATTGTGGAGGAAAAATCCCAGGAGGGCTATACCATCCTGATTGCCGGCAACGACAGCCATCCCGAGGTCGAGGGGATCAAAGGCTGGTGCCGCGGCAAGGTGATTGTCCTGGAGGATACCGAGGCTGCCGTCGCCCTTGCGCTGGACGCGGATGAAAAAACCTGCCTGGTATCCCAGACGACATTTAACTACAAAAAATTTCAAGATATGGTTGAAATTCTTGCAAAAAGAGGGTACAATAGTATCGTTGTGAATACTATCTGCAGTGCGACCCACGAGCGACAGGTGGAGGCGAGAGACGTGGCATCCAAGGTTGACTCTATGATCGTGATCGGGGGGAAGAACAGTTCCAATACACAGAAGCTGTATGAAATCTGCAAAAGTGTTTGCCAGAATACTTACTATATACAGACGTTTGAAGATTTACCGTCTCAAAATTTTCAGTCCGGTGACAGCGTAGGTATTACCGCGGGGGCATCGACCCCGAATACTATTATCGAGGAGGTTCATACGAATGTCAGATTTAAGTTTTGAACAGTTATTGGAAGGATCATTGAAAAAAATACGGACAGGAGAAGTTGTAACTGGTAAAGTCTTTGACGTAAAGCCTGATGAAATTATTGTGGATATCGGTTACAAATCGGATGGCATCATCCCGAAAAATGAATATACCAATGATTCTTCTGCAGATCTGACGGAATTAGTTAACGTAGGCGATTCCATTGAGGCCAAGGTAGTAAAGGCCAACGACGGCGAGGGCCAGGTGATCCTGTCCTGCCGCAGGCTGCAGGCCGAGAGAGGCAGCAAGATGCTGGAAGAAGCCTTTGAGAATAAGACCGTGCTGACGGCTAAGGTTTCTCAGGTTATGAGCGGCGGTCTGAGCGTTATGTTAGACGGAGTCCGTGTGTTCATTCCGATCAGCCAGGTTTCGGATACGTATGAGAGAGATCTGGAGAAATATAAGGATGCCGAGATCGAGTTTGAACTGATTGAATATAATCCGAAGAAGCGCCGTGTGATCGGCAGCCGCAAGCAGGTTCTTCTGACCCGCAAGGCGGAGATGCAGAAGGAGCTTTTCGAGAGGATCGAGGTGGGACAGACCGTAGAAGGCACCGTTAAAAACGTCACCGATTTTGGCGCCTTCATCGACCTGGGCGGCGCGGACGGTCTGCTGCATATCTCGGAGATGAGCTGGGGCCGGGTGGATAACCCTAAGAAGCTGTTTAAGCCCGGCGATGTTGTCAAAGCCTTTATCAAGGATATCAACGGAGATAAGATTGCCCTGAGCATTAAGTTCCCGGAGACCAATCCCTGGCTGACTGCCGCAGAGAAGTATGCGGTGGGCAATATTGTGGAAGGCCGCGTGGCCCGCATGACGGATTTCGGCGCTTTCGTAGAGCTGGAGCCCGGCATCGACGCCCTGCTTCATGTGTCCCAGATTTCCAAGGAGCATGTGGAGAAGCCCAGCGACATCCTGAAGATTGGCCAGGTCATCGAGGCGAAGGTTGTTGATTTCAACGGCGAGGATAAGAAGATTAGCCTGAGCATGAAGGCTCTGGAGTCTGCGGCTCCTGCGGAAGAGGAGACGGTTTACAGCGATTCGGAGGAATCCGCAGAGGAAGAGTAAAGTTCATTTCCAAACAAACATAACGAAACAGACCGGATAGAAAAATGCAATGCTTCATGCAGGTTCTTCTATCCGGTCTTTTTAACGCCTGCGAAATGTCGGCTCAGCGATTTTTCCACAGGGCATGGATGAAGCGGTTCCAAAATTCTTCCGTGAGGAAGGCTCTGCCGGAATCGGACCATTCCAGGTAGAAGTCTTTATCCCGACGGTCCTGGCAAAAGACGGCGGACTCTTCTTTCTCCCGTTCCATATCCGGCGGGCAGGGAAGGAAGAGGCCTTCTCTTTTGATGTAGCAGTTATCCTTGGTAGCCCGCGCCCGGTATTCTTTATCGACGTAGATTCCCACGCTTTTGTGTACGGCCCGGTCCTCCTGCGGCAGATAGAAATAATCCTTTGGATTGGGGAAATAATGCTTCAGGCAGAGACAGGTCAGAGGGACGGCCAGGCTGATCCGCGTATCCCTGGCGGTGAGATAAAGGCCGCTGTCTGTGCGCAGGGAGATGGGGCGGGGCAGGGGGAGGGGGCTTTCCAGCAGGACTAAGAGCTCCTGGCGCTTTTCCCCGGCAAGGCCGGCGGCCTCGTGGAGCTCACAGCTGCTCAGCCGGTAGTCTGCTTTCGTATAGTCGTCGAGCCGCAGGATGGCCAGCAGCTTGGGCATATTGCGGACGTCCTCATCGTTATGGGCCAGGAGGGCGGAGAGCTTTTCCTCTGCGCGATCCTCCAGATAGTCCGCATAGACCTGGATCAGCTGCCCGCCGTCATAGGGGTCGGTGCGGGTAATGTTCAGATAGTCTTCAATGGCTTTCTGGCGCAGGCTGGGAAGGCCCAGAACCTTTTTGTAGGGGCGGATCAGCCGGTAGAGATCCAGGCTGTCCATCTGCTCTAACGGAAAGGGCTTTTGGAATTTTTCGTATTTCTGCCTCAGATAGGGAAGGTCGAACCCATTTCCATTGAAATGCAGAAGCAGGCAGGTTCCGGACAGGCCGGCCAGATAGTCCTGGAAGGCGTCTAAAAGCAGAACCTCGTCGGCAGGGGCCTCGGCGAACCATTGATGAAAGAAAAAGTCGCTGCCCCGGATGCAGAGGCAGCCGATTAAGTAGAGCTGGGAGGTCCGGGCGGACAGGCCTGTGGTTTCAATATCGAAAAACAATAGGTTGTCGTAGCTGCCCAGTTTTGCCGGGCTGCAGGGAAGGGCAGAGGTATAGCGGTCGTTTATGGTCAGCATGGAGGAATCCTTTCCTGGTTATCTGTTCGGATGCTTGTTCGTACCGTTGCTTTTGTTTCATGAGATGGGGTCATTATAACTCGGATGGCCGGCAAACGCAACCGAATCCCGCAGCCAAGGGGCTGGCCTAAGGGCCGGTATACAGGCGGCAGCCAAGGGGCCGCCGTATTTTGCGGCCGAGGGAGCCATCTGAAAAAAATAAAAAAATTTATTTTCCGTGAAAGGAATCGACGCGGCCATTCGTATTAATAGTGAAAGAACATAAAAGCCGCGAAGGGCGGCGGGAAGGAGATATCATATGAAGGGTTTGATGGCAGGAATTGCGGCGGCGGTGCTGGCGGTGGGCATAGGAGGGCTGATGGGAATGACAGCCGTAAACAAAGAGGAGAGGCAGCCGCTTCGTTATATCGACGAGGATGGAAACGGCGTCTGCGATTACTGTGAGGACGGCGGCGTTTTATGCCGATACTGTGCTGTAAACGGCGACTGTGAACTGTGCGCGGATGGAGTCCATTACTGCGGCGGGATTACCGGAAAGCATTGCTACCGTTATACCGATGCGGATGCGAATGGCGTCTGCGATTATTCCTATGGAAATAACGGCGGAGGGTACTGCGGCTGGAAGGACGGAGGGTACTGCGGCGGCTATGGCGCAGGATACGGCGCAGGATGCCACGGAGGGCATTACGGGGGACATCACGGCAGATAAGCAAGACGGATAAGCGAGGGTGCGGCAAAAGTCATGCGGAGTGAGGAAGAGGCAAATCGCGCTGTGGAGCGGTATGCGGACACGGTGCGCAGGATATGCATGGTACATTTAAAGAATTATGCCGACACGGAGGACATATTTCAGACCGTATTTCTGAAGTATGTCCTTCATTCGGGTGCCTTTGAAAATGAAGAGCACGAAAAGGCCTGGATCATCCGGGTCACGATCAATGCCTGCCGTGATCTGCTGCGGAATTTTTTCCGCAGCAGAACCTCATCCCTGGAAGACTGGCAGGAGAAGGCGGGGGAAGAAAAGGAGGATTACAGCGAGGTGGTGGAGGCGGTGCAGTCCCTGCCGCCCAAGTACCGGGATGTGGTCTATCTTTACTATTATGAGGAATATGATGCGGCGGAAATCGGGCGGATTCTGCATAAAAACGTAAATACGGTTTATACCCTGCTTGCGCGGGCAAGAAAGATGCTGAAGACCAGGCTGACAGGAGGTGACGGGGAATGAACGACCAAGGGAAAAACCAATGGAAGGAAGCCTTTGACCGGATCCATGCGGAGGAAGCGTTAAAGGAGCATACGAAGGAATATCTGGCCCGTCGGCTCCGCCGCCGTGCGGCCTCCGGCAGATGGCGCAGGTTTGCCGCGGCCGCCGCCTGCCTGCTTTTGGTGTTCCTGGGGGGCGGCAGTTATCTGTATTTCACCCCGACCGTCTACATTGCCATCGATGTAAACCCTTCGCTGGAACTGGGAATCAACCGTTTTGACCAGGTGGTGTCGGTGGAAGGGTATAATGAGGACGGGCAGACCCTGGCGGCATCCCTGCATGTCCGCTTTATGAATTATCAGGAGGCGCTGGAGGAAATCATTGCCCAGGACAGCGTGGAAGAATATCTGTCCGGCGATGGGCTTCTGACCCTGACGGTGACGGGGAACGGAGGCGCTCAGAACGAAGAAGTTCTTGCCGGGGTGGAATCCTGCGCGGCCGGGCATCGGAATATCCGCTGTCATTCCGGCAGCAGCGAGGAGAGGGCGGAGGCTCTGGAGCTGGGGCTGTCCCTGGAAAGATACCGGGCATACCTCATCCTCAGCGAACAGGATCCCTCCGTGACGCCGGAGGAGATCGGGGAGATGTCCATTCGGGAAATCCGTGACCGCATAGCGGCCCTTTCCGGCCAGGGAACCATCCTGCCGGGCGACGGAGAGGACAGCGAAACGCACAGAGAGCACGGAGAAGAGGACGGAGGATCCCACGGAGGGGGCGGCCGCGGCCATGGCCATCGCTGGGGGCAGGAAGGCGGGGAGGAAAACTGAGGGGAAAAGGGGGAATAGAACATTTGTACGCTTTTTCTTGCTCCGGCAGCAGGAATATGCTATACTGTCTACAGGATTTCGGGGGAAAACAAGGACAGGAGAGAAAGAATGATATCCTATGTAAAGGGAGAATTGACGGAGATACTGGAGGATTCCATCGTCGTCGAGGCAGGAGGCATCGGCTATCGGATTATGGTGCCGGGCTCGCTTTTCGGAGGATTGCCGGGGACGGGGAAGACCGTAAAGGTATACACGCATTTTCAGGTGAAAGAGGATTCGATGAGCCTCTACGGTTTTTTTACACGGGACGACGTGAATATGTTTCGGATGTTAATCGGAGTGAGCGGCATAGGCCCCAAGGGAGCGCTGGGGATTTTATCGGCCCTTACGCCGGATGAACTGCGGTTTGCAGTCCTGGCGGAGGATGCGGACGCCATCGCCAAGGCTCCGGGGGTGGGCAAGAAGACCGCCCAGAAATGCATCCTGGAGTTAAAGGATAAGCTGGATCTAAAGGAGGCCTTTGAAATAAGGAGCGCCCATGCCTCACAGGCGGCGTCAGAGGGGGAGGATCCCCATGACGAAGCGGTTCAGGCCCTTGTCGCCCTCGGCTATTCGTCCGCGGAGGCCATGCGGGCGGTGCGCCGGGCGCAGGGAGATACGGCGGAGGAACTGATCAAGTCTGCGCTGAAGCATGTATGATTCATGCACAGATAATGCATAGATAATGAAGAGATAATGAAGAGATAATGAAGAGAAAACAGGGCTTTGCCCGGAGAGATGACAGACAGGAGTACAGGCCAGATGGAGAAACGGATCATCACGACGGATTTTGCGGAGGAGGATATCCCGATTGAGGGGAGTCTGCGTCCTCATGCGCTGCGGGATTATATCGGACAGGAAAAACTGAAAAGAATGCTGCATATCTATATCCGGGCGGCGAAGGAGAGGGAGGAGCCTTTGGACCATGTGCTTTTATACGGCCCTCCCGGCTTGGGCAAGACTACCCTCGCCGGCATTATTGCGGCGGAGATGGGGGTGAATCTGCGGATTACCTCCGGCCCTGCCATCGAAAAGCCGGGGGATATGGCGGCTATCCTGAATAATCTCCGCGAGGGGGATGTGCTGTTCGTAGATGAGATTCATCGGCTGAACCGCCAGGTGGAGGAGGTTTTGTATCCGGCGATGGAGGACTTTGCCATCGATATTATGATCGGCAAGGGGCCCACAGCCCGCTCCATCCGTCTTGACCTGCCGAAATTTACCCTGGTGGGGGCGACCACCAGAGCAGGCCTGCTGACAGCCCCGCTGCGTGACCGCTTTGGCGTCGTGCATCGTCTGGAATTTTATTCCAAGGAGGAACTGCAGACCATCGTCAAGCGTTCCGCCGGTGTGCTGAACGTGGAGATTGACGATGAGGGAGCCATGGAGATTGCCTCCCGGTCCCGCGGAACGCCGCGGCTGGCCAACCGTTTCTTAAAGAGGGTCAGGGATTATGCCCAGGTGCGCTCCGGCGGAGCAATCACAAAGGAGGTCGCCGGGACGGCCCTGGATCTTTTGGATGTGGACTCCCTGGGGCTGGATCGGGTGGACCGGGGGATTCTCATGACTATTATCCAGAAATTCGGCGGCGGGCCAGTGGGGCTGGAAACCTTGGCTGCAGCCCTGGGAGAGGATTCCGGAACCCTGGAGGATGTGTATGAGCCCTATTTAATCCAATGCGGCTTTATCAATCGAACTCCCCGCGGCCGTGTCGTCACCGAAGAGGCTTACCGCCATTTGGGACTTTCCTTTCCAGGCTGAGTTTAAGTATATGGGGGGAAATAAATTATTGGATTTGCCGATATGTAAAATGAAGAATGTAGAGGTCAGCGAACTGAAAAGGGAAAGTCCTTTGGACAACTGGTTTTTCTCTTTGGTTCAAAAAAGAATTTCGGAATTATCCCTTTTAGATATCTCAAGAATGCTGAGGCAGCATGTCTATACGGACATTGCTGTAAATGAAGCGTATAAAATTCTTCTAAAAACACAAGCGAAATAGAAAATTTGCTTCATATATACGACCATTTTGAAGATTCAACACTTGTCAGCTATAAGTTTGAAAGCGGAAATTTTGTTGACAAGCAAAGAGTGAGTCATGAGTTTAACACGAATCAGCTTTGTCTGCTGTTTCAGAGGATGGATGATAAATGGTTTTATTGGACTACATGGAAAGATTTTAATCCCCAGAATCAGGAGCATTTGAATTACAATGACTTTGTTTTAATCCAAGCTAAAGGTGTTAAATGGCGTATTATCGAATAACTGGTTGCTGTGCGTTTTTTGATAGCTTGAATTTTTTGGTAAATAAAGAAAGAAATGTATCTGCAGAAAAAAAAGGTATTTGTGAAGAGGTTCCTGTAAAAGCGGAATTTGAAAAAATAGCAAAAGATCTGCTAATGATTTCGATAACGTTTCCGATGGAGTCTGGTGTCATTCCGAGCTATTGGCGGTTGACAAGAGTGCAGAATATTCCCCCATTGGAAATAGGGGTTAACTGCGAAAATCAATCCTTAGCATGCATTGTGTTTTTCATTGATTCAACTCGTATAGGACGATTCACAGTTATCAGAAAGAATTTGAGAAGGGGAAATATACTAGTAGATACCGATATTTTTCACAAAACAAACGATTATGTAAATATCGCTGCAGATTATATCGTTGGGATAAAAAACAATACGTGCATGTGCTTTTTTGAAGGCGGGAATTATGTTGTTCAGCCATATAGAACCGATCGATTGGAGGTATATTCAGACGACTTGAATAATATAGTTGGTTTTGGCATCTGTGATTTATCTTTGAAAGAGCGAAGTATGTTAATCAGCATGTCTGTAAGCGAATAATATATGCTGATGGCGGGAGGAGATTGAAAAAGATAAGATGGCCGCAGCGTGGGAGTTTACCTTAATAAGCAAAGAGGCTATACCCTTTGAGATTTTACAGAAAATAGAAAAAGACTATAGGGATATCAATAAGATACTGGCTATTACTTGTATCGATGATTGGAAATGGACGAATCAGCAGACATTAAGAAATATACTAGAGATAGAAGAAAAATTGACCGATGGAAAAATAATAATTGTTGAAATGCAGACAAGTCTATGGAAATCATCCGGATTGTGTATAGAAAGAAAAGAGGCTTGTTTATATACATTTTGGCTTAATACGGAGGGGATTCCGGAATTAGACACGGATCAAATTACCGCGGAGAATAAGAAGTATTATGATTGCGCATATCGTGTCTTAGACACATTGATTCAGAAATATAATATCCCCTTTGAATATATCGCAGTTGGCATAGAAAGTGATATCCAATATGAGGCGGACAGAAAGAAAATGATTTCTAGTTCGAGCAATGTAATTGCTTGGCTGATCCGAAATGACAGAGAAAGGGCTTTGCCTGCGGAAGGGGAGGAGTATGCTTTTTTGACACAGATAAGAGTTGAAGGTTGTATTTCCCAGTCGGATAAGGTATAATAAAAGCTATGGAGAGGCTGTCATATCTGCTAAATGAGGATGAACAGATGGAGAAGAAAAACTATACGGATGTTTATATAGCCGGCCGGGTCTATACGCTGGGCGGTTTTGAAGAGGAAGAATATATGCAGCAGGTGGCGGCCTGCGTCAACAGTAAGATATCGGAGCTGCGGGAGCAGCAGGGTTATCTGAAGCTGAACACCGATTACCAGAACGTGCTCCTGGAACTGAATCTGGCGGACGATATTTTTAAGGCCAGGCGGCAGACAGCGGCGGCGGAGAAAAGATGCGCGGATCAGGAAAAAGAGGCCTATAATCTGCGTCACGATTTGGTGACGGCCCAGATTAAATTAGAAGGAATGGCGAAGCAGCTGGATACGGCGCAGGAAAATTTTGAAGCGGCGCAGAAAGAACTGGCGGCGGCGCAGGAGGAACTGGAAAAGACGAAAGAACAGCTGGAGGAGGCAAAAAAACAGATTTCCCAGCTGGAGAAACAGAAATATCGGAGATAAAACAGATGAGGGGGTGTCTCGCTGGAAGAGGAGGCAGCCCTTTCTTAATGGACAGGGGACGAAATGAAGAGCGAAAAGAACTATGAGAAGAACAGGGAAAAGGACAGTAAAATGAGCGGCGAAAAGAACAGAAGGCCGGCGGAATTGCTGGCCCCGGCCGGCTCCCTCGACTGCCTGAAGGCGGCCCTGGATCATGGGGCGGATGCCGTTTATATGGGCGGGCCCCGCTTTGGAGCCAGGGCTTATGCGGATAATCCGGATACCGCCGATCTGGTGCGGGCTTTGGATTATGTGCATATGAAGGGAAAAAAACTCTATATGACGGTCAATACCTTGTTAAAGGAAGAAGAACTGGCAGGCCTTTACGATTACCTTCTTCCTTTTTATGAGGCGGGACTGGATGCTGTCCTGGTACAGGATCTGGGGGTCCTGCGCCGGATTCGGCGGGACTTCCCCGACCTTCCCGTCCATGCCAGCACACAGATGACGGTGACGGATGCGGAAGGGGCCAGGGCCCTTGCTGCCCTTGGCGTCAGCCGGGTGGTGGCGGCCAGAGAACTTTCCCTGCCGGAACTGAAGGCAATCGCGGATACGGGGATTGAGCTGGAGGCCTTTGCCCACGGGGCGATCTGCTATTGCTACTCGGGCCAGTGCCTGCTCAGCAGTCTGATCGGCGGGCGCAGCGGCAACAGGGGAAGGTGCGCCGGCCCCTGCCGCCTGCCCTACAACGTCCTTGCGGAGGGAAAGACCGTGTCCGGCCGCGGCCAGAACTATGTGCTCAATTTAAAGGATATGGATACCCTTTCTTTTCTGCCCCAGATGCGAAAGGCTGGGGTGATCTCCTTTAAAATAGAAGGACGGATGAAAAGTCCGCGCTATACCGGAGGGGT
This sequence comes from uncultured Lachnospiraceae bacterium, assembly GCA_944383835.1. Lineage (GTDB taxonomy): Bacteria > Bacillota > Clostridia > Lachnospirales > Lachnospiraceae > RGIG7193. The sequence goes on along the minus strand of CALWRE010000043.1, from coordinate 65,419 downwards.
TACGGCGATATACCGCAAGTACCTGGATCTCGGCGAGGAGTATCTGGAGGCGTGCCGGAAGTCCTGCGAGGCGGGGGCGGAATATCGGGTGGACGAAGAGGATCGCCGTTTCCTGCGGGAACTTTTTGACCGGGGCGGTTACACGGAGTATGTGAGCGCCGGCTCCCGCGCTCATATGGTGGCCGTAGGGCAGAAACCGGAGTTTCGCGCTCCGGATGAAGCCTTTCTGCAAAAGAAGGAAGCCTCCTTCCCGGTGAGCGCATCGAAAGAAAATATCAAGGGAAAATTAAGATTTTACACGGGAGAGCCTGTTATAATTACAATGGAGAGCAAGCGCCGGGGCTTGTCGGTGACGGCGGAGGGCCCCGTTGTACTGGAGGCCAAAAACCGTCCTTTAGACGAGGCGGCGCTGCGGGAGAAGTTTTCCCGGCTGGGAGATACGCCTTTTGCCTGGGAGGAGCTGTCCGTCGAGACCGACGGGACGGGCTTTTTGCCGGTGGGTGCGTTAAACGAGCTGCGGCGCAGGGCAGTCGGGCAGCTGGAGGAAAAGATCCTGGAGCAGTATCACCGGGAGGGCAGCCGGGGAAAAGCGGAAATACAGGCCGGAGACGGCCGGCCTGCCGGGGCTGCGAAAGCTCCCGCTTTTGCCAGACCTGCCAAGAGCTTCAGCCTGCCGGAGAAAACGGAGATAAGGGCGGCGGTGGATACCTTCGCCCAGTTTCGGACGGCCCTTTCCTATCCGGGCATTTCCGCCGTCTATCTGAACCTTTCCTATCTGACGGATGGGGAGCTTGACCGGGTTATAGCCGGGATGAAAGAGGGAGAAAGCCATCCGCCGGTCTTTGCCGCCCTTCCCCCTGTGCTTCGGGCGAGCATGAAGGAGGATCTGGGCGGGAGGATAGAGAAGATGGAGCGGGCGGGCCTGGCCGGCTGTCTGGTTCATACACTGGATCAGGCTGCCTGGATCAAAGGCCGTTTCCCTTCCCTTTCTCTCCGGGCGGAGGCCTCCCTTTATACCTATAATAAAGAGGCGGCAGCCTTCCTTTTGGAAGCAGGGTTCGCGGAGGCGGCGCTCCCGGTGGAATTAAATGGGAGGGAAATCCAGGAGAGGCTTTCGTCAACCCCTCTGCCGGCGGAGCTTACCGCCTACGGCTATCTGCCGGCGATGGTTTCGGCCCAGTGCGTGAAGCGGACGGTGTCGGGCTGTGATAAGAAGGGAAGTCTCCTGCAGCTGAAAGACCGGCTGGGGAAAAGGTTCACGGTACGCTGCGGCTGCCGCTACTGCTTCAATGTGATTTACAACAGCGAACCTCTGTATCTTTTAGATCTGCGAAGGGAGTGGCAGAGGGAGGGACTTGCAGGGATCCGCCTGCAGTTTACCATAGAAGATGAAAAAGAGATGCGCCGGATTCTGGACGCCTGTCTGCCTGCACTTCTGCGAGGGCAGCCGGCGGCGAACCCTCTTTCGGTATTTACCAGAGGCCATTTCCGGCGCGGAGTAGAGTAGGTGATAAATTGACCCATTTGATTGTGCAGTTATCGAAATATCTGTTTTTGCTGCTTTTGTTGTTTTACGTATATGCAAGCTTTCTGTTTGCCAGGCAGAAAAAGGTGCGCAGCCAGAATGTAACGGCCCTGTGGCAGCTCTTTTTGATCCTGTGTTTCCAGGGCCTTGCCTATCTGGTGATCTTCGAGCAGACGGGGGATATGTCCATGTGGCTTTTCTACGGGGCCCAGGCTCTCTTCGTCATTGCCTATCAGGTGGCGTTCCGGCTGCTCTATGAGGGCTATTCCCGCCTGCTTTTGAATCACCTGTGCATGCTGCTTACGATTGGGCTGGTGATTCAGACCAGGCTTAACGTGGGCCGGGCCTGGAACCAGTTCATCATCGCTGTGATGGCGGCGGTGGCCACCCTGCTGGTGCCCCTTGTCATGAAGCATTGGGTGCGGATCTATAAGATTCGCTGGCTTTTCGGCCTTTTCGGCATTGTCGCCCTGGGAATTACCTTCCTGACGGCCCAGACCGAATACGGGGCGAAGCTGTCGGTGACCATCGGCGATATCTCGGTGCAGCTGACGGAGATTGTGAAAATATCCTTTGTGTTTTTCGTGGCGGCCAGTTTTCAGAAGGATACCTCCTTCAAACAGGTGGCGGTTACCACTGCGGTGGCCGCTATGCATGTGCTGGTGCTGGTAGGCTGCAGGGACTTGGGAGGGGCCCTGATTCTGTTCCTCTCCTATGTGTTCATGCTCTTTGTGGCAACCCGCAACGGCTGGTATTTTCTGGCCGGCATGGGAGGAGGGGCGGCCGCCTGCGTCCTGGCCTACCGTCTCTTTTCTCATGTGCGGGTGCGGGTCAGCACCTGGCTGGATCCCTGGACCGATATCACCGACAGCGGCTGGCAGATCGCGCAGTCTTTGTTTGCCATCGGGGCCGGCGGCTGGTTCGGTGTGGGGCTTTATGAGGGGATGCCGGAGTCGGTTCCCATTGTCAGCAAGGACTTTGTTTTTTCGGCTGTCTGTGAGGAGATGGGAGGTTTCTTTGCCATCTGCCTTCTCCTTATTTACCTGAGCTGTCTTCTGCAGTTTCTCTGGACTGCCACTTCCATGACCGAGACCTTCCATAAGATCGTCTGCTTCGGCCTGGCCTGCGTCATGGGGGTGCAGATTCTGCTGAATATCGGGGGCGTCACGAAATTTATCCCGATGACCGGCGTGACCCTTCCTTTGATCAGCTACGGCGGCAGCTCCGTGCTCAGCACTTTTCTGTTGTTCGGGGTGATTCAGGGCTTTATTCTGATGAAGAAAAACGAGGAAAAAAAGATTGGAAGAGAAGAAAAAGAAAAAAGACAAAAACAAGGCGAGTAAGACGGCAGGCAGCGCCGGAAACAATTCCGGAAAAAGCGCCGGAAGCAATTCGGAAAAAAACGCGGAAAAAAGTACCGCAAAAAATACTGGCCGCAAGATTAACCGGGAAATTCTCACCTTTGCCTATCTGTTTTTGTTTGTATTCGCCGCTTTCGTGGGATACTTTGTCTGGTTCCAGGAAAGGGAAAGCGGGGAGATCATCAACAACACCTATAACGGCAGGATTGAAAGCCTGGAGGAGAGAACCATACGCGGCCAGATTCTGAGTAACGACGGGACCATTCTGGCGGAGACGGTGGTGGATGAGGAGGGAAATGAAACCCGCTACTATCCTTATTCGCAGATGCTGGCCCATACCACGGGCTATATCGGACGGGGAAAGACCGGAGTGGAATCCCTGGCCAACTATTATCTGCTGAATTCCCACCAGAGCATCTGGACCCAGTTTGCCAATGATATCACCGAGGAGAAAAACATCGGCGACAATGTGATGACGACCATCGACCTGGACTTGCAGCAGGCGGCCTGGGATGCGATGGACGGGCGGACGGGGGCCGCGGTCGTGCTGGAGGCATCCACCGGCAAAATCCTGGCGATGGTATCCAATCCCGGTTTTGATCCCAACCAGATTAATGAGGACTGGGAGGAGCTGACGGCGGAGACAAACCACGACGCCAACCTGTTAAACCGGGCGACCCAGGGGCTTTATCCTCCCGGCTCCACCTTTAAGCTGGTGACTCTCTTAGAGTTTATCCGGGAATATCCCGACACCTGGCAGGATTTCACCTACGACTGCCAGGGCGTCAACGAAGGGGAAGGCTATACGATCCGCTGCTATGACAGCACGGCCCACGGCCATCTGGACCTGGAAGGGGCGCTGGTGGCCTCCTGCAACGGCGCCTTTGCGGCCATTGGCCAGATGCTCGACCCCGATCGGTTTACCGAGACCTGCACCTCCCTCTTATTCAACCAGAAACTGCCGCTGGGACTGGCCAATAACGCCAGCAGCTTTTCCCTGACCGACGAAAGCACGCCCTGGACCGTGGCCCGGACAGCCATCGGACAGGGGGAGACGCAGATTACGCCTCTGCTCAGCGCGATGATTACGGCGGCGATTGCCAATGACGGGGTGATGATGCAGCCCTATATCCTGGATTCGGTCTGGGCGGGAAACACGAAGGTGGAAAGCTTTGATCCGGTGGTCTACGGTACCGTGATGTCGGAGGAAGAGGTCTCCGCTTTAAAGGAAATGATGCGGGCCGTGATCACGGACGGGACGGCGAACTCCCTAAAAACGGATCTCTATGAGGCGTATGGAAAGACGGGGACGGCGGAATATATTACAGGCGCCGATACGACCCATGCCTGGTTTACCGGTTTTGCCGGAGAGGGGGACGAGGCGATTGCCGTCAGCGTTATCCTGGAAGGGGCCGGTACGGGCAGCAGCCAGGCCGCCCCGGTGGCCGCAGCCATATTTGAAGCGCATTTTAGCCGTTAAGTCCCGCCGAAACGTATTTTAGCCGTTAAGGCCTTGTCTTGCCGGGGGAAAAGAGATATACTATTCAAGAAAAGACACACCATATTCAGGAGGGATTGCAGATGATTGAAGCAACGAGCTGCGGGGGTGTGGTGATTTTTCGCGGGAAGATTCTGCTTTTATATAAGAATTACCGGAATAAATACGAGGGCTGGGTTCTGCCAAAGGGTACGGTGGAGGCTGGGGAGGATTATCAGGATACGGCCCTTCGCGAGGTAAGGGAAGAAGCGGGGATTCATGCAAAAATCATTAAGTATATCGGTAAGAGTCAGTACACCTTTAATGTGCCCAGGGATACGGTGGAGAAGGATGTCCACTGGTATCTGATGCAGGGTTCCAGCTATTACAGCAAACCCCAGAGGGAAGAATATTTTACCGACTCCGGCTATTACAAGTTTCATGAAGCCTATCATTTATTAAAGTTTTCCAATGAAAAACAGATTTTAGAGAAGGCCTACAACGAGTACCAGGAACTGAAAAAAAGAGGCCTGTGGACGGGAGATTGACTGCCGCAAAGGCAACTGCAGGAGAAAAGATGAGCAGAAAATATGACGAATTGATGACCCATGTTGAAAAAATGCAAGCGCTGGAAATGGCGGAGAGCCTGTTTAGCTGGGATATGGAGACGGGAGCGCCCAGGGAGGCCGCCCCTCTCACCGCCAGGGTGATGGGTTCTCTGTCTTCCCAGTATTTTGATATCCTGACAAGCCCCCAGGTAGGAGAATTGATCTGCCAGGCGAAGGAAGAGGAGCTTAACGAGGTGCAGGCCGCCATCGTCCGGGAACTGGCCAAGACGAGGGACAGGCTGTGCCGGATCCCGGCGGAGGAATACCGGGAGTATGCGGAGCTGATTGCCGGGGCCGCCCAGGTCTGGGCCAGGGCCAAGAGGGAGAATGACTTTGCCTCCTTTGCCCCGGTGCTTACCCGCATCATCGAGATGAGCAAAAGAATCGCGGATTACAGCAGGAAGGAAGGGCAGAGCCGGTACGACGCGATGCTGTGGCAGTACGAGGAAGGCTTTGGCCAGGCTGAGCTGGATCCCTTCTTTGCCCTGCTGCGGGAAAACATTGTCCCCCTGTTAAAGCGGGTGACGCAGGAGGGAGAGCCCATCAGCGCGGCGCCTCTGCACAGAAGCTTCGACGTGGAAAAACAGAGAAAGTTCAATTGCTTTCTGGCCGAATACATCGGCTTTGATTTCGGGCGGGGCGTGCTGGCAGAGAGCGAGCATCCCTTTACCGACGGGCTGCACAACCACGATGTGCGCATCACCACCCACTACTATGAAAACATGCTGGAGAGCGCCATGTTCTCCACGATCCATGAGTCCGGCCACGCGATCTATGAGATGAATGTGGACGATGCGGTGACGCTGACGCCGGCGGGCGGCGGGGCTTCCTGCGGGATGCACGAATCCCAGTCCAGGCTGATGGAAAACATGATCGGGCGCAGCCCCTCCTTCTGGGAGCCTCTTTATCCCAGGCTGCAGGAGCTGTTTGGCGAGGAACTCGCCGGGGTGAGCCGGGAGGACTTTGTACGCATGATTAACCGGGCGGAACCCAGCCTCATCCGCACGGAGGCCGACGAACTGACCTACTGCCTCCATGTGATGATCCGCTATGAGATTGAGAAGGAACTGATTGACGGAAATTTAGGCGTTTCCGAATTGCCTCAGGTCTGGAATGATAAGTACGAGGCCTATCTGGGGATTCGGCCTGCAAACGACGCCGAAGGGGTGCTGCAGGACATCCACTGGGCCCAGGGCAGCATCGGCTATTTTCCTTCTTACGCGCTGGGCAATGCCTTTGCAGCCCAGATCTATCACGCCATGGGCCGGGAGGTGGATATCGACGGCTGCCTGCGGCAGGGCAATCTGGAGCCGATACGGGGCTGGCTGAAGGAGAAGATCCATCGCTTCGGCCGGGTAAAGCCGGCGAAGGAGCTTCTGCAGGAGGCCACCGGCGAGGATTTCAATCCTTCGTATTATATTGACTACCTGACCGGGAAATTCCGTTCCCTGTATAGGCTGTAATAAGGCGGAGGGCAGCAGTAAAAGGAGAGGGGGCGGAAGGGATTCCGCCCCCAGCTATTGATGGTGACAAGAATGAAAAAAACGATGATTGTTCTGACCGGCCCCACGGCCGTGGGCAAGACCGACCTCTCCCTGCGGCTGGCCAGGGAAATAGGAGGCGAGATTGTCAGCGCCGACTCCATGCAGGTGTACCGCCATATGGATATCGGCTCGGCCAAGATTCGTCCGGACGAGATGCAGGGCGTTCCCCATCATCTGGTGGATGTGCTGGAGCCGGAGGAGGAATTCAACGTGGTCCGCTTCCAGCAGATGGCAAAGGAGGCCTGCGCCGGAATCTGGGAGAGGGGGAGGATTCCTGTGATTACCGGGGGCACCGGCTTCTATATACAGGCCCTGCTCTACGACATCGATTTTGGCCAGGGGGAAGGCGGGGGCGATTACCGCGCCCGGCTGGAGGCCATGGCTGCGTCAGGGCAGGGGCAGCTGCTTCATCAGATGCTCGCCCAGGTGGATCCGGCCTCTGCGGCCGCCATCCATGAAAACAATGTCAAGCGTGTGATCCGCGCTTTGGAATACTATGAGGAGACGGGGGAGAGGATTTCCGACCACAATGAGGAGCAGAGGCGGAGGGAATCGCCCTATTCTTTCCTCTATGCCGTGCTGACCAGGGACCGGGCCGCCCTTTACGAGAGGATTGACCGGCGGGTGGACCGGATGCTGGAGGAGGGCCTCGTCGGGGAGGTGGAGGCTCTGCGGGCCAGGGGCTGCACCCGGCAGATGGTCTCGATGCAGGGGCTGGGCTATAAGGAAATCTTCGATTACCTGGACGGCCGCACGAGCCTTTCGGAGGCGGTCCGCGTGATCAAAAGGGATACCAGGCATTTCGCCAAAAGGCAGCTGACCTGGTTTCGCCGGGAGAGGGACGCGGTATTTTACAGTCTGGACGACAGCAGCGAGGAGGAAATCCTTGGCCGCATTCTGACAGATGCGAGGAAGGCAGGCGTCCTGTCGGAGAAGGCGTAAGCGCAGGCAGACGGGCGTCCTGCTGGAGGAGGCGTAAGCACAGGCTGACGGGCGGCCTGCCGCGAAGGCGCAAAAAAGGCGGATCCCCGCTATGGATAAAAGTTACTGGAAGGAAGAAAAACAAAAATGAATGCAATCGACAGCATGTATGAGAAGATGGGCGTGAGCGAGGCGGTGCTTTCCTTTGGCCGCGAGGAGGAGGAGAAACTGGCTTTCCGCTTTCATCAAATAGACACAACTGCGGAGTATAATCAGCTGAAAGTTATTCGCGCCATGCAGAAAAACCGGGTCTGCGCCGAGTACTTTGCGGCCTCCAGCGGATACGGCTACAACGACGACGGAAGGGATGCGCTGGAGCGGGTCTATGCAGACGCTTTCCACGCGGAGTCGGCCCTGGTGCGTCCCCAGATTATCTGCGGAACCCAGGCGCTGTACCTGGCCCTTTCGGCCAACCTTCTGCCGGGAGATGAGCTTTTTTCCCCGGTGGGAAAGCCCTACGATACGCTGGAGGAGGTCATTGGCATCCGGGAATCCGTCGGGAGCCTGCGGGAGTACGGCGTGACCTATGCCCAGGCCGAGTTAAAGGAGGACGGGAGCTTTGATTATGACGCCATCCGGGAAAAGATTACCCCCCGGACGAAGCTGGCGACCATCCAGCGATCCAAGGGCTATGCTTCCCGCCCCACCTTTTCCGTCGCGCAGATCGGGGAGCTGATCGCCTTACTGAAAAGCTGCAAGCCGGACGTCATCTGTATGGTGGATAACTGCTACGGGGAATTTGTGGAGGAGATCGAGCCCACCGATGTGGGGGCGGATATGATCGTCGGCTCCCTGATTAAGAATCCGGGCGGCGGCCTGGCTCCCTGCGGCGGCTATATCGCCGGGCGGGAGGATCTGGTCGAGCGCTGCGCCAGGCGGCTTTCCTCTCCGGGCCTTGGCAAGGAGGTGGGGGCGAACCTGGGGGTGAACCGCGATCTGTACCAGGGCTTTTTCCTGGCCCCTACGGTGACGGCGGCGGCTCTGAAGGGGGCGATTTTTGCCGCCAATATCTATGAGAGGCTGGGCTTTCGGGTGCTGCCGAATGGGTCGGAGAGCCGCCACGATATTATCCAGGCGGTGGAGCTGGGAAGCCCCGAGAGGCTGTGCGCCTTCTGCGAGGGCATCCAGGCGGCGGCTCCGGTGGACAGCTATGTGACCCCGGTTCCCTGGGATATGCCGGGCTACGACTCCCAGGTGATTATGGCGGCCGGAGCCTTTGTCCAGGGTTCCTCCATCGAGCTTTCGGCGGACGGCCCCCTGCGCCCCCCCTACACCGTCTTTTTCCAGGGCGGGCTGACCTGGCCCCACGCAAAGCTGGGCATCTTAATGTCTTTGCAGAAAATGTGGGAGAAGGGCCTGGTGCGGCTGTAAGAAAAACCGCGAAACCAGTACAGCCCTGCGATGTAAAAATCTATACATTTGAGAAAAAATATGGTACAATAGCGCAAGCTATGGGCGTCCCGGACGCCTGGGCAAAGTACCAAAGGGGAACGAAAGATGAAGGGAAAAAATAACTGGACACTATTTATACTGATTCTGGCGGGAATCGTCCTGGGAGGATTCTTAGGGAGCCTGGCGCAGAACGTATCCTGGCTCAGCTGGCTGAATTACGGACAGGCCTTCGGCCTGGAAAATCCTCTGGTGCTTGACCTGGGGATCCTGGTCCTCACCTTCGGCCTTTCCGTCCGGATCACCATCGCCGGAATCATCGGTATTTTTCTGGGCGTTTTGATCTACCGGTTTATCTGACCGGGAGAGATTTGGGGATAGCGCTTCTTTCGCGGGAGAGAGCAAAAAGGAGGCGCAAAATGGAACAAAGCAAACAGAAACCAAACAAACGCAAGCAAAGCAAGATGGAACGGCTGATGCCAAAGGACGAGCTGCCCTATGAGAAGTACCGGGCCAAGGGGGAGGGGGCTCTCAGCAATCAGGAGCTCTTAGCGATCCTTCTTCGCACCGGAACGCCAAGGGAGAACGCCCTGGCCCTGGCCGGACGCCTGCTCTACGGGCAGCCGGGGCGCAAGGGGCTTAAGGGGCTCTGCTCCCTAAGCCGGGAGGAGCTCTTGGCCATCCACGGCATCGGCGAGGTCAAGGCGATGCAGCTTCGCTGCATCTGCGAATTGTCCCGGCGTCTCGCCAAGGAGTCGGCCGGCCCGGCCGCCGTATTTGACAGCCCGGAGGCCATCGCCGGATATTATATGGAAGATATGCGGCACAAGGGGCAGGAGGAACTGGTGCTTTTACTGCTCAACGGGCGCAATCACCGGATTGGGGAGAAGGTGATCTCCATCGGCACGGTGAACGGGGCGATGATTACGCCGCGGGAAATCTTTCTCGAAGCCCTCCGCTTCCAGGCGGTCAATATTGTCCTTCTGCACAACCATCCCAGCGGGGATCCGACTCCCAGCGAGGAAGATATTCTTCTTACCCGCCGCGTGCTGCGGGCCGGGGAACTTTTAGGGGTTACGCTGCTCGACCACATTGTGATCGGGGACTGCCGTTATATTAGTTTAAAAGAGCGAGGAATCCTAAGCCTATGAAAGACAAGCACAAAAAACTGCGGGACCTAGCGCCCCGCCATATCCTGTACGCGGTCATCGTTCTCTGCGCGGCGATGATAGGCCTTACCTGGTTTTTTGGCAGCGCCAACCCGGTGACCAACATACTGGCCAAGGCAATCATACCGATGCAGAGCGGTCTGAACGAGGTGGGAAGCAGCCTGGCCGCGCAGCTGGAAAACCTGCGCACCCTGCGAAACGCCCAGGAGGAGAATGAGCTTCTGCGTGAGGAGCTTGCATCGCTTCGCAGTGAAAACAGCCGTCTGCAGGAGCAGTCCTATGAGCTGGAGCGGCTGCGGGATCTGCTGGAGCTGGAGGACGCCTATTCCCAGTATACGATGACGGCCGCCCGTGTGATTCAAAAGGACAGCGGCAACTGGTTCCACAGCTTCCTGATCGACAAGGGGACGGAGGACGGGATCCAGGTAGGCTGCAATGTCCTGGCCGGAGGGGCCGAAGGCGGGCTGGTGGGCATCGTCACCTCCGTCGGCGACAATTATGCGAGAGTCCGCGCCATTATCGACGATTCCAGCAATGTGGGCGCGATGGTGCTGACCGATGCATCCAATAATTCCTGCGTGGTGTCCGGCAATCTGGAGCTTCTGACCCAGACCGGCTGCCTGAGCCTTCAATATATCGATAAGGAGCTGGTTGTGGAGGACGGGGCGAAGATCCTGACCTCGAACCTAAGCAGCGAGTATCTGCCGGATATCCTGATCGGCTATGCCCGGAATGTGACGGTGGACAGCGATAACCTGCAGCAGTCCGGCTATCTGGTCCCGGCTGTGGATTTTAATGATTTGCAGGAAGTCATGGTGATCCTGGATCTGAAGGAGACAGGAGAGGAATAAGGAGAAGAAAGACCGATGAAAGCAATCCTTCGCAGAACCCTGGTGACCGGAGTCATTATCCTGGCCGCCTTCCTCCTGCAGAACAATATATTTGCCGCTATTTCCCTGATCCGCATTACGCCCAACCTGCTTTTGCTGGTCACCGTCACCTTCGGCCTGCTCCACGGAAAGCTGACCGGGCTCGCGGTGGGCTTTTTCGCCGGCCTTTTGGCGGATGCCTTCGGCGGGACGCTGCTGGGCCAGTATGCCCTGATCCTAAGCGTCCTGGGATATGGCTGCGGTTTTTTTACCCCCTATTTCTATCTGGATTCCGTCGTCCTCCCGATGGGCGTCTGCGCGGCCTGCGAGCTGATCTATGGGCTGTATGTCTATGTATTTGCCTTTCTGTTTCGCGGGCGGTTCAATATTGGCTTTTATTTCACGAATATCATTTTGCCGGAGACGGTCTATACGGTGGCGGTTTTAGTCGTCGTCTACCGTTTCCTTGTGTTTGTAAACCGTAAACTGGAAGAGGCTGCAAAGAGAAGGAGTGCCGATAAGTTTGATTAAAGATTTATGGGAAATTATTCGTTACGGATTAAAGCAGGTAATAACTTCGCGACTGACCCCTCTGGTCCTGGTGTTCTGCCTGATGTGCGGACTGCTTGTGACCCGCCTGTTTCAGCTGCAGGTGGTGGAGGGGGAGGATTACCAGGCGGACTATATGGCCAACACCCGCAGGGAGGTGTATACGACGGCCACCCGCGGCAATATCTACGACCGCAACGGGGTGCTCTTAGCCTATAACGAGCTCTCCTACGCGGTGACGGTCACCGACGACGGTACCTACCCCACGGGCTATGAAAAAAATAAAATGCTGCTTCAGCTGATCCGAATTCTGGACGACTACGAGGTCGATACGGTAAACGAAGTCCCCCTTGCCATCGGCGCCGACGGGAGCGTGGTCTTTACCACCTCCTCCGAGTCGGAGCACCGTTCCTTCCTGCGGGATTACTACGGGCTGCGCACCGCCGACGATCTGGATACCTACAATGACGACGGGGAGCTTATAAACCGCAGCAACATTACGGCTCAGGAGGTCTACGAGGATTATCTGGACACCTACGGCATCGGCGACGACAGCAGCCGGGCCAGGGATACCTATGCGTATACGCCGGAGGAGGGCCTGATCCTGATCAATATGCGGGTGGCCATGTCGGCCACCGCCTACCGCCAGTATGAGGCGGTGACCGTTGCGACGGGCCTTGACACGGCCGCGATGACGGCGGTGCAGGAGCAGGCCTCCGGCCTGTCAGGCGTCGCCATTGCCGAGCAGACCACCAGGGTCTATAACGACGCCTATGAGTTTGCCCATATCTTAGGCTATACCGGGCGCATCTCCACCGATGAGCTGGAGAGCCTGACGGCGGACGCCGAGGAGGCAGGGGTGGCGGATGAAAAGGCTTATTCGGCCAACGATATGGTCGGCAAGGCCGGCATCGAGCAGTACATGGAGCTGGTGCTTTCGGGCACCAAGGGATATTCGGAAATCTATGTGGACAATATGGGCGGGATCGTCGAGACCACTCAGAGCACGGAGCCTGTGGCCGGCAACGACGTATATTTAAGCATCGACCGCGACCTGCAGGTGGGTATCTATCACCTGGCGGAGCAGATGCTGGCCGGCATCATGGTGGACCGGATCACGATGGTGGAGCCGGACGCTGCGAATACCTCTTTGAAGACGGAAACCCCGGTGAAGCTGGTCTACTATCAGCTGATCGGCAACAACATCCTTTCGATGGCGGATTTCAGCGCAGAGGACGCTTCGGATGTGGAGCGGAATATCTATCAGAAGATGGTGAACGAGCGGGAAACGGTCATGGAAGAGATTCGCTACGAGCTGACAAGGGAGGATCCCAGCAGCTATAACGATATGGATGAGAACAACCAGACCTATATGAGCTATATCATGACCCTGCTGCGGGAGGAGGGCTATATCCTTTCCAGCCAGATCGATACGGAGGACGAGGTCTACCAGTCCTGGAGCCGGGGGGAGATCAGCCTGCGGGAGTATCTCTACCACGCCATCAGCATGAACTGGATCGATACCACGAAGCTGGGTCTGGAGGAAAGCTATCCGACGGCGGATACGATTTACGATACGATGCTGGACACCGTGATGGATATCCTGGAGACCAACACGGATTTCTGCAAGAGGATTTATCAGATCCTGATTTACGACGGGACGATCAGCGGCAATGAGCTCTGCCTGGCCCTCTTTTACCAGGGGGTGCTGGAATGGAACGAAGACGATGTGGCAAGACTGGAAAACGGAGGGGCCTCTACCGCCTATAACTTTATCCTGGAGAAGATCACAAATCTGGAGCTGACGCCTGGCCGTCTGGCCGTCATGCCTTACGCCTGCTCGGTGGTGGTAACCGACCTGGATACCGGGGAGGTTCTGGCTTTGGTTTCCTATCCCAGCTACGACATCAACCGTCTGTCGGGAACCGTGGACGCCAGCTATTACAGCCAGCTGCAGAACGACCAGGCGACTCCCCTCTACAATATGGCCACCCAGGAGCTGCGGGCTGCCGGCTCCGTCTTTAAGATGGTCAGCGCCGCGACCGGCCTGGAGGAGGGCGTGATTACGCTGAATGAGACCATCAACGATACCGGTACCTATTACCAGTTCGACAATCAGTTTGAGCTCAGCTGCTGGAATACCAGAGGGCACGGTCCCCTGGATGTGGTGGGAGCTCTCAGCTGGTCCTGCAACTATTATTTCAGCGAGGTGGGCTACCGCCTCTCCCTGGATGAGGACGGCAATTACAATTCGGCCCTGGGCCTGTCGAAGCTGCGGGAGTACGCGAGCCTTTTCGGCTTCGATTCCAAATCGGGGATCGAGATTTATGAGAACGCCCCGCAGATTTCGGATGAAAACCCGATTCCCTCGGCCATCGGCCAGGGAACCAATGCCTTTGCCAATATCCATCTGGCCCGATACCTGGCGGCCATCGCCACCAGAGGGAATATGTATACGCTGACCTTGATTGACCGGGTAACCGACGCCGCCGGCAATGTGCTAAAGGAGCACGAGCCGGAGATCGAGTACACCATCGACCTGCAGGAGAGCACCTGGGATGCCCTGCAGCAGGGAATGTACGAGGTGGTCACGACGGGGAGCGTTTACGAGCCCTTTACGGACTGCGTCGTCTCCCTGGCGGGAAAGAGCGGAACGGCCCAGGAGGCCACCGACCGCCCCAACCACGCCCGTTTCATCTGCTACGCCCCTTATGAGGACCCGGAGATCGGCGTTACCATCACGATTGCCAACGGCTACACGGGAACAAACGCCGCTTATCTGGCCAATGAGGTTTTAAATTTCTACTACGGTGCCGTTACGCTGGACGAGATTCTGGCCGATGGTGTGGCCCTGGATTCCTACAGCGGTTCGGCCCGCGACTAAGAATGATCTGTACAGGAGGAGGAAAGGTATGAGTCAGCCGGTAGTGATTAAGGGGAATCGCTATGGAATATCTGTTTTTCTGGATCCGCAGGCCGAGTATGAGGCTCTGCTAAAGGAGGTTGCGGTGAAATTCCGCGAGTCCGCCCGCTTCTTCCACGGGGCGAAGATGGCCCTGTCCTTTGAGGGCAAGAAGCTCTCCGACGAGCAGCAGAGGGAGATGGCCGAGGCGATCACGGCGAACAGCCAGGTGGAGATCCTCTGCATCCTGGACCAGGATGAGGAAAAGGAACGTCTCTTCCAGGCGGCCATCGAGAAAAGGATGCAGAGCGAGAAGAGCAATGTGGGACGTTTTTACAAGGGAACCCTGCGCAACGGACAGGTGCTGGAATCCGAGGGCAGCGTGGTCATCCTGGGCGACGTCAATCCTGGGGCCAAGGTCATCGCCGTGGGAAACGTCATTGTCCTGGGCGCTTTAAAGGGAACGGCCTGCGCCGGCATCACCGGCAACGACAAGGTTTTCATCGCGGCTCTGGAAATGGAGCCCACCCAGCTTCGCATCGGCAATGCCATGGGACGGGGCGGGGACGAAAAGGAGAAGCGGAAAAAACAGCCGCCCAAACCCAAGATTGCCTTCTGCGGGGACGGAGGAATCTATGTGGAGGAGCTCAGCCGGGATATCCTGCAGGATATTCCATTGGATTAAAAAAGATACTGGAAAAAAACCAGAATATCATGTAAGATAGAAATAAGTAAGTGGAAATCGGGAGGATACAGGAATGAGTGAAGTTATTGTTATCACGTCCGGAAAGGGCGGCGTGGGAAAGACCACGACTTCTGCCAATGTGGGAACCGGCCTGGCGAAGCTGGGGCATTCGGTTGTTTTGATCGACACGGATATCGGCCTGCGCAACCTGGATGTGGTTATGGGACTGGAGAACCGGATTGTCTATAACCTGGTGGATGTGGTGGAGGGGAACTGCCGCCTGAAGCAGGCGTTGATTAAGGATAAGAGATACAATAATCTGTTCCTCCTTCCTTCCGCCCAGACCAGGGACAAGACCAGCGTGACGCCGGAGCAGATGAAAAAGCTCACCGACGAGCTGCGGGAGGAATTTGATTTTATTATCCTCGACTGCCCGGCCGGCATCGAGCAGGGCTTCAAGAACGCCATAGCCGGGGCGGACCGGGCCCTGGTGGTGACGACTCCGGAGGTCGCGGCCATCCGCGACGCGGACCGCATCATCGGCCTTCTGGAGGCCAATAATATAAAGCGGACCGACCTGATTGTCAACCGGCTGCGGATGGATATGGTAAAGCGGGGCGATATGATGTCCACCGACGATGTGGTGGATATTCTGGCGATCAATCTGATCGGCGTTGTGCCGGACGATGAGCATATTGTCATTGCGACCAACCAGGGCGAGCCTTTGGTCGGCGACGATTCCCTGGCGGGACAGGCATTCATGAATATCTGCCGCCGCCTCCTGGGCGAGGAGGTTCCCCTGATGGATCTGGATGTGACCGATAGTTTCTGGAAGAAACTGAGCAGCCTCTTTAAGAAGCACTAAGGAGGCGAGGGTATGGGCTTATTTGATATTTTCAGAAAGAGTACGAATTCCGGCACCGTAGCCAAGGACCGGCTGAAGCTGGTGCTGGTGTCCGACCGGGCCGGCTGCTCTCCGGAGATTATGGAGGCGCTGAAAAACGACATTATCAAGGTGATCTCCAAGTACATGGAGATCGACACGGATAACCTCAACATTGAGATTACCCAGACGGAATCGGATACGGACAACGGATACGTTCCGGCTCTGTGCGCAAACATCCCGATCAAGGATATCATTAAAACAGGAAACAAAAGGTAGGGACAGAGATAGTAAGGCGGTTTCATGTTTAAATTTGATCAATACAAATTACGCTACTTTAATTTCAGGCTGCTCTTATACATCCTGCTGCTGTCGGCGGCCGGGGTGGTTTTTATCAGCAGCGCCACGATGAATGCGGGGGGGGATACGGTTACCAAGCAGATCATGGGCATTGCCATCGGCGTGGTATGCATGATGGCGGTGGCTTTGATCGATTATCACTTTATTTTGAAGCTGTGGCCTTTGGTATATCTGGCCTGTATTGCCCTTTTGGTCGCCGTTTTAATCTGGGGGGATGCGAGCGGCATCGCCAGGAGGTGGATTACTCTGCCAGGCATCGGAAACCTGCAGCCTTCGGAGTTTTCCAAGATCGGCCTGATTATAACCCTCGCCGCCTTCTTCGGGAAATTCCAGAAGCGCATCAGCTCCCTGCCCGTGGTGGGCGGGGCGGTGATTCTCTTTGGTTTGATGGCTTTCCTGATTTTTGAGGAGCCGAATTTGTCCACGATGCTGGTCATCGCCTTTATCTTTGTCGTGATGATCTATGTGGCGGGAATCAGCTACAAATGGATTCTGGGCGTGCTGGCAGCCTGCATTCCGGTGGTATGCATCCTGGTATACATTATCCTGCAGCCGGACCAGACCCTGTTTCAGGGATATCAGATCAACCGAATCATGGATTGGCTGAATCCGGAGGAGGCGGATCTGGACAGCATGCGCCAGACCCTCTATTCGGTTCAGGCCATTGCCTCCGGCCAGCTGACCGGCAAGGGACTGTTCAATACCTCGGCGGAATCCATCAAGAATGGAAATTTCCTGTCGGAGGAAGACACGGATTTTATCTTTGCCGTAATTGGAGAGGAGACGGGTTTTTGGGGCAGCCTCATTATCGTCCTGCTGCTGTTTTTCGTGGTGGCGGAATGTGTCTGGCTGGCCATCCGCGCCCGTGACATGGAAGGACGGCTGATCTGCATCGGCATGGGCAGCTTGATTGCATTTCAGACCTTCGTGAACATTGGCGTGGCGACGCAGCTTCTGCCCAATACGGGGCTGCCGCTGCCGTTTATCAGCGCAGGCTTAAGTTCCCTGCTGAGCCTTATGTTGGGTATGGGGTTGGTTTTTAACGTAGGGCTTCAGCGCAGACGAGAGAATAGTTAGGAGAGAGGTAGAAAATGAAAGTTGGATTGATTGCACACGATACAAAGAAGAAGCTGATGCAGAATTTCTGCATTGCTTACCGGTCGATTCTGACCAAGCACGACCTCTATGCCACCGGGACCACCGGGCGGCTGATTGAGGAGGCCACCAACCTGAATGTCCACAAGTACCTGGCCGGTCATCTGGGCGGGGAACAGCAGCTGGTGGCTGCCATCGAGCAGAACGAAATCGACCTGGTGATTTTCCTTCGGGATCCCCAGACGCCTAAGTCCCATGAGCCGGATGTTTTCAAGGTGGGAACGGTCTGCGATATCCATAACATTCCCATGGCGACGAATCTGGCGACCGCCGAGCTTCTAGTGAAGGCTTTGGACAGAGGGGATCTGGAGTGGCGCGATATGTACCGATAGATAAGGACAGGAGGATGGCGGGATGAGATCCAGTCACAGAAAAAACAGGGCTGTGCTGATTGGCAGGCTGGCGGCGGCGGTTCTTGCCGTCCTGGCGGTGGTTTTGATTGTCCTGCTGTTTCGCAGGGATGAAACGACTTTTCTGAGACCCTATGCGCCGGAAAACCAGGCGGCCGACATATCGCAGAGCTTTCAGATCGACAATGACCTCTTTGCCTCCGACCTCTGCGTTATTATGGATGGGGGGACGGAGGAGCCGGCAGACGCCCTGGACGCCGGAGCGGCCCTGATTTTCAATATTACCGACAAAGAGGTGATTTTTGACCAGAGCGCCTTTGCGCGGCTGTATCCGGCCAGCATCACGAAGATTATGACCTATCTGGTGGCGGTGAAGTACGGCGACCTCACGCAGATGGTGACGATCACCGACGAGATGCTGGATCTGGACAGCGCTTCCTCTGTGGCTGGCCTGGAGGCCGGCGATGTGGTTTCCATAGGCGACCTTCTCTACGGAATGCTGATGGTTTCGGGCAACGACGCCGCCCAGGCCATCGCCCTGACCGTGGGAGGCACCGAGGAGGGCTTTGCCGCTCTGATGAATGAGGAGGCCCTGCGTCTGGGAGCCACCGGCACCCACTTTGTCAACGCCCACGGCCTTACCGATGAGCAGCATTACACGACGGCCTATGACATCTATCTGATTCTCAACGAGGCCCTGAAGGACGAGCATTTTCTGGAGATTATCTCTGCAACAGAGTACACCTCCTATTATACCGGGCCCGGAGGAAGCGAGCTGGAGAGGACCTGGGAGGCGGGCAACTGGTATGCCTCCGGCCAGGTGACGGCGCCGGAGGGATATACGGTAGTAGGGGGAAAAACGGGGACGACCCAGGCCGCCGGCTACTGCATGGCCCTGTACAGCCGGGACAGCGCCGGCAAGGAATATATCTCGGTAGTCCTTAACTCTCCGTCCAGAGATGTTCTGTACTATAATCTTAATGCACTATTTTCAAAAATCACGAATTAAGCATTGAATAAACTGGCGAATTGTACTATAATAATAGCATCTGATTCGGAATGTTACGATTACGACAGGTCACAGGAAACATGAAGGAGGAGAGCAATATGATTCAGATTATTGCAGGAAAAAAGGGAAAGGGCTAGACGAAATATCTGCTCGCCGGAGCGAATGAGGCGGTGGACACCGCGACGGGATCCATTGTCTACATTGACAAGAATGGGAAACATATGTATGAGCTGAACAATAAGGTCCGTCTGATCAATGTGGCGGAGTATCCGATTCGCTCGTATAATGCGTTTGTTGGTTTTATCTGTGGTATCCTTTCTCAGGATCGTGACATTGAGGTTATCTTTTTAGACAGTTTCCTGACGATGGCGCATCTGGAAGAAGCGGAGGATCTGACGCAGGCCATCGATGACTTTACGGAATTGGGTGATAGATACGGTATCCGTTTTGTACTTAGCATTTCCAGAGACCCCCATACTCTCCCGGCCAATGCCGCCGATAAGATTATGATTGGTCTGTGAGAAAATTCCTTTGATTTTTGAATACACCGGGGCCTTTGTGCATATCAAAGGCCCCTTGCTTTTTACATGGATTACTTTTGCAAATCCTTATTCACCTACGGAATTGATGCGGCCGAACATGCTGATCATGTAGAGACCAGCGATACCCACCACGGCATAGACGATACGGGACAAAAGAGTCATCTCGCCAAAAAGGAAGGAGACCAGGTCAAATTGGAAAAAACCGATGAGTCCCCAGTTGATCGCTCCGATGATGACGAGAAGCAGAACAAGATAGTCCAATGGTTTTGAATTCATAGTACACCTCCTTCAAGGTTGCTGTCTATAGTCTGCGCTGCCGGTATTTTTTTATGCGTGGAATAGAAAATGGAAATTTTTGCAAGAAAGAGGTCTCCGGATGGCAAAGAAGAATGCGAAGATAATTAAATATAAAAAACCGCGGAATATAAACGTAGGCATTGTGCTGTTTGCCGCTATCTTTGTTTATCTGGTGGTCAGCGTGGCGACCTATCTTTCGCGGCCGCAGATCCATGTCTATGAGGTGACGGAGGGCTCCCTGGCCTCCTATTCGGATTATACGGCCCTGATCCTCCGGGAGGAGACGGTGTCCTACAGCGAAAGCGCCGGCTATATCAATTATTATGTCCGCGATGGGCGCAAGGTAGGCGTGAACGATCTGGTCTACACCATCGACGAGACGGGGCAGACCCTGGAACAGCTGGAGCAGGACACGGGGGAGAGCAGCCTGTCTTCCGAAGACCTCCAGAGATTAAAAACAGAATTGATACGTTATGTGATTTCCTACGATTCGATGAGGTTTTCGGACGTATACGATATGAAAAACGGCATTCAGTCCTCCCTCCTGGAGTACCTGGGAGCCAGCGCCCTGGAGGAGCTGGCCTCCATGCAGGAGGGGGGAGGGTCTGCTTTTGCCTGGTCCTATGCCGCGGTCAGCGGGACGGTATCGCAGGTAATCGACGGGCTGGAGGGCCTGACGGCGGAGCAGGTGACGGCGGATGCCTTTGATTCCTCCGCCCATCCGCAGACCCTGGTGAGCAGCGGACAGGCCGTGGAGAGCGGGGCCCCGGTCTATAAGACGGTGACCAGCGAGGATTGGCAGCTGATTTTCCCGATCACCGAGGAGGACATTGCACGCTTTGGCGAGGCCTCTTCCCTTAGCTTCTCCTTCCGGGGAACCTCCCTTCGCGCCACGGGGGCTTTTTCGATGTTTACCGGGGCGGATGGGAATACCTACGGAAGGCTCGATCTGGACCGCTATATGGTGCAGTTTATTGACGACCGCTATGTGGATATCCAGATTGAGGTGGAGAATGTGCAGGGGCTGAAAATACCGGTATCCTCTGTGGTTTATAAGGACTTTTATGTGGTCCCCCTGTCTTACCGGACCGAGGGCGGGGAGCTTTTGGTGGAAACCTATGATGAAGAGGGAAATGCTTCCGTCGCCAGCGTTACGCCGGTGACCGTCAGCGGGGATGAGGAATACTGCTACCTGGACGCCTCCCAGTATCAGGCCGGACAGGCTGTTATCCTGGAGAATTCCAACGAGAGATATACGCTGGCCCAGACCAGAGAGCTGACGGGCGTTTACAATATCAACCGGGGCTATGCGGTCTTCCGACGGATTGAGATTCTGGAGGAGAGCAACGAGTATTATATTGTCTCCAGCTCGGGGAGCGCCCTGTCGGTCTACGACCATATTGTACTGGACAGCGCGGCTGTTTCCGAAAACGATATAATTTATTATTGACGGATTTTCCATATTGACTTATGGAGAAAAAAAGTTGATAATATTAGTATTAAGCATTAGGAGTGAAGATACAATTATGGCTAAGTTGATTGATAGAATTTTGGACTCCATGAAGCTCAATGACAGCGAGTTGGAGGATGATTTTGACTACGATGAGATGGAAGAGGAGGAGGAGCCTGCCCCTGCCCCGAAGAAGAGACGGGCAGAGCGCGAGGAAGAGCCGGAGGACTATTCGGATGAGAAGGAGAAGTCGTCCTCTCTGCGCGGCCGCCGCCCTTCCAATGTGGTGTCCGTGCGCCAGCCCCGGACCCTGGAGGTATGTATGATCCGGCCCAAGTCGGTGGAGGAGGGCAGGGAAATCTGCGATACCCTTCTGTCCGGCCGTGCGGTAGTGATTAACCTGGAGGGCATCAACATGGATGTGGCCCAGAGAATCATCGATTTCACCTCCGGCGCCTGCTATTCGATGAATGGAAACCTGCAGAAGATTTCCAGCTATATCTTTATTGTCACCCCTCAGTCCGTGGAGCTGTCCGGCGATTTCCAGGAGATCCTGGGAGGAAATCTGGACACGGCCACCTTGAACATCAATCTTTGAGGGAACGGCTGACAATGAAGAAAAAGGGAATAAAATACGGTATTGGTGCGTTGGCTGCAGCTTTGTTGGTGGCGATTGATCAGTATACCAAGTATCTGGCGCAGAAGCATCTGATGGACGGCCCCCTTGTGCTCTGGGACGGTGTATTTGAGCTGCATTATTCAATCAACCGGGGAGCTGCCTTTGGCATCCTGCAGGATGGGCGGAGCTTTTTCATTGTGATCACCTGCATCATCCTGGCGGCTGTGCTCTACTTTTATGTAAAGATACCGGCCGGGCGCAGGTATTTTCCCCTGAACGCGGTCTGTGTCACCGTGTTTGCCGGAGCGCTGGGCAATTTTATCGACCGGGTCCGTCTGCACTATGTCATTGACTTTTTGTATATACGGCTGATCAATTTTCCGGTATTTAATGTGGCGGACTGTTATGTTACGTTTTCCTGCGTGGCCTTTGGGATCCTGATCTTCTTTTATTATAAGGAAGAGGATTTTACCTTCTTGAAGAGAAAGCAGGATAAGGAGCAGGGGCAGCCGCAATGAGGAAGAGAGTATGCAGAAATTGACATTTCAGGTCGATGTGGTATCGGAGGGGATGCGCATCGACCTTTTTTTGGCCGGTATGCTGGAGGAATACACCCGCTCCCATCTGCAGCGCCTGGTAAAAGAGGGGGCTGTGCTGGTAAACGGGAAGGCGGCGAAGAGCAGCAGCCGGCTGAAGGAGGGGGACCAGGTGGAGGTGAGCCTGCCCGACCCGAAGGAGGCGGAGATTCCGGCAAAGCCGATGGATCTGTCCATTCTCTATGAGGATGACGACGTAATTCTGATTGACAAGCCCAAGGGGATGGTGGTTCATCCGGCTGCCGGTCACAGCGAGGACACCCTGGTCAACGGCCTTTTGTATCACTGCCAGGGCAGGCTTTCCGGCATCAACGGCGTCCTGCGGCCGGGGATCGTTCACCGCATCGACAAGGACACGACGGGGGTCCTGGTGGTCTGCAAAAATGACGCCGCCCATAACAGCCTGGCAGAGCAGCTGAAGGAGCATTCCATCACCCGGCGCTACCTGGCCATCGTCCACGGGGTAATAAAGGAGGACGAGGGGACAGTGGACGCCCCCATCGGCCGCAATGAAAAGGACCGCCTGAAGATGGCCGTCAATGAAAAGAACGGGAAGAGGGCGGTGACCCATTACCGGGTGCTGGAGCGTTTCTCTGGCTATACGTATATCGAGTGCCGTCTGGAGACCGGACGCACCCATCAGATCCGCGTCCATATGGCCTCCATCGGCCATCCTTTGCTGGGGGATACCCTCTACGGCCCGTCCAAATCCCCCTTTGCCCTGGAGGGACAGACGCTGCACGCGGCCGTCCTGGGCTTTCACCATCCGACGACGGGGGAATATATGGAATTTACCGCCCCGCTGCCGCCGTACTTCTCCCATCTTTTGGAGGTGCTGCGGGGGATGAGGCGGCAGGGAGGCTGAAAGCGGGCGGATGGAGCAGACGAGACAGAGGGAAGAGACGGAAGGATTGAGCAGAAAGAGCCGACAGCGAAGGAAGAGGAGACAGGGAAGATGGATTTGATTGCATATTTGACGGAAGCCGCCAGACGGGGGGCCTCGGATATCTTTGTGGTGGTAGGACGCCCCCTCTCGGTGAAGGTCAACGGGACGATGGAGATGGAGAGCGAGGAGAGGCTGACGCCGGCGGATGCGGAAGAGTTCGTCCGGGGAATCTATCAGCTGGCGGGAGACAGGGATATGGCCCCTTTCCTGCGCACGGGGGACGACGACTTTTCCTTCGCCATCCGCGGGGTTTCTAGGTTCCGCGCCAGCGTTTACCGTCAGAGGGGGACGATGGCGGCCGTGGTGCGGGTGATTACCTTCCAGATACCGGAACCGGCCCAGCTGGGCATCACGCCCAATATTCTGAGCCTGGCCGATTACGGCAAGGGGCTGGTGCTGGTGACCGGGCCGGCGGGCAGCGGGAAGTCTACCACCCTGGCCTGCATCATCGACCGGATCAACAGCACCAAGGAGGGCCATATCATCACCCTGGAGGACCCGCTGGAGTTTCTGCATTCCCATAAAAAAAGCATCGTCAGCCAGAGGGAGATCAGTTCGGATACGGAGAGCTATATTTCGGCCCTCCGCGCGGCTCTGCGCCAGAGCCCGGACGCCATTCTCCTGGGCGAGATGCGGGATTATGAGACAATTCAGGTGGCCATGACGGCGGCGGAGACGGGACACTTGATTCTGTCCACCCTGCACACCATCGGGGCGGCCAATACGATCGACCGGATTATCGACGTCTTCCCCAATAACCAGCAGCATCAGATCGCCGTGCAGCTGTCCATGGTGCTGCGGGCCGTCGTCTCCCAGCAGCTGGTGCCGGCGGTGGACGGAACCCGCATCCCTGTGTTTGAGAAGATGACGGTGACCCCGGCCATCCGCAATATGATCCGGGAGAATAAGATCCACCAGATCGACGGGGTGGTATATTCTTCCAACTCGGAAGACATGATTTCCATGGACCAGGGCCTTTTAAAGCTCTGCACGGAGGGGAGGATCAGCCGGAATACGGCCCTGAAATACGCCTCCAATCCCGAGATGCTCTCCAAGAGACTCTGACTATTCGATCAAATTTAAGGAATTATCCGGTTCCCATACCTGGCTGGCTTCGGTCTGCCAGGTTTTTATTTGGTAAAAAGGCTCTCCGGCGGCCGGCCGGACCGAAATGAGAAGGGTGACGGCCAGATGCTGTTCTTCTGTGATTTCCTCCCGGAAGGAAAAGAGAAGGTCTCCGGTCTGCTCCTCCTCCGCAAGCTCCCCGTCCAGGGAAGAGAGATAGGAGCGGCAGGACAGGAGATAGCCGTCCGCATCCTCCGCCTCTTCATAGAGGGAGGCCAGCTGGCTGTCAATCTGCTCCAGCAGATCTTCGCCCCGGAGGCAGGCATTATAATAGGCTTCGATCCGCCCGGCCAGCCGGCTGCTCAGCTTCCAGTCGGCGTTTGCGCTGACTAAGGAGAGGACGGCAAAGACGACCAGGCAGAGCAGGACGAAGATCATCAGAATCGACGTGGCCCCTACGCCCAGGCCAAAAGAAGAGGTTCGTTTTTTCATCATAGACTCCTTTCCTGCCTCAGGGCTCCGTCTACCGGGACGGCGCCGTCCGGGGCAGCTGGACGGCGGCCGGGAGGGTGAGGATGGTTTCTGCCTCCCCGGTCTCGCCGTGGAGGGACAGCAGGGTCACCTGGGCGGTGCGAAGCCCGCCCGCCAGGCTTTCGTTCGCAGTACAGGCGGAGGCGTCGATGGTCAGGCAGTAGACGGCCTCCTGCGGGGGGCTGTTCTTTCCGGAGGCAGGGGAAGCTTCGGAATTCTCCCCGGATAACGGGCTCCAGTCCTCCTGATACCAGACGGTAAAGATGGCCTCTGTCTCCTCCAAATGCCCTTCCGGGAAAAAGGAGGAGAGGGCGGCCAGATCCCCGCCCGTGCTTTTAAAGGCTTCGGCTGCGCTCTGGGTCAGATAGACGCCATGATTCAGGGCCTCGGTATCGGACTGCAGGATATGGGCGCGGGCGAACAGCCGCATGCATACGGCGCTGGCCAGGGAAAAGAAAAAGATACAGAAAATCAGCTCCATCAGAAACAGGCTGGATTTATGGCTGGTCTGCAACGGCTTGCCTCCTTTCTTGCTGCGGGAGGGGCTCTGCGGCGGAGTAGGGAGAGATCAAAAGGGAGACGGTTTCTCCCTCTGCCCCGGAAATGGAAATCTCATACAGGGACTCCGCTTTCTGCTCTGCACGGAAGGAGGAAACCTCCAGCAGGCGCTGTCCGTCCTCCGGCCGGAACTCCTGGCTTTCCCGGATCAAAAGCTCGGTGAGCCAGCCATCGTATTCGTAGATATAAAGGCAGGCGTTTTCCTCGCCGTACGGGGCTCCGTATTGGGTCAGGCAGAGCAGGCCGCCCTCCGCCCGCACGGCGCCGGCCGCGTCGTTCTGGCGGATTTTTTCCGCCACATAGGCCAGGGCCGTGCGGGTGTTGTAGCTGCGCTCCATGGACGACGTGACGCTTTGGTAGACGTCCGCGCCGGTGATCACCACCGCCAGGGACGTCAGGGCAAAGAGGGTGAAGAGAGCCAGAGTAAAGAGAAAATCGGTTTTAGGCCGCATTCCTTCGCCCCCCTTTCAGTGAATTTCCAGGACCGCCATGTCCGGCATCAGATTCGAGCCGACCGGCTGATAGTCAATCCGGTATCGTTCCTTATCGTAAGTCAGCCCATAGTGCTCTTCCAGATATTCCAGGCTGGGCGGATAAAAGCCTTCCATCGCATAGCACTGGACGACGCTGCGAAGAAGGGCGTTCTCCAGGCTTTCCCTCCCCTTTTCAAGGGTGGTTTCCCGGATGGAAGAAAAGCCGCGGACAGCCAGGAAAAGGACGACCAGAAAAAGCAGGATGGGAATGAGGGCCGCAGGGGATCGTCTCTCCCTGCGGTCTTTGGTTTGAAAACGGTTCATCACAGCCTCCTCAGCCGATATTGGACATGACGCCCATCAAGGGGAGCATGACGGACAGAAGGATCATGCCCACCAGGATGGACAGCACTGCTACTAACGTGGGTTCCAGCCGCCCCACTGTGCGGCTGATGCGCTCCGAGGCGTCCTGGGCGTATTGATCGGCAACCCGTGCCATCACCGTATCCAGGGAACCGGAGAGGATGCCTATGGATATCATTTTGGCATAGATGCCGGAGAAAACTTCGTTTTCCCGGAACGCAGCGCCCAGATCCGTTCCCTGGGCGGTCTGCCTGCGGCAGGCCTCGATCTTTTCGCGCAGGAGGGCGGACTCGGTCAGCCGCCCGGCCAGCTCCAGGCTTTCATCGGTGTCCAGGCCGCTTCGCAGGGTGATGGCCATGCCGTCGGCAAAGCGGCTGAGGGAAATCGCCTTCAGGATAGGGCGGATTCCCGGCAGGCGGCGGCCCAGGGCGGCAAGCCGGTCCCGGCCCTTCTTGGTCCGGGTCAGGTAAAGCAGGACCAGGGCAAGGATAACGGCGATTCCCACCAGCACCAGACTGTAGCGGGAGAGCCAGACGCCCAGGTTCAAAACCCAGGAGGAAAACTGGTTCATCTCTGTGCCCAGCTGGGAATAAACCTGCTGGAAGACAGGCATTACCTGGACGATCAGCACCAGGATGACCGCCAGCATCATAACGATCATGACCAGAGGGTAGGCGACGGCGCTGCGGATTTCCTTCGCCAGGGCGTCGCGCCTCTCATAATAGGAAGATAGAGAGGCGAAAACGGTGTCCAGCTGCCCGGCCCTCTCGCCGGTGTCGACCATATCCAGAAGATAGTGGGGAAAGGCGTCTTTCGGGGCGCAGAGGGCGGCATGCAGGCTTTCCCCTGCTTCCAAGGCCTGGACAGACTGGGAGAGAATCTCCCTGGCCTGCGGGTGTTCCAGACTGTCGCGGAGGATGGAGAGAGCTTCGACGGAGGAAATTCCGGCGGAGAGCATCATGGCCATCTGCCCGCAGAAGGCGGAGAGTTCACGGTGATTCAGAGGTTTTGGGGAAGTGTGCGGCATAGGATTCCTCCTGCGTTTTTATAACGGATTCGTGTTCATTATGGATTCGTGTTTATCATGGTTTATTTTCTGCCATGGTTTAGTAGCGGTACTTGGTTTGGTAGTTATCCCCGTTTCCGATGAAATCCCTCAGTTCATCTTCGGCGGAGTTGGCGGCAAAGGTGGGATCCATCAGGGTCCAGGCAGAGCCGTCAAAGTGGATGATGCCGTTGACCCAGCCCATTCCATCGATATGGGTTGTGACCCAGGCGTGGTAGGCTGTGCCGGCGTAGCCGATCTCCAGGCGGGTGGGGATCCGCTGGCTGCGCAGCATCGCGGCCATCAGGGCGGCATAGTCAAAGCAGATGCCGCTGCCCTTTGCCAGCACCTCGTCCACATCGGGCAGGTAGCCGCTCTGCACATTTGCGGCCAGTTCCGCGTCATAGGAAATATTCTCTGTAATATACTGGTAGATGCGGGTCACTACCTCCAGGTCGTCGGCAGCCCCCCGGGCCAGATCGGCTCCCTTGGCTACGGTCTCGCTGTCCGCAGAAAAATTCACATACTGATTGGGATAGAGATAGGTGGTAAATTCATCCTTCAGGACGACGGAGAGGGACTGGGAAAAGGCGCTGATATAATCATCGGTGGCCGGCCGGTATTCATATGCGGCGACCCTGTATTCCCCGTCCCCTCCGGTCAGGGGGAATACCTCATATGCATTCTCCGGATGGAGATCGTAGGTGTAGAGGGTGCCGTCCGGCAGTTCGATCCGCAGCTTAACCCGCTCTGCTTCGCCTTCATAGCGGACCATGACATATCCCTCCTCCGTGTGGGAGGCGTCCAGGGTGACAAGCCCATTGCCGTAGGTCACCTCGCCGGAGGCTTCGGGAACCAGTACGACGGGGGTATTGTCGCGGACCGCGGCGGGAGCGGCGCCGGATTCTAATTCGGAACCGGCTCCAGATTCAGGTCCGGATCCAACTCCAGCGCCGGGGCCGGATCCAACTCCGGGTCCGGATCCGGATATGTTTTCGCTTTCGGAGCATCCGGCAAGGAGAGAGAGACAGAGAAGCAGGCACAAAAACCGGATAAAAGCCAAGTGTTTCATCGAAGGTGTCCTCCAAAGATCAGGTGATCTCTCTGATGTCGATTTCAAGCTGTACGCTGGGGTTCTGCCTGTTTTCCTCATAGCGGGCCCGCACGCGGTCGATGGCTACCCGGCAGCCTGCCTCCCCCGGAACCATCAGGATCAGGGAATACTGGGAGTAGCTGGACTGGGTAAAGACATCGTTCCGGCGCAGGTTGTGGTGGATTACATCCCGCAGAATCTGCATCTCGGCGTGGATGGAATCGGAGAGCTGGTTGGGCTCGCCTTTTTCGCGCAGGGTCATCAGCACCAGATACCGCTTGCTCTTTACGCGGCGCAGGGAGCGCATATTGATCTGGTAAATATTTTTGAAAATATCGTAGTTGCAGTAGAAGCTGCCGCGGGAATTCTTATCCTCCCGCAGATGATCCTCCAGATCCTCGATATTTAACTGCTTATTCTGGGTTTCCGTCAGAATCTGCTGGTAGATATCGGAGAAGGACTCGGAGACGTCCACTCCGTACCGGGTGTTGAACAGGTTCAGAACGGAGCGGTAATAGTCCAGGGCCCGGTGCGGGCGATTGAGCAGCAGGTAAGCTTCCAAAACCTCCCGGTAAATGGATTCGGCCATCAGATCCTTCTGATTGGCCTGCTCGCAAAGGTCGATGAGCTGCTGGTACTGGCCCTCTTCCTTCAGATGGCGGCAGATTTGCAGCACGCATTTGACATAGAGGTTCTGATAGTAGACGCTGCGGAACATAACCCAGTCGTCGTGGGCCTGCGCCGGCAGGAAATTTCCCTGATAAAGGCGGAACATTTCTTCATAATAATGAAGCTGCTGGTCGGCGGAAGGCTCCTTCTGCGCCAGGTTGAAAAGGGTTTCAAAGCGGTCGATATCCGTCTCGCAGGGGATGTCCCTGTTCCACATATAGGAATTCCGCTTAAACAGGATGCACTCCGCATGGGAAACCGGAAAGAATTTATCCAGTTCCTGGCGGGCGCGGTATACCAGGTTGCGCAAAGCCCCGGTGGGATTGGAAATTTCCTCCTCCGACCACAGAATCTCGGTCAGCTTGTCCTTGGAGATTTCCACCTCCTTATTGGCGATCAGGTAGGTGATCAGAGCGGTCACCTGGGTTCCCTTGCCGGAGGTCGGCGTGAAGCTATGGTAGTCGTTTTGGATGCGGAACTCGCCGAACATTTGGATATGTAAGCGTTCTGAGCTCATAGTGTTCCTTTCTATCTGTAAGTTTGTAAGTCTGTAAGTCCATTGAAAGAATTGTACAGGTATCATAGGGGCCAAAACCCTTTTGCCCCCTACATCATTGTACAGGAATAATTATAGCAAGACGGGGCGGGGAATACAACAAAAATAATCATAACGTGTGCAATACGTTGTAAATAAGCGGTAAAAAGGGATGGATATGTGACGCTTTTGTGACGCTCATGCGCTATACTTAAAAAACGTTATATATGTGGGGAAGCTATGCCTTGCAGCCGCCCCATTTGACCAAGGATGGCCGATAGAAATTATCTCATGCGGGAGGTTTTGGAAATGAAGGGAAGGAAAAGAAGACATTGGAACCACGGGCTTCTGGTGCTTGTACTCGCCCTGGCGCTTTTAGTGGGCGCGGTGGTGAGCTCCCATGGCTTTGATATATATGCGGCAGAAGGTACTCTTGCGGAGACGGAGGAAGAGTCCGAGAGCGTCCAGGGTGTGACGGAAGAAGAGTCCGAGAGCGCTCAGAATGTGACGGAGGAAGACTCCGGGAGCGCCCAGGAAGAAACGCAGGAGGAATCCGAAAGCGCCGAGGGGGAGAGTTCCGAGGGAGAGGGCTCTGAGGGCGAGAGGCAGCCGGAAAGCAGCGAGGCGGAAAGCTCCGAAGCCGGCGGCAGCCAGGAGGAGGGCTCCGAGGAGAGCTCCGAAGCGGCGGGCTCTGTGAGCGAGAACACGCAAGCGGAATCCGAGAGCAGCGAAGCGGAGAGCTCCGAGGGAGAGTCTGTTCCCCAGGAAAGCAGCGAGGCGGAGAGCGCGGAGCAGGGGAGCTCTGTTGCAGACCCGCAAAACGGGGGAAATTCTGCCCCTGCCGGCGCGCAGAATTCGTTGGGGAATTCTTCGAGCAATTCTCTGGGCGGGGCTATGGCTCTGGATGACACAGGGGAAACGGAGAGCGGAAGCGGCACAGATGCGCAGCTTTCGCTGTCGGCGACGATGAATCTTCCTCATGAAGGATACGTGGTGTCCGGAGAGTCCCTGACCCTTAATATCAGCTTTACGGTTCCGCCGCTGGCAACAGGCGGCGTTTACCAGTCGCCTACTGTGACGATAGATCTTCCGGCAGGTGTAACGGTAAATCCAGACGATGTACAGTCGTCGGTGGTGCAGGACAGCGAGCTGAGACCGGGTGTGGCAGGACATCAGTATCTGGTGCTCAGTCTGAATACTTCTTTGGAGGCAGGAAACGCCCATCAGATCCAGGTTCCGGTCCAGACAAATAATTTTGAACTGGAAGACAGCATGGATGAAGGCGATGAGCTTCTGTCTTTCCCGATTGAATTCCAGGCAAGCTATATGGATACGCAGGGGGCAAATCAGAGCCTCGAGGCATCCGTACGTCCATCCACACGGGTGCAGGCCAGCGACGGATGGCGTGTTGAGAAGGCTGTCGAAACGAATAACGGACAGACAGTGATCGATCGTGTGACAGAGAACGGCGTGGAATATTTTGAAGTGGAATATACCATCGACGTAATCAACCAGGCTTCGGAGAATGATCCGTCACCGGAGGAAAGCGAGAGTTATGTGGCGAACCGCAATGGCCGCCTGAATTTTGCCCTGAATGCGGATGGCAGTCCGGCTTTTTCACTGATTGACAATCTGCCTGTGGACACACCGGCAGGCGGCGGGGCCACGGTGGTTTCGGTATCTACTCAGGGCCGTGGGACTCTGACGCAGGGAGAGGACTACGAGGTGCAGTATAATGGGGCGGGAGAGGCAGTTGCTATCGAATTTTTTGCCCTGGACACGCTGAACGATTCCAATGATTTGTATCAGCATCTCTATGACGGAGCGCCTGTCGATACAGAGTATACTGTGACTCTGCGCTACCCGGTGTCGGCCTATCAGGTACCAGTGGATCAGGTACTGGAGCCTTGGGTGCTGACGAATACGGCAGATTTGACATACACATTGATCGGAGAGAATGAGGTCAAAAAATCGGACGCGGCAGAAATTCAGCTGGGTGAGTATGATGAAAACGTCGATTCCGTAGATCTGGTGGTAGATAAATACGTGCAGATCGGAGAAGACGTATTCTCTCTGGGTACGGGAGACTATGGCACGGCAACCTTTGGCTTGTACCGCACAGAAGACGGAACGCAGGTTGCCAATGACATCCATGCGCAGCCGGAGGGTAATCCCACAGTTACAGACGAGAATGGTCAGGTTATTTTTGATGAGATGCTGGTGGGACGGACTTATTATCTGGAAGAATTGTCTGCGCCGGAGGGTTTTGCAAAAGCTTTTGAGGGCCGGATTGCCATTACGGTTTCGGAGGATGGTTCCGTTCGTCTGGAGTCGGATGCCGGCGGAGTGACCCTCAATACTTCTGTGGATGAAGACGGAAGGACCGAAGCGACTTTGACCGTTATCAATACGGCGGAGAGCGCAGGCAGCCTGATGTTTTATAAATATGGAAAAGATCCGGTCGGATTGGTTTCTTCTCTGGAGGGCGTAACATTTACCCTGACCAGCAAAACCGATCCCACTCGGGTCTATACGGCTGTGTCCAATGAAAGAGGCCTGGTTGTATTCCCGGCTGTGATAGAGGGAGATTACACTCTGTCGGAGACGGGCCTGCCGGATTCCCTGGTGGGAGATTATACGCTGGCTTCTTCAAGGGATGTGACAATAACGTCCGGCCAGGTGAACGTTCCGAGCTGGGATGATGCCGCTGAGATTGCGGTGAATCCGGGTGCGCCTGTATTTTTGAATACAGCTCCTTATGGTCGTTTGAGCCTGACGAAGACTTCCCTCCTTCCGGACAACACGGGAAATACAATTTATCTGTCCGGCGCAGAATTCCGCTTATATACAGATCAGGCCTGTGAAACGCCGGTTACAGACAGTACCGGAGCGGCTGTGGTACTTACGACAGGAGACAATGGAAGGGCAGTCAGCGGGAACATTCTTCCTGGTACATATTGGCTGCTGGAGACGCAGGAGCCGGACGGATATGTCCGCAATACGACTCCGGTTCAAGTGACGATTACGGCGAACCAGACAACAGCTTTGCGGGAGGAGATTGCAAACCAGCCGCTGATCGGCCTGGTGATTAACAAAGTGGGTGTGATCAGCGACGGCGAGAGTCCTGCCCTCTTTACGCAGCAGCTGGCAGGAGTGCAGTTTCGTATTTATGACAGCGAAGATGCAGAAAATCCGATTGCAACCCTGGTGACGGTACTGGACGGTACGGGACATTCCGTGACGGAGATCGCCGATGAGAACGGCAATCCTACGGGCGAAACGCTTATGGTTGCGCCGGGGGATTACTGGTATGAGGAAGTGAGTGCGCCGGCCGGTTTTACGCAGATTCGGGGACGGCACCAGGTCACTGTGTCCAATACGCAGAATGAATTTACGGTGTCAAACACTACCTATTACGGCCAGATCAAGGTTACCAAGGTGGATGCGGCCGATCACAATACGACCCTGGCAGGAGCCACCTTTGAGGTGTATGACAATGCGGCCTGCACGGGCACCCCGGTAGATACCTTTACGACGGATGAAAACGGAGTGGGTCTGTCCGCCTTGCTTCCGGTAGGAAATTATTATCTGAAAGAGATTACTGCACCCGACGGCTATACTGTCATGATTGAGATTGTCAGCGGCGTAGACAGCAATGAAATGGGAGTTGCTGACGGAAACGGTATTTCCGTGACGGAAAATGCGCAGACGGAAGTAACCGTGGAGAATGCACAGCAGGTGAGCATCCGTGTGATTAAGACAGACTCTGTCACCGGCGTGCGGCTGGCAGACGCCAATTTCACCCTCTATTCGGATGAGGACTGCCAGAATGCGGTTGCAACCGGCAGTACCAATGCGAATGGTGAACTGATCTTCGGCGGCCTGACAGCCAATACTACTTATTACATTAAAGAAAACAGCGCCCCGGCAGGTTATGCGGCGGACACCTCCGAGGTTTATTCCGTGACCACTGCCGCAGCGAATGCAACGGTGAAAATTGTGGATGAGGAGATCACCAATGACCGTCTGGGACAGCTGCATGTGGTAAAGACAACCCTGATGGATGCAGAGGAAGGCGATATGACCGGCAGCCCCATGAGCGGGGTGAAGTTCCGCCTCTATCGTGCAGTGGAGGACGAGAATGGAAGCTACCGTTATCCCGATAGCGGGAACGGCACACGCTACAGCCAGGGCGAACCGGTTACTGGCAAGCCCGGTATGGATGAAAACGGCATCTTTACCACGGATGAAGACGGAGAAGCGGCTGTCGGAAATCTGGAACCCGGCTTCTACATCCTGGCAGAAGAGGATGAAGAAGGGGAGGAGCCGGAGGGCTATCCTCCGCACTCCCTGGTAATAGAAATCGTGGCCGGCCAAAATCAGGAGAGCCCTGCGGGAAGCGGAAATCCGTATCCGGAGGTAGATACCTCGGTGGTCAATCAACCGGATGAGGGCAAGGTGTCGGTTAAAAAAGTCAGCTCTTTGGATGGAAATACCGGGCTGAAGGCAGTGTTCTATCTGTACTCTCCGGACAATGCTACGGTTCCGGCAGGAATGATTGTAACGGGGGAGGACGGGGTAGGTACGTCTGGCTGGTTAGAGCCAGGAACCTATACGCTGAAAGAGTATTCGGTGGAATCTGGTTATGTGGCAGACAGTACAGAGCGCACCGTGACGGTGACGGCCGGAGAGACCAATGAGGTTTATTTCACTGCGCCCATTCCCAACGATCCGGTGGGCAAGCTGGAGATCCTGAAATGGGATGCCATGGATGCGGACACGGCGGCGGAATACGAGCCTATGTCCGGCGTGTCCTTTAAGCTGTACCGGGCTGTGACAGACGCGAGCGGAACCTATACGGATGGAACCACGAGCTACCGGAAAGGAGAACAGCTGCTTAATACGGAAGACAGGACTCTCTATCCGGGCATTGGTGCGGATGGTCTGATTACGACAGATGAAGCGGGAAATGCTTCTGTCGATAACCTGGAACCGGGTACTTATATCCTGGAAGAGGAGCAGATGGAAGGATATCCCGCCTTATATCGCGTGATCACGATCCAGGCTGGGCAAAACCGGACTGATCTGGGCGGGATGGCGGTACCGGATCTGGAGATCGTAAATACTCCGTCGATGGGTAAGGTGGCGATTGAAAAGATAGACGCGGAGACAAGGGAAGGTCTGGTTGCTGCCTTTACGTTATATCCCGAGACAGATGTGACCAGCGGCAATCCGGATCTGCCGGACGCTCAGCGTGAGTACAGTGAGACGGGGGTTACCTTGTCCACGGACGGAAAGGGAAATGCAGTATCCGGCTGGCTGGCGCCTGGCCGTTATAAGGTGGTGGAGACGGCAGCCCCGGCTAACTATGTGCCTGACACAACGCCCCGTTATATTACAATTACGGCGGGAGAGACGAATACAGATCTGACCGGAACGGGCGCCGTTACAAATGTCCCCATGGGACGGATCAGCATCTATAAGACAGCTCTCTTTAATGTGGCGGGTGCAGACGGAGACGCTCTGACGGGGGACGATGCAGCCTACACGCGGTATAGCCTTACGGGGGCAGTGTTTGATATTTATGAGAAAACGCCTGCGAATACAGACGTGAATGGAGACTGTACGGGAACGAATCTGGGAAATTCCCTGGCGACGATAGATCTTACAGATACTTCATCCGGCGTGTCTGGCTATCTGGAGCCAAATAAAGAGTATTGGGTTGTGGAGACAACGACTCCGTCCGGTTATATAGCCATCGATCCGATTGCTGTCACGGTTCAGCCAGGACAGACGGTTGCGGCTAACTCTCATCCGGATGAGACAGGGGTAACTCCGTCCATCGACAATACGCCGAACGTAGGCAAACTGCGTCTGTTCAAATATCTGCGCAATACAGGAAACCTGCTGGACGGCGCGGAGTTTGAGCTGTATATAGTGGATAATACAAACGGTGTAGAAACAGAACTGGATGATGGAACCGTTGTAAACCTGAGACAGGTTCAGGCCAGCAACTCCAGTGAAGAAGACCCCAATATCATGGAAAGCGGCACTTCCGGGACAGGTTCTGCGGTGACCATTGACCTGGCACCGGGAACATACTATCTGAAGGAGGTCAGTCTGTCAAAGGCCCAGCAGGGGTATAATCAGAGTATCCCTCTGGAAAATTGGCACTGGGAGGTTCAGTGGACCGGTCCGCTGGTGGTGACAGCTGGAAACGAAACGCAGACAGATCCGATCTATAACTATTATGAGGTAGATGGGACGGGCACAAAAACAAGCTCCCTGAACCAGGCAGGCCTGGCCGGAGCATATTTCGCTGCGTTTACCAGCCAGGAGGCTGCTGTAAATACACTGGCGGCTTTGGACGGCCTGACGGTTGGAAAAACAATCCAGGGCTGGACATGGACAAATCTGGATGAATTAAGGACAGCCCTTGGCACGGATGCGGGCAAGCAAACGTTTATGTCCACGACAGGGGCAGCAGCTATCGCTGTTTCGGATGAAGACGGCGAATTTGTCTTTGAAGATTTGGTACCGCTTACAACCTATTATGTCATGGAGATATCTGCGCCGGAGGGATATGAGCTGCCGACGGTTACAACGCAGGAAAACGACGATATTATTGTAGAAGTGACAACCAATGGAAACGGCGGCTTTTCGCTTTCAGACGGCACAAATTTGACATTTGAGGACGTTGCCATGGGACGGCTGCAGGTGGTGAAATATACCACCCTTTCCGGACAGGATTTCGTAGTGGAAGGGGTGACCATCCATGTGTATCGGGCTGTCCAGAGTTTCACTGGGAAATATGAAGCTGCTGACGGAACCAGATATGACATAAGGCCAGCGGATATAGACAGTAATGGCGATCCCCTGCCCATTGCTACCGGCACGACGGACGCGGATGGATTGTATACCTCCGTCTATCTGCCTGCCGGGGTGTATATTGTTATGGAGGATCTGACGAACCTGCCAGACGCTGTAGGCGGAACAGCCTTTGGCGAGACGGGCTACCGGGTGATTAGGGTAACGCAGAAACAGAGCGCAGAAGACCCGGCAATCGAAAACACCTATGCCAGCATCGACGATGCGGACGGAACCAATGGGTTCCATAATGAGGCGCAATATGGCAAGTTCCTGTTGGAAAAGGTGGATTCCACGAATTCTTCTATCCATGTAATTGCTACTTTTAAAGTATACCAGGATATGGAGGGCGAGACAGAAGGCATAGATCGGGACAATCCGGTTCAACTGGAAGAGGGGGTAGACTATACCATCACAACCAGCGCCACGGGCACGGTGGAATCGGAATTCCTGCCTGCAGGCACTTACTGGCTGGTGGAGCAGGAGCGGTCGGAGGAGAACGGGTATACCGTAGATCCTACGCCGATTAAAGTCACGGTGACGGGCGGACAGCTGAATACAGCGTTGACTGGTGACGGAGCTGTGAAGAATGATCCCAAGGGCACTCTCATCATCGAGAAGAGGGGCGTGGATAACAGCAGCGATCCCACCTGGACGAATCTGGCAGGAGTTATTTTCTCACTCTATAAGAAAACGGCGGATAATACGATAGTCACGGAAGGAGAAGCTTCGGCAAATTGGAGTAAGCTGGAGACGGAGACCCCTGTCCGCACGAGCATCACAACGGGCGCCAATGGCCAGGCAACGGTACAAAATCTGGATGCCGGCGAGTATTGGCTGGTTGAGACGGGAGTGGGCTCCAATGTGAACTATCAGGTGACGGAGCCTGCGCTGGCTGTTGCAGTGAAGATCGATGCGGGCGGTACGACTTCCCTGACCGGCGATAATGCTGTTACAAACAATATCAATGCCGGCCGGTTTGCGCTGACAAAGCTTTTTACCGGCACAGGAGCGTCCGATACCGATGAGGCTGCATTTATCGTTGAAAAAGTGACAAATGAAGATGGAAATGTCTCCTATGACGCTGAGAATGTGCGGCGGGTTTGGGATGCGGAAAACGGAAGAGTGGATTATACCAGCTACAGCTTTACTGTGGACGGTACGGAAACCTTTATTTCCGAGTATCTGGAACCTGGCACATACCGGATCACGGAGCAGAGCACCAGCACGGGCGATTATCAGATGGCGGAATCCTTCCTGGTGGAAATCACCGCAGGAACGATTGCTGCAAGCACGACGTCACAGGCGTCCGGCGTGGAAAACGTAACGGGAAGTATTCAGGTTACAAACATAAAACTGGGCAGCCTCACGGTAGAAAAGACCGGTGTGTTCCAGGACGAAAAGGTGGAAAACCTGGCAGGTGTGACCTTCCGGCTGTATCGATATGACGAAGATGTGAATGGAAACTGGGGAACCAGCTTTGACTTGTCTGCAAGCCTGGAGGGCTTGACGCCTGTAACGGTAAAGGCGGATGGCCAGGATGTGACAGAATTCAAGACAGGCTCAAATGGCCAGGTGACGGTTACGCATATTGAGCCTGGAACGTACTGGCTGGTAGAGACTGACCTGGGCACTCATGACGATGAAGGCAAATATTCTTTGACGGGCGTATATCCCACGCGGATAGTGATTACCAGCGGCGATAATACCGCGCTGACAGGAAATTCCGCCATCACCAACACAACCTTGTACGGCAAACTTCAGATTACAAAGACGGACTATCATTCCGGCGTATTGCTGGAAGGAGCGGTCTTTGAAATCTATGCAGATGCTGGCTGTACAGGAGAGCTGCTGGGAACGATGACCAGTGATAGAAGCGGCATAGCTCTCTCGGGGCTTCTCCCCGCAGGCAGCTATTACCTGAAGGAGGTCACCGCGCCGGAAGGCTATGAGGGGATGAAGGATTCTCTGTCAAATCCCAGGATTTATGGCCCTTATGTGATCGAAGCCAATAAGACTACAGGCGTCGATACGACAAGCAATACGGAATCTACCAACATTACGAACCGCAAGCAGTTTACCATTGAAGTGACGAAGACGGATGATGAAACGGGAGCTTTGCTGGATGGAGCCGTATTCTATCTGTATGGGTCGAAGGAGCTGGCAGAGGATAATAATACAACTCTTGCCTTAGCCCATGCGGCAACCGTTAACGGCAAGGCAGCCTTCACGGTAACAATAAATGACAGGGACAGTGAAGACTGGGCGAACAGTTCTCAGACATTTTATCTGGTGGAGGAGACCCCGCCGAGCGGATATGCCAGCAATACGGCGATCCATGAGGTTACTGTGACGTACAGCGATCCGGACGGCAAGGCAGAGATAACGGTAGAAAATGAAACCCTTGGCAGAATCCAGCTGCAGAAAAACGTGGTTTGGGATGGCCGTACGCAGGGCCTGGGCGGAGTCGGTTTTACTTTCTATAAAGTCGAGGGCTTCGGCGAGAACCACAAGGATGGAGCGGCCGCAGCGTACACAGGGACTACAGAAGCGGATGGCAGCCTGACAACAGGCCCGCTGGAGGAAGGCTGGTATGAGGTGGTGGAAACATCCACGCCGACCGGTTACCAGGCGGAGACGGTTTCCCATTGGGTACAGGTGGTCAATAAGCAGACCAATACGGAACTGGCGGATGAGCCGATTATGAATACGCCTTACCAGGGCAATTTCCAGCTGGAAAAGGTGGCCGGAGACGGCATGACTCCCCTGGGCGGTGCGGTATTTGAGTTCTATCGGCAAAACGACAGCGGAAGCTACGAGCTGGTGGATTCGGAGAATTCTACCTTTACGGTAAACTTCACGGAAGGAGGAAGAGCTATTTATTCCTCCGGCATGCTGGATCCCGGCCGCTATATGGTGAAGGAGATTACGGCGCCCAGAGACGGGGATATTCAGTACAGCGTATCCGGGGAAGAGATTTACTTTGAAATTCAAGCTGGTTATACCACGTATCTCACGGGCGATGAG
Organism: uncultured Lachnospiraceae bacterium; assembly: GCA_944383835.1. Lineage (GTDB taxonomy): Bacteria > Bacillota > Clostridia > Lachnospirales > Lachnospiraceae > RGIG7193. The sequence goes on along the minus strand of CALWRE010000043.1, from coordinate 25,927 downwards.
GCGGTGAAAAATTACCCGCAGATGAGCATTGTCCTGACGAAGACAGGAGATGCACCGAATGGATCGCCGGTGCTGGCCGGCGCCGTCTTCCAGCTCTATGCGTCCGATCAGACGACAGAGGTAGGGGAGGCAGTGACCACAGATACAAACGGCGTGGCAAGATGGACTGGCATTGACCCTGGAACCTATTATATTAAAGAAGTATCGGCCCCGGACGGCTATGCGGTATCGGGCGAAGTGCGCCAGGTAATCGTACCGAAGTCGACGGCAACCGTCAGCTCTGAGCTGACAGTGAACGCTGGCACCTGGACCGACGAAGCTGACATGGGCCGACTGCTGATCCGTAAGACGGATGAAAACGGCACTGCGATGCTGAGCGACGCTCAGTTTAATATCTATGGCGCAAATGCCCAGGGCGAATACACGGAGTTGATGAATGATCAGCCTTTGACGACCGACCATACCGGTACGGTCAGGTCCGAACTGCTGCCGGCGGCAGAGGGAGGCACCACCTATCTGGTAGTGGAGACGAAGGCTCCGGACGGCTATACGCTGGATGACGCCTTTACAGAGATTTCGCAATATGTAACGGTATATCCGATCCATAATCCGCAGTATACCGGCGATGGTTCCCGCAATGTAGTGACCTTTGCAAACAAAACGGTGGCCAGCATCGGCGTCTTCCAGCCGAGTATCCGAAAGGAAGTCTCGGATGACAACGAGGGCTATACGGACGGAACGGTTTATGCGGATGAAAGCCTTTTGCTGGATTCCTACACCGTGAATTTCCGGGTTTCCGGTTTGGCGGACGGTACCAATGATCTGCCGGCGGATAGCTTTACTGTGACCGACGATAACATTTTGCTTTACTCCTACGACACGGTGACCCAGATTTATCGGAAAAAGACGGCAGAGGCGGGAGACTACGTCATCAATCAGGTGACAGTGGATCCTGCATCCAATGCGGATTCGGCGCAGCAGGTTACGGCACAGGTTCTGTACCGGACCTTTGGCAGCGATTCCTGGCAGCCGGCCGCATCCGGCCTGGTGCTGGATCAGGAGAGGACTGTGAGCTTGGATGGGCTGAATGCGGTGGGTGTTCAAATTGCCTACAGCAATGTGCGGGCAGGCTTCAAGGCGGATGGATTTACCATGGAGGTGACTTTTGCCGAGCGTACAGGAGATCCTGTTGCGCCGGAGGTGCGCCGGATTACAAATGACGCCACGGTTGACTGGGCCTATACGTACCGTGCTTCCGACGGGACAGAGCAGCAGGTAACGGGAACGAACACCAGCAATGAAGTGGAGGCATTGATTCCCAGAGCGGATGAATTGCTGCCCCAGGTGCTGCTGACCAACACGATTGTCAATGCAGGCAGCAGCTATACCTTCTATACGGGCGATACGGTAGACTTCCAGGTAAAGGCAGTGAATGTTCAAAACGAAGAGGGGAATGCCCCTGATTTCCGCCAGCCCGTGATAGCGGTAGAATTGCCCGCCTATACGACTCTGGACCAGGGATCCGGATTTACCGTTTATCAGACACAGATGGTAAACGGCGTGCCGCAGAATGTAGCCCTGGTAGAAGGAAGAGATTATACGGTGACGGCGGTAGAGGGTGTGCCGGCAGTGACGGCTATAGAAAACGGAACCTATATATACAGCAACACAGAGACGACCACGCGCTATATCTTCACATTTTCGGAAGATATTGCGCTGAGCCCGGATACGGAGGCGGGAGCAAATTCCAGCCTGACAATCGGCTACAGCGCCACCATTGATTATGATAAGCCCTCCAGCCAGAGCGGCCTGTTTTCACCGGCCTACCTGAGCAGCCTGTATCAGCTGCCGGCGTCTCAGGAAAATCCGCTGGGACTCAGTTTTGAGGCATACCAGGGGAGCACGCAGGTGAACGATAGTCTGGACAGCAACCTGAACATGGAACTCGAGTATCTGAACCAGCCGGTGGACTTTATCGTCCTGAATTCGGAGGAGACGGTACTTGTAAAGACAGTCAGCGACGAGCTTAACGGAAACTATACTACATCTCAGGTAGATGTGTATCCCAATGAAAACGTATATTATAAGCTGACATTGTACAACAACTCCACCAGCAATCTGAGGAGCGTCCGTTTTATAGATATACTGCCCTTTAACGGAGATACGTTCGTATTCCGTTCGTCCGGCATTACCGACCGCCTGACGACCATCCCGAATGGCAGTGGCTACGAGGAGATGCTGCTGGTAAATGTATTTGCAGAGGATAAATACGCTACGATTTACTATTACGTGGAGGCGGATGCCCAGAGCAACAGCTGGATCAGGGACAATCGGGAGCTTTATACGGCAGAAGAAGAGCTTCCTATGCTTTATGATGCAGACGGTGATTACTGGAATGCGGCAAACGGAGGCTATTGGACTACGGATAAACCGTCGGATATGAGTCGGGTTACTGCTGTAGGCGTCGAGGTAACTCTGCCGGAAGGAGATTATCTGGCGCAGGGCGAGTCTTATACGGTAACGCTGGAAATGAAGACGCCGGGCTATACGGCTGAGGATATTTCGATTTACGATGGTACGGTTATGGCCAACTCGTCTGCAGCTGCCGTAGTCCGGGCCGGTGAAGCGCAGATCAATCCGACGCTGGATATTGTGGAGCCCAATAAAGTGCTGGTGGGCCTCAGCCTGCCCACGGGCTCTATCGGAGATACGGCCTGGTATGATCTGAACAACAATGGAATCCAGGATGATGGAGAAAGCTCTGCAGCGGCAAACATTACGGTGGAGCTGTATCAGACGACGTTGACTTACCTGAATGGGGGTACGCTGTATCGCTCGGAGGAAAAATTGATTGCCACTACGACGACAGACGGAGCAGGCCATTATCTGTTTGACAACCTGCCCTGCAATTATTTGGCTACCGGAGCGGCGGAGGGATCGGAGAATCCGGATGATTATGTAGGCGGTACGATTTATTATTACCGGGTACGCTTTAGTGTCCCGGCGAATCACGCCGTTACAATCCGCTATGGAGGTGAGACAGAGCAGGGAGTGGATTACGAGACAGACAGCAACATAGATGCAAACGGCTGGACGGACACCATTACTCTTTCCATTTTGAATGAGATGGTGGAGGGCAGAGAAGTCATTGCAGGAGAGGATAATCTGACAATCGATGCCGGATACGTGGTGTCTGTGGCTCTGGGTGACCGGGTATGGATCGATTTGAACCACGATGGCCTGCAGGGACCGGATGAACCGGGCCTGGAAGGCGTATTGGTAAACCTGTACCGGGTAGATTCGGCAGATGGTCAGGTGGAGGCAGGTGATGAGCCTATAGCTACCGCTCTGACGGATGCGGATGGTTATTATTTGTTTGATCAGCTTCCGCAGGGTTATTATGTAGTGGAATTTGATATCCGCGCATTGACTACAGACGGTTATACTTACCGATATGCATTTACGGATTCGGACAGAAACAGTACATCGGTGTTCTCGCCGGACGACTCGGATGCCATATATAATGCGGATAGCAGCGGCCGTATCAAGAGAACGCAGGTAATTCCTTTGACCTTTGCGGAAAGCGAAGTGATTGCTCGGAATGGCAGCAAGCAGGATCGGACCTGGGACGCGGGCGTCTGGGTATACAGCGCCCTAGGCGGTTATATATTTGAGGATACCAACTATACGGATCTTCAGGATATAGATACAGGACGCATGGATAGCCCTCTGCCGGGGACACTGGTGCAGCTTTATCGGGTGATCAATGGCATCCGCGAGAAGCAGCCGATTCGTGAGACGACGGTGGGCGGGGATGGACGCTACTTCTTCGATGAGCTGGAGGCAGGCCAGTATCAGGTCTTCTTCCGTTTCCCTGAAGGTTATACAGCGGTGGATTCTCCGGACGGCGATAAAACGCCAGAGACCAACCTGTCTGATACGAATGATTCGGACTGCTGCGTCTTTACCGATGGAAATTATCAGAGCGGCTTTACCGAAGTCATCACCTTGGGTTATAACACCGTAGATGAGACCTGGGATGCCGGCGCAAATCTGCTGGGGGCCATAGGAGATTATGTATGGTTTGACACGGATAAGGACGGAATTCAGGATGAAGGCGAGCAGCCGATCTCAGGCGTAACAGTACGCCTGCAGTACAGGATGGGTGATACCGATACCTGGAGACTGTGGCCTGGCGGAACTACCGCTACGGATGAAACCGGCCGATATCTCTTTACCGGACTGCCGGGAGGCGATGACTATGACATTCAGTATCGTGTTTTCTTTGACTTCGAGGATCCGACGACGACTATAACCATTACCAATGCGGGAACAGACTCTGCTGTGGATTCCGACGCTTTGGGCTTTTATATGGAAAACCTGGGCTATGTGACGACCACAATATTCCTCGGATATGGGGAGACGGATCTGACCTGGGACGCTGGTGTGATTGTAACGGTCTGCGGCATGGGCGATTTCGTGTGGTATGATGATAACCGCAATGGGATCCAGGATGTTGGAGAGGCAGGAGTAGCCGGCATTCCGGTGGTATTGGAGCGCAATATGACCGGCCGGCTGGATGATAACAGCGACTGGACAGTAGTGGGGACGACCACGACCAATGAAAACGGTTATTATCGTTTTCTAGATCTGCAGGAAGGATACTATCGTGTTCGCTTCCAGATTTCGGCTCCTTATATCGCAACCCTTTATAACAGGGGGACAGGCGACAACGCTTATCAGTATGATTCGGACGCCAGCATGGCAATCGGAGACGACTGGTATCGCAGCCGTGTCTTCTATCTGGAGGACGGCCAGTATGATTGGACCTGGGACGCCGGCTTATACAGACTGACAACAGAGGACGTTGATACAGGCGACAACCGGAATCTGTGGTTCTGGCTTTCGGCAGCGGGAATTGCCTTGACTGTGATAGGGGCAGCCGGGATTTACGCCAGGAGGCGGAAACGGAAAATCTAACTGTAAATTTAAGCCACAAAATCACTTATAAGATAAGGGCTGCGTGACCATTGTAGCGGCGCACAGCCATCGGAGAGACCGCCGCGGGAAAATATCCTGCGGCGGTCTCTGCCGCTCATAGAAAACCAAACGTTTACATCAAAAAAAGACCTTTCTGTGATTGCGGTGTGATTATTGAATGATATAATAAAACCAAAAAAAAACAAAAAGAGATATTCGGTTGGAAATTGACAGATATTGAAAAAACGAAATGGAGAGGAAGATAAGAATGATGAAAGGATTAAAAAACTGCATTTTAGTTTTTGCCATGATTGTTCTGGCTCTTGGCGTATTTGATGGAACCGCCCGGGCCGCTACCTTTTCTGTCACACAGCAGACAGCGGATAGCCCGAATGAACAGAAGTTCCAGATTACGAATAATGGAAATGCCGGAACCTTTGTGGTAGATAACACCGGGGCCGAAATTTATGTGGATGCGGGAGGAAATGCCGCGTTTACCGTATCCGGTTCCGATCGAATTACTGTTACAGTTTACCGAAAGGATGACCCTACGGATATTCGCTTCGTCAATTCTTTAAACCAGCACTATGTAACGGTCTATGTGCAGTATGGAGATAATGCTCCTCAGGTTCACAGTACAACGACCGTTTCTCTGGACGAAGGCCAGAAGCAGGTCAGCGTGGAAGAAATGGCCTCCGTCGGCTCCGACATCTACCGCTGCGCCAATCCCAGCGCTTACGTTTCTTACGGAAATGCCAGCGTGACCTTCCTGTATTCAAAAGTACAGCAGGATCCTCGCACGGTAACGGTTTACTTTATCGATGAGAACGGATATGCCATCGGCAACGAGCAGTTTACGATTCAGCCGGGCAGCAGCGCGACCTATCAGGCTCCTGCATCCGTGAATTTCAATGGCCGCAATTACAATCTGGCAGGCGGCCAGAATGCTGCGATCACCCAGGATTACAGTAATACCACTGCCTCCTACACCTTGGTTTACCAGGGAGAGGCTGAACAGCCCAGCACGCCTTACAATATTACGATCCAGTACCAAGATGCGGCTACGGGTACGGTTCTGGGCAGCGATACCGTTACGGTTCCGGTGGGCGGCACGGTGAATTTTGAGACTCCTTCCTCCTATGTGACTTCTAATTACAGCGGCTATCAGAGGGCGGAGGGACAGCCGGTGGTGATCACCCATACCTCGGGCGAGGAGACGCGCACCTATACGGTTCTGTACAACCAGACCAGCGAGCAGCTGCCTTATACCATCTCCATTCAGCTGGTGGATTCCGTGACCGGCGAGCAGCTGCGGGCGGAGTCTGTATCCGTACCGGTGAACGGCACAGGCGTTTATCAGCTGCCGGGCTCTGTGGATTACAATGGCAGCACCTATCTGCTGGCCAGCGGTCAGCGGACAGAGATCCGCCATGCTTACGGCAGCTCCCAGCGCACCTATTATGTGAATTATACCCAGCAGGAAAGCGGTTCCACCGGGGATTATACTCTGGCTGTCCGCTACCTGGATATTTCCACCGGAGAAGTAATCTATACAGGCAGCCAGGCGGTAGCTGGCGGCAGCTCCGCTGCGATTCAGGTTCCTTCCTCTTATGAGGCCGGCGGCGAGTCCTATGTGCTGCTTTCCGGACAGAATACAAACACGACTCACAGCTATTACAGCCCGGTGCGGACCTATATGTTCTACTATCGGAACATTAATGACACGGCCAATGAGAATGCGCAGGTCAGCAATGAAAATGTCACGGTAGTGGATGAGGCGACGGGGACGGAGACCACCACGGTTGTTTCCACTGTTACCACTACGACGCCCGAGGGAGAGGAGACGGTTACGACCTATGATGAAGAGGGCGTGATTATCCCGGATGAGGATGTGCCTCTGGCTCCGACCGTACCGGAGACCACGGCCGCTGAGACCGAGGAAGAGACTGAAGCGGAGACAGAAGCGGAAACCATCCGGATTGAGGAGGAGGAAGTGCCTTTGGCTTCTTCCGTGCCGGGTGATAATGGCAGCAGCCCGACTTCCGGCATCCTGATTGCCCTTGCTGGCGGGATTGTGATTGTTGCGGCGGCGATCGCAGTAATGCTGGTTCGGATGAGACGCCAGAAGAATGAGGCTTAAAACAAAATATTTTTAAGGAAGAGGCAATCCCATAAAATCCGGGGTTTTAAAATCCGGATATCATAGGGACGGCCTCTTCCTTTTTGCGTGATGATCTGTCCGACTTGCAAATAATGAAAAAATGCTTGCATTTTTTGAACCCTTATGGTATCATATAATCAAACATTGAAAGCATATCCATTTTCATTTATATGACTTGCTTATCTGTTCCCTCTATCAACCATTCATTTCAAAAGGCGGTAATAATTATGTGTACCGATAACGTTAATGGAATCCCTGACGTTGCCAGCCATCCACTCCCAGCGCATTATGCAAGATATATGGCGACAATAGAAAATTTTACTATGATGAGTGATACGTTTATGCGCAGCGTTTTCAAAAATGTGGAATGTGCAGAATACGTTATTCGGATTATCACAGGGCGGAGGGATTTGCAGATTACAAGCGTTGTGGTTCAGCAGGATCATAAAAATCTGCATGGACATTCTGCCATACTGGATTGTGTGGCCCAGGATGCGGTGGGCAGACGCTTTTGCATTGAAGTGCAGCAAAGGGCTTCTGGCGCCTCCCTCAAGCGTTCGAGGTATTACAGCAGTATCCTTGATGCCAATACGCTGAATCCGGGGGAAGAGTATGATGATTTTGAAAAAGAATCCTATGTCATATTTATTACAGCGACGGATGTGCTTGGTTCGGGTCTTTCCCTGTATCACATCGAGAGGTCTGTTTCAGAAACCATGGATAGTTTTGACGACCAGTCACATATTATCTATGTGAACGCAGGTATTCAGGATGATACGGAATTAGGGAAGTTGATGCATGATTTCCACTGCCGAAAGGCCAGCGATATGTACAGTCCTATTCTGGCGAAACGGATGCGGGAACTGAAGGAGACACAGAAAGGAATAGAAGAAATGTGTGTAGAAATGGAAACTCTCTGCAATGAAGCGCGCATGGAGGAAAAACGGGAAATCGCCCGCAGCCTGTCAGATATGGGGATGTCTGTGGGAAACATTGCCCGGATTGTCCGTATGGAAATTTCACAGGTCGACGAATGGCTTGCCGAAAAGATTTGATTGCTGCAAATTCACAGGCAACCGCTGTTTTTCCTGCAAAACCGCTGTACTTTTTGTGAAAAAACGTGTATAATATAGATAACGAGATGGATATTTTGTACGTTTTTTACAAGAAAGGAGTGGGCATATGAATGAGAACCTGGTAATTACAATCGGCAGGGAGTGCGGCAGCGGCGGGCGCCAGATCGGCATGGCGCTGGCCAAGAGGATGGGAGTTAAGTGCTACGACCAGGAGCTTCTGACTCTGGCGGCGCGAAACAGCGGACTGTGCGAGGACATTTTCCGCAGCCATGATGAGAAGCCGGTCAGCAGCTTTCTCTATTCGCTGGTGATGGACACGTATTCTCTGGGTTATGCCTCCTCCCATTATGTAGATATGCCGCTGAACCAGCGGGTTTTCCTGGCTCAGTTTGAGACCATTAAGAAGCTGGCCAGCGAAGAATCCTGCGTCATTGTGGGGCGCTGCGCCGACTATGCGCTGGAAGGGCATCCCCATCTGGTTACAGTCTTCATCTGCGGCGACGAGGAGGATAAGATCCCTTACCTGATGAAGCGTTATGACATCGACGCGGATAAGGCCAGGGATCAGATGATCAAGACCGATAAGCGCCGGGCCTCCTACTATAACTATTACACCAATAAGAAGTGGGGCGCTCTGCAGAGCTACGACCTCTGCCTCAATTCCAGCGCCATCGGGCGGGAGAGATGCGTGGATATGATCCTGGATTTCGCCGAGGCGAAGGAGGACTACCGCAAGAGCGGCCGCAAGGACGATATCTCCAGACTTCTGGATGAAAAGTAAGCAATGAAATGAAAGGAATGAAATAAAAGCGATGAGATAAAAGCGATATAACGAATAAAGATATTGCCCCTGCGGCGGAGGATGCGGATCCGCTGCGGGGGTTCTTTTTTTATTTCATATTTTTGGCCTTTTGGCCCTGGTATCATTCCATTTTAATTTGGAAGAGGAACGCTGGGGGAACGCTGCTGGAATCCTGACGGAACAGCCGCCGCGTATAATGGGTGGCAACAAGCGCATAGAGCGGCTTGAAAATCCCTTTGGAGGAATGAGAGATATGTATTACGACATGATTGCAAAAATTATTGTGGAGCGCACCGGCTGCGATATAAGCGCCGTAAAGCCGGAGAGCAAGTTTTCGGAGCTGGGCATCGATTCCCTGGATATGGTAGAACTGGCGACGGAACTGGAGGATCAGACCGGCATCGAGATCGACCTGGATCAGAAGCTGGAGACCGTGGAGGAACTGGACAAATTCATCCAGAGCAAGCAGGGGTGAGCCGATGATCCGATCTGCGATATGTGAACTTCTGGGTATTGAGTATCCGGTGTTTCAGGGAGGAATGGCCTGGGTAGCCGATGGAAAGCTGGCTGCTGCCGTCTCGGAGGGAGGCGGCCTTGGCATCATCGGGGCGGGCAACGCCCCCGGAGACTATGTGAGAGAGCAGATCCGGCTGGCACGGTCGCTTACTTCCCGCCCCATCGGGGTAAACGTTATGCTGATGAGCCCTTATGCGGAGGAAGTGGCCCAGGCGGCAGCCGAGGAGAGGGTGGCTGTGGTGACCACCGGGGCGGGCAATCCCGCTAAATTTATGCCTCTGTGGCAGGAGGCGGGGATCAAGGTGATCCCTGTCGTTGCCTCCGTGGCCCTGGCGCAGCGGATGGAGCGCCTGGGAGCCTCGGCCCTGATTGCCGAGGGAGGAGAGAGCGGCGGCCATGTGGGAGAGCTGACCACCATGGTCCTGGTGCCGCAGATCTGCGACGCGGTGAGCCTGCCTGTCGTTGCCGCCGGAGGCATCGCCGACGGCAGAGGGGTGGCGGCCGCCTTTATGCTGGGAGCCTGCGCCGTTCAGCTGGGCACCCGGTTCTTAAGCGCCAGGGAGTGCGGCATCCATCCGGTATATAAGGAGAAAATTCTGAAGGCCACCGATCTGTGCACCATGGTAACGGGAAAACGTCTGGGCCATCCGGTCCGCAGCCTGCGTACCCCCTTTGCCAGGGCCTATTCCCATGCGGAGTACGGCGGCATGGGAGACGAAGAACTGGAGGCCATGGGAAGGGGAGCCCTGCGCCTGGCCGTCCAGGAGGGCGACAAGGAGAAGGGATGCTTCCTGGCCGGGCAGTGCGCCGCCATGGTGAAGCGGGAGCAGCCCGCCGCTGAGATCGTGCGGGAGATCATTGAGGAGGCCGAGCCCATCCTCCGGGGAGCGTCCGCATGGGTAGACTAGCCTTTGTTTTTTCCGGGCAGGGAGACCAGTACCCCGGAATGGGAAAAACTCTTGCCGACCGGTATCCGGCGGCGGCCTCGGTCTTTGCTCTATGCGACCGCATCCGCCCAGGCACCTCCGGGCAGTGCTTCGGAGGAACGGAGGAGGAACTGCGGATCACCGAAAACACCCAGCCCTGCCTCTACGCCCTGGAGCTGGCCCTGGCGGCGGCGCTGACGGAGGGAGGGGTTCGGCCCGACGCGGCGGCAGGCTTTTCCCTGGGCGAAGTGACGGCGGCCGCCTTTGCGGGCCTCTGCGATAGGGAGACGGGTTTTCGCCTGGTCTGCCGGCGCGGGCAGCTGATGCAGAGGGAGGCCGAGCGGTTTGATACATCCATGGCCGTTGTGCTCCGACTGACAAATGAAGAGGTGGAGGAAATCTGCAGCGCCTTTGAGGCGGTATATCCGGTGAATTACAACTGCCCCGGGCAGGTATCGGTGGCCGCCCTGGCCGGAGAACTGCCGGAATTCGGGGCGCGTGTAAAGGCGGCCGGCGGCCGACTGCTCCCCTTAAAGGTAAACGGGGCCTTCCACTCCCCTTTTATGGAGGAGGCGGCGAAGGATTTTGCCGGCGAACTGGCGAAAGCGGAACTCCGAGAGGGGCGGATTCCGCTCTACTCTAACCTGACCGGGCATAGGTACGGGGAGAACCGGGCGGAGCTTTTGTCCCGTCAGATCTGCAGCCCGGTCCGCTGGGAGCAGGAAATACGAAACATGATTGCCGACGGCATCGACACCTTTGTGGAGATCGGCCCCGGCAGAACCCTTACCAATATGATCAAAAAAATCGACGCGAACGCGGCGGCCCGCACGGCTGCCGAATATTTGGAGGTTATGCAATGACAGATGCTGGGACAAATGCTGGAAAGCTGAGAGGAAAGACGGCCGTGGTGACAGGCGGCTCCCGGGGCATTGGGGCGGCTGTTGTCCGCGCCTTTGCCTCCCAGGGGGCGAATGTGGCCGTAATTTACGCGGGAAACCGGGAGGCAGCCCAGGAGGTATGCGCCCGCTGCGAGGCGGAATACCAGGTGCAGGCCAGGGCCTACTGCTGTGATGTGGCGGATTTTGCCCAGACGAAGGAGACGGTCGCTGCGATCCGGGCGGATTTCGGCGCGGTCCATATCCTGGTCAACAATGCGGGGATCACTCGGGACGGCCTGCTGGTCATGATAAAGGAGGCGGACTTTGACGCGGTCCTGGACACAAACCTAAAAGGGGCCTTCAACATGATGCGCCACTGCGTTCCTTTGTTTCTGCGGGCCAGAGAGGGTTGCATCGTCAATATTTCCTCGGTCACAGGGCTTATAGGCAACGCGGGCCAGTGCAGCTATGGGGCCTCCAAGGCCGGGCTCATCGGCCTGACCAAGTCGGCGGCCAAGGAGCTTGCGTCCCGGAAAATCCGCTGCAATGCCGTTGCTCCCGGCTTTATCCGCACGGATATGACCAAGGAGCAGGCGGAAAATCCGCTGCTGCAGATGATTCCCTTAGGGGAAATAGGGGAGCCGGAGGACGTGGCCGAGGCCGTATTGTATCTGGCGACGGCCCGGTATGTGACCGGGGAAGTGCTGCGGGTAGACGGCGGCATAGCCATGTGAACGGCATAGCCATGTAAGGAGAGAAGGAAGATGAGTGAAAACAGGAGAGTAGTGGTGACGGGGATCGGGGCGGTCTCCCCGCTGGGAAACAGCGCCGAGGCCCTCTGGAAAAACCTGAAGGCCGGCATAAGCGGCATAGGGCCCATCACCCGTTTCGATACGGAAAAGTTCAAGGCAAAGCTGGGCGCCGAGGTGAAGGATTTTGACGCCCGGGACTATCTGGAGGTAAACGAGACCCTGCGCACCGACCGCTATGCCCAGTACGCTGTGGCGGCGGCGGATCAGGCGGTGAAAGAGAGCGGCATTGAGGGCACCATGGAGCCGGAACGCCTGGCGGTTTATTTCGGCACCGGCATCGGCGGGATTGAAACCTTTGAGCGGGAGCATACGAAACTGCTGGAAAAGGGACCTAGAAGGGTTTCCTCCCTTTTTGTCCCGATGATGATCGCCAATATGGCCTCGGGCCTCATTGCTATCCGCCACAACTGCCGGGGCAGCGCCATGCCGGCGGTGACGGCCTGCGCCTCCGGGGCCAATGCCATCGGGGAGGCGATGCGGCTGATCCGCCACGGCTATGCCGACGGCGTGGTTGCCGGCGGAGCCGAGGCGGCCATCACGCCTTCGGCCGTGGCCGGCTTTGCCAACATGCAGGCTCTTTCCGCCTGCGAAGATCCAAAGCGGGCCTCCCTTCCCTTTGACAAAAGAAGGGCCGGCTTCGTGATCGGAGAGGGGGCGGCGGCCCTGGTCCTGGAGGAATACGGCCATGCCGTGGCCCGCGGGGCGAAGATCTACGGGGAGGTCTGCGGCTATGGCTCCAACTGCGACGCCTACCATATCACGGCCCCTCATCCCGAGGCAAGGGGCGGGGCCCTGGCCATGGTGCAGGCCATGGAGGAGGCCGGCTATACGGAGAAGGACGTGGTGTACGTAAACGCCCACGGCACGGGCACGCCTCTCAATGACAAGGTGGAGACCATGGCGATCAAGAGGGCCCTGGGCGAGGATAAGGCCCGGCAGTCCTTTGTCAGCTCCACAAAGTCCATGACCGGCCATATGCTGGGCGCGGCGGGGGCGGTGGAGGCCCTGGCCTGCCTGCTGGCCCTGCAGGAGGGCATCCTTCCTCCGACCATCCATCTGGAGGAGCCGGACGAGGACTGCGACCTCTACTATGTGCCAAACCGGGCGGAGAAGGCGGACATCACCCTGGCCCTCTCCAATTCCCTGGGATTCGGCGGGCATAACGCCTGCCTGGCTTTCAGAAAGGTGTGACCATGAAAGAGACGGATATTCGCAGATATGCAGAGCTGATGCGGGAGCTGGAACTCACCGCAGTGGAGATTCGGCAGGAGGACAGTATGGTGCGGCTGGAACGGGCCGTGCCGGCCCCTGCGGCGGTGACGCCTGTTATTGTCCCCGAGATGACGGGGGGCTGCGGCGCCGGAACCGCTTCTTTCGGGGGCGCTTTTGCCGGGACAGCCGGCGCCGGAGCGCCTGGTGCGAAAGGATCGGAAGCGCCGGCCGACGGCTGCCTCAGCGTAAAGTCGCCGATCGTGGGGGTATTCTACGCCGCCCCGGCTGAGAATGCCTCTCCCTATGTGTCCATCGGCGACCGGGTGAAAAAGGGACAGATCCTCTGTCTGATTGAGGCAATGAAGCTGATGAATGAGATTGTGGCCGAGGAGGACGGCGAGATCGCCGAGATCTGCGCCACCAATGGCCAGGTAGTGGAATTCGGAACGGAACTGTTCCGGATAAAGAGGTAGAAAGATGGATCGAGAAGAGATCAAAAAGATACTGCCGCATCGGGAGCCCATGCTTTTGCTGGACGAGGCGGAGCGGGAAGGAGATACGGCGGTGGGGCGCTATCATGTCCGGGGCGACGAATTTTTCCTGCAGGGGCATTTCCCCGGCGATCCCATTGTCCCCGGCGTGATCCTCTGCGAGATTCTGGCCCAGTCTGCCTGCGTCCTGATGGAGGAGCAGATGAGGGAGGGGAAGCTTCCTGTATACACCGGACTTGACAAGGTCCGGTTCCGCTCGCCGGTGCGGCCGGGCGACGTCATCGAGGCCCGGTGCCGCATCCGGCGGGTCAAGCATCCATTTTATTTCGCGGAAGGGAAGATAGAGGCGGGGGGCAGGCTCTGCGTGTCCGCCGAATTTTCCTTTGCCATTACGGGAGAGTGAATTTATGTTCTCAAAAATACTCGTCGCCAACCGGGGAGAGATCGCGGTGCGGATCATCCGGGCCTGCAAGGAGATGGGAGTGGCCACGGTGGCGGTATATTCGGAGGCGGACAAAAACGCCCTTCACGTGGCCCTGGCGGACCAGAGCATCTGCATCGGCGCAGCCGAGGCCCAGGAGAGTTATCTGAACGAGGCCCAGGTGATAAGCGCCGCCCTTCTGACCGGAGCCCAGGCCATCCATCCGGGCTACGGCTTTCTGTCGGAAAACGCCCATTTTGCCCGTCTCTGCCGCAAAAACGGCCTGGTCTTCATCGGACCGGAACCGGACAGTATGGAGAGGCTCAGCGACAAGGCGGTCTTAAAGGAGCTGGTGCGGGGGGCAGGCCTGTCGGTCATTCCGGGGACGAAGGCCCTGTCCTCGGCTTCGGAGGCCAAACGGGAGGCCGAAAGGCTGGGTTATCCCCTTATGCTCAAGGCCTGCGCGGGAGGCGGCGGCCGGGGCATCCGTCTGATCCGGGCCGAAGGCGAACTGGAAGAGGCCTATCATCAGGCGGTGGGCGAGGCGCTGAGCGCCTTTGGGGACGGGAGCGTCTATCTGGAGAAATACATCTATCCGGCCCGCCATGTGGAACTGCAGATGCTGGCCGACGAGCAGGGCCATGTGGTCTGCCTGGGCGACCGGGATTGTTCCCTGCAGAGGCGCAACCAGAAGCTTGTGGAGGAAACCCCTTCCCCCGCCGTGGGGAAGGAGACGCGCAGGCAGATCATGGATCTGGCGAGGAAGGCCCTGCGCAAGATCGGCTACGTGGGAGCGGGAACCCTGGAGTTTCTGCTGGACGAAGAGGTAAATTTCTGGTTCATGGAGATGAACGTCCGCCTGCAGGTGGAACACTGCATCACTGAGATGCTGACCGGCATCGACCTGGTGAAATGGCAGATCCGCATCGCTGCCGGGATTCCCTTGGCCTTCGGGCAGGAGGATATTTCCCTGGAGGGTTCGGCCATCGAATGCCGGATCAACGCCAGGGGCTGCGGGACCCTCGCCCTTCTGCATGTGCCGGGCGGACCGTCGGTGCGCTTTGACACCTATCTGATGGAGGGAACCGCCGTCTCTCCCTACTACGATCCCCTTCTGGGCAAGCTGGCCGTCTTTGCGGGGACCAGGGAAGAGGCATTGCGCAAGCTGCGGGCGGCCCTGTGCGAGCTGGTTATCGACGGAATTCCCACCAATATCGAGGAACAGCTGCACATCGTGGAGGATGAACGTTTCACCTCCGGCAACTATAATCTGACTTTTATGGGCAACAGGTGAAGATATGGCATGGATCAATTTTTTGAAACCGAAAAATCAGCTGGAGGAGGGCGGACGGACCGGCATGCCCGTGCAGGAGGACGCCGGGGAGCCGGAGAAGAAATGTCCCAACTGCCATAAGAGCGTCCCCATAAGCCGTCTGTGGGCGGGCGATCTGGTCTGCTCCTGCGGCTATCATTTCCGGATGAGGGCCCGCCAGCGCATACGGATGCTGGCGGACAAGGGGAGCTTTCAGGAGCTGTACGGAGAGGTGACGGCGGGCAATCCCCTGGATTTTCCAGGCTATGAGGAAAAGCTGGAGACCGTGCGGGCCGCCAGCGGGGAGAAGGAGGCGGTGGTCTGCGGCGTCGCCAAAATCCAGGGGCAGAGCCTCTGCCTCTTTGTCATGGATTCCCATTTTATGATGGGGAGCATGGGGAGCGCTGTCGGCGAAAAGATCGCATCCCTGTTTGAATACGCGGTCCGCCGCCGTCTGCCGGTGGTCGGCTACACGGTCTCCGGCGGGGCGAGGATGCAGGAGGGACTTTTGTCCCTGATGCAGATGGCCAAGATCAGCGCGGCGGTAAAGCGCCACAGCGACGCCGGGCTTTTGTACGTCGCCGTGCTGACCGATCCTACCACCGGTGGGGTTACCGCCAGCTTTGCCATGGAGGCGGATATTATCCTGGCGGAGCCGGGGGCCTTGGTGGGTTTTGCGGGGAAGAGGGTCGTCGAGCAGACGACGAAGAAATCCCTGCCGAAGGAATTCCAAAAGGCGGAGTTTGTGCTGGAGCACGGCTTTATCGACGCCATTGCGGCCCGGCCCGGCCAGAAAAAGCTGCTGGCCGAGATTCTAGGTATGCATAACGGAGGAGACACCGATGAGTGGAACGCCATATGACAGGGTGAAGCTTGCCCGCTCGAGCGAAAGGCCCACGGGGCTTGACTACATCCAAAATATTTTCCGGGATTTTATCGAACTGCACGGGGATCGCCGCTACGGGGACGATCCTGCCGTCGTGGGAGGAATCGCCAGGCTGGGCGGCCTCCCCGTCACGGTCGTTGCCATTGAAAAGGGGCATACGGCCAAGGAGAGGGCGGCGCGCAATTTCGGCGCTCCTCATCCGGAAGGGTACCGCAAGGCCCTGCGCCTGATGAAGCAGGCGGAGAAGTTCGGAAGGCCCGTGATCTGCTTTGTGGACACCTCGGGGGCCTGCTGCGATGTGGAGGCGGAGGAGCGCGGACAGGGGCAGGCTATCGCGGAGAACCTGCTGGAGCTGTCCACCCTCTGCGTGCCGGTGATCTCGATCCTGGTCGGGGAGGGAGGCAGCGGAGGAGCCCTGGCCCTGGCTGTGGCGGACCGGGTCTGGATGCTGCAGAACGCAGTCTATTCGGTCATTTCGCCCGAGGGCTGCGCCAGCATCCTTTGGAAGGATTCTTCGATGGCGGCTGCCGCAGCGGAAAGCCTGAAGCTGACGGCGGAGGACGCGAAGCGGCTGGGCGTGATCGAAGGCATCATCTCGGAGAGCAGCCTAGGGAAAAAGGAATTCTACGACCGCATCCGCACGCTTCTTGCAAAGGAGTTAAAGCGGCTGTCCGGGGATCCGGAACTGGTGGGCAGACGGTACGACCGTTTTCGCTACATCGGAGTAAAGGCAATTAAGGAGAAATCATGAGCATATATCAGAGATTCTGTACGGAAATCATGGACCGGCAGGGAAACCTGCAAAGTCTTTCTCTTCACTATCCCGAAAACTTTAATTTCGGATACGACGTGGTGGATGCCATCGCCGGGGAGACGCCGGGCAAAACGGCCCTGGTCTGGTGCAATCCGGAAAATGAGGAGCGCCGCTTTACCTTCGCGCAGATAAAAAGAGACAGCGACAGGATGGCCAACGTATTTAAGCATGCGGGGATCGGCAGAGGAGACCGGGTCCTGCTGGTGTTAAAGAGGCATTATGAATACTGGTTTGCGGTGGTCGCCCTCCATAAGCTGGGGGCGGTGGCGGTTCCTGCCACCCATATGCTGACGGAGAAAGATTTTGCCTACCGGATCGAGGCCGCCGGGATAAAAGCGGTCGTCTGCACCGTCCAGGATCATACGCCGGAAAAGCTTCGGGCCGCTCTGGGCCGCCTGGACCGTCAGGCGAAGCTCTGGTGCGTGGGCGGGGAGGCGGAAGGCTTTGCAAACCTCACTGCCGCCTTGGAAAAAGCCCCCGACGCATGGGAACGGGTTCCTACCCTGGCCTCGGATCCCATGCTCCTCTATTTTACTTCCGGAACCACCGGAGAACCCAAGGGGGTGATCCACGACCATACCTATCCGCTGGCCCATATTGTCACGGCGAAATACTGGCAGCAGGCGGAGGACGGAGGGCTGCACTTTACCGTGGCCGAGACGGGCTGGGCCAAGGCCTCCTGGGGCAAGATCTACGGGCAGTGGCTGGTGGGGAGCGCCGTGATGGTTTACGATTTTGACAACTTTGATCCCCGCCAGCTGGTTACGGTGATCAACCGCTACGGCGTCACCTCCTTCTGCGCCCCGCCCACGGTGTACCGCTATCTGGTGCGCCGTCCCATCCCCCCGATGCCTACGCTGCGCCATGCCTCTACCGCCGGGGAGACCCTGGCCCCGGAGGTGTTCCGCCGTTTTACCGAGCAGACAGGACTGCCTCTGTGCGAGGGCTACGGCCAGACGGAGACAACCCTGCTTGCGGCCAATTTCCGGGGCAGAAAGCCGGTGGCGGGAGCCATGGGGACGGCCTCTCCCTTTTATCACATCAAGATACAGGACGAAGAGGGAAGGTTCCTTCCCGCCGGGGAAATCGGGGAGGTGGTGATCGTTCCCCCCGAAGGCGGAAAGCAGCCCGGCGTATTCTGCGCCTATCTAAACAATGCGGCCCAGTACGAATATGTCTGGCGGGACGGCGTCTACCATACCGGAGACGCCGCCTACCGGGACGAGGATGGTTTTTTCTGGTTTCACGGCCGTTTTGACGACATCATCAAGACCGGCGGTTTCCGGGTGGGCCCCGGCGAGGTGGAAAATATTCTGATGGAACATCCGGCTGTGGTGGAGTGCAGCGTGGTCGGCGTGCCGGATCCTCTGCGGGGGCAGGCGATCAAGGCGGTGATCGTGCCGGAAAAGGGCTGCGAGCCGTCGAGGGAGCTGGAACGGGAGATTCGGGATTTCTGCAATCAGAAGCTGGCGGAGTACAAATGGATCCGCATGGTGGAATTCGTGCAGGAAATGCCCAAGACCATCAGCGGCAAGGTGCGCAAGCACCTGCAGCGCAGCTAGGGTAAGCGGAGCAGGCTGGCGGGGCAAGCTGGGCTTATAGCGGAGCAAGCTGGGCTGAAAGAAAAATTTACTTTTCCCTCCGAACATGATATGATAGTCTGCAGATTATTTGGCGCCGGAAGGAGACCCTATGGAGAATAAGCTTGACAATATGGAGGAGATACTGAGCCGGGGGATACCCGGCTTCCATCAGTATGTCCTGACGGAGCCGGTTCATTTGAGCTTCGTCAGCGAAAGCCTCTGCGAAATGACGGGGGCGGAGCCTAGGGAACTGCTCAGCAAAAAAGAGGATCTTTATATCCGGCTGGTTCATCCGGGGGACCGGGAGGCTTACGCCGCCTTTATCCGGAAGCTTGCGGAGGGAGAGCAGACGCTTACGGCCCGCTACCGGCTGCTAAAAAAAGATGGGAGCGTTCTGCCGGTCAGCGATACGGTCACGGTAAAAAGGCGGGAGGACGGCGTTCTGACCGGCTGGTCGGTGCTGACAAGGCTGGCGGGATCTGCCGCGGCGAGAGAGGACCGGCAGGAAGGCGGGCAGGAAGATGCCGGAGGGGACGAGTCTGGCCGCGACGCCCTGCATTTTCTGCAGGACACGATTCCCTGCGGCTTTATCCGCTATACTTGCGAGAAACAGCCCCGCGTCACCTATATCAACCGGCGGATGCTGGATTTTTTGGGATTTTCCCCGGACCGTCCCGGCGGGGCGGAAGAATTTGAACTCTATAAGGACAATATTTTCCTGATGGTGCCGATGGAAGAGAGGCGCAGGTTCGCCGTCTATCTGGAGAGGGTGCGTACAGCCAGCGCCCCGGTGGCCGGGGAGATGAGCCTGCTTCGCTGCGATGGGAGCAGGCTTCGGGTGTTTGGCTGGGTGAGCAAATGCGTAAACGAGCAGGGGGAAGAGGAATTCCAGAGCGTCTGCATGGACGTGACCGAGAGATACCAGGCCCGCAGGGAGAAGGAGACCAGGCGCTATCTCCGGGCGCTGACGGAGGTCTATAACAAGATTTTTGAGTATAATCTGGAGGCGAATACGGTAAAATGCCTGTACAGCGATAATTCTCCCATGTTCCGATGGACGGAGAACATTCCGATGCAGATGGGAGAGGCCACGGAGAAGTGGATCGGCGACAACGTGGACGGGGAGGACCAGGAGGCGGTGCTGGCTTTCTTTGGCAGTTATCTGGCGAAAAGGCACAGAGCCTGCGGCGAAAAACCCGCCCAGATCCGCTACCGGGCCCGTTCGTCGGACGGAAAGACAAGGCTGTACCAGGGGATTTTTATTCAGATGGACGCAGGCGTCAGCCTCTACTGCTGCCGCCGCGTCCAGGACGAGAGAGAGGCGGCCTATCTGCGCAGCGAGAATCTGTCGCTGAAGGAAAACATGCAGGAGCTGGTCATGCGGTTTACCGAAGGCATCGCCGCCTTTGAGGTAAAGGACGGGATGGTGAAGCCGCTGTACGCCAGCGACAACGTCTGCGAGTTCTTCGGCCTTACCAGGGAGGAATGGCTGCCTTTAATGAAGAAAAGCACGCCCATCCGGGAGTTTATTGCCCGCAGCAGTACCTCCTATGAAAATATCGAGGCTTTGCTGCGAAACGGGGAGGCGGAATTTACTTATTTTGACCTGCAGTCGGGGACCAGGAGGCGCATTAAGGCTATCTGCTCGCAAAAATCCCCGGAGGGTTCCTCCCCCCGCTACATCATGCTCTACAATGTGGACGGAACTCCGGCCCCGGCCGCAGGCAGGCCGGAGCCTCCGGCCGTGGAGATCCGCACCTTCGGCT
Organism: uncultured Lachnospiraceae bacterium; assembly: GCA_944383835.1. GTDB lineage: Bacteria > Bacillota > Clostridia > Lachnospirales > Lachnospiraceae > RGIG7193. Next base: position 5,288 of record CALWRE010000043.1, on the reverse strand, counting down.
ATTTCGACGTCTTTGTGGGAAAGAGGCCCATTGCCTTCCGCAACAAAAAATCCAAGGAGCTTTTTGCCCTCCTGGTGGACCGGCGGGGCGGATACGTCTCTTCGGAGGAGGCCATCGCCTTTTTGTGGGAGGACGAGCCGGTGAATCCGGTGACCCTGGCCCGGTACCGCAAGGTGGCCCTGCGGCTGAGAAACCTCCTGGAGGAATACGGCATCGCCGATGTGGTGGAGTCGGTGGACGGCAAGCGGCGGATCGTGACGGAGCGGGTGCACTGCGATCTCTACGATTACCTCTCCGGCCGGGAGGAATACGCCCAGCTTTTCAAGGGAAGCTATCTGACCAATTACAGCTGGGGGGAGAGTACGCTGGCGGAGCTGGCGGGAGAGGCCCTGTACTGAGAAGCTTCGGCTTTAGGCGGAGGTGTGCCGAATTTTCAGGTCCTTGCGGATTCCTTTCGCGGATTTCTTCTGCGGATTTTTTTGCAGATTTTTCTTTGGACTTCTTGACAAGCCGCAGGGAAAATGCTATATTCACTAAGTATGCCGCGCAACGAGGTTTGGTAAGGGCTGCCGCAGGGGCAGACACCGCAGTTGGCGAGTAATGATAAATAGGAGGTGCCTCATGTACGCGATTATTGCAACGGGCGGTAAGCAGTACAGGGTTGCTGAGGGCGACGTCATCCGCGTGGAGAAGCTGGATGTGGAGCCGGGCAAGGAATATGTCTTTGACCAGGTTCTGGCCGTCGGCGGCGATGAGCTGGTTATCGGCCAGCCTGTGGTGGAGGGAGCCAGCGTGAAGGCTACGGTCACCAAGCAGGCCAGGGCCAAGAAGGTTATCGTTTACAAGTATAAGAGAAAGACCGGCTACCATAAGAAGAACGGTCACAGACAGGCTTATACCGAGCTGAAGATCGACAGCATTGTAAAATAATGATCCGGGTCGTTTTTTACAGGGACCAAGACAGACGGTATCTGGGCTTTAAGGCCGGCGGCCATGCCGGATATGCCGAGGCCGGCAGCGATATTGTCTGCGCGGCGGTGTCCGCCCTGGTGACCAATGCGGTCAACTCCATCGAGCTTCTGACGGCGAATACGCTTCGGGTCCGGACGGAGGAGAGGAGCGGGCGGATGGCGGTGAGGCTTGGCGAGGCGGCGACGCCTGAGACGCAGCTTCTGCTTCAGTCGCTGCAGATCGGTCTTGAGTCCATCGAAAAGGAACACAGAAAACATATTCAGGTTGTATCCAAGGAGGTGTAAGACCATGTTGAAGATGAACCTTCAATTCTTTGCGCATAAAAAGGGCGTAGGCTCCACGAAGAACGGCAGGGATTCCGAGTCCAAGAGACTGGGCGCCAAGAGGGCGGACGGACAGTTTGTGCTGGCCGGCAACATCCTCTACAGACAGCGCGGGACCAAGATCCATCCCGGCGTGAATGTGGGCCGCGGCGGTGACGACACCCTGTTTGCCCTGGTGGACGGCGTCGTCCGCTTTGAGAGAAAGGGCAGAGACAAGAAGCAGGTTTCCGTTTATCCCAGAGAGACGGCGGTAAACGAGTAAAAAGCTTGCATGCAGGGTAAAATTGCATAAAAAGAGTGAAAAAAGGCAGGACGATCTGTGCGTTCTGCCTTTTTGCCTTTAAAGTTAAGAAAAAATTCATTTTTTCGTTGACTTTGACGTAGTAAAGCACTATAATACAACTCAAATTCAAAAACCTGCCAGGGGCCGCCCGTCCAGCGGCGAGGCGCTGGTGCGCACAGGCTTTTGGCTGGGAATAAATGAACCAGGAGGATATGTTATGAAAAAGAATCGCATTTTAGCTGTTCTGCTGTCTATGTGCATGGCCATGACCCTTCTTGCCGCCTGCTCCGGCGGCAGCGATGAGACCCAGGCTCCTGCGACGGACGCCGCCACCGAGGCTGCGACAGAGGCCGCGGAGGGAACGGAGGCTGCCACAGAGGCTGCCGGAGGAGACGAGGGTACTGGCACGGCTTCCACCGCCAGCGGCACCTTTAAGATCGGCGGCATCGGCCCGATGACCGGAGACGCAGCGATCTACGGCACCGCCGTAATGAACGCGGCCCAGATCGCCGTGGACGAGATCAACGCCATGGGCGGGATTCAGTTTGAGTTCCAGCCGGAGGACGATGAGGGCGATGTGGAGAGATCGGTAAACGCTTACAACACCCTGAAGGACTGGGGCATGCAGCTTCTGCTGGGCACCGTTACCACGGACCCGGCCATCTCCGTTTCGGCTGAGGCCTACAACGACCGGATGTTTATGCTGACTCCTTCCGCTTCTTCCCTCGATGTAATCGACGGCAAGGACAATGTATTCCAGGTCTGCTTCACCGACCCGAACCAGGGTTCCGCTTCCGCCCAGTACATTGCGGAGAATAACCTGGCCACCCAGATTGCTGTGATCTACCGCAACGACGACGCTTACTCCACCGGTATCTACAATACCTTTGCCGAGGAGGCCGCTAACTTAGGTCTGGAGATCGTCTACACCGGCACCTTCACGGCGGATACGGCTACGGACTTCTCCGTACAGCTGACCGACGCGCAGGCAAGCGGGGCGGAGTTGGTATTCCTGCCGATTTACTACACCCCTGCCGCCGTCATCCTGACCCAGGCCAACACCATGGGTTATGAGCCGATTTTCTTTGGCGTGGACGGCATGGATGGTATTCTGACGGCCGAGAACTTTGATCCCGCTCTGGCCGAGGGCGTAATGCTCCTCACTCCTTTCTCCGCTGACGCGGAGGATGAGCTGACCCAGCATTTCGTAAGCGAGTATCAGTCCCGCTACGGCGAGACCCCGAACCAGTTCGCCGCCGACGCCTACGACGCGGTATACATTCTGAAAGCCGCCCTGGAGGCTGCGGGCTGTACCGGTGATATGAGCGCGGAGGAAATCTGCGAGGCCCTGGTGGCTGTGATGCCTACCATCTCCGTGGACGGCGTGACCGGCGAGGGAATGGTGTGGTCTGAGACCGGCGAGGTAAACAAGGCTCCTATGGCTGTTATTATTGAAAACGGCGTGTATGTGACCCCGTAACGGATAAGAGAAAGTAAAGAATGATGAACCGGCTGCAGGGAGGCTACCTTTCTGCAGCCCGTCCTATTATCTAAGGAAAAATTTGGAGAAGAGGAGTAGTGAGTATGGTTTTTCTGTCCTATCTCATCAGCGGTCTCAGCTTGGGCAGCGTCTACGCCATCATTGCCCTGGGGTATACGATGGTTTACGGCATAGCCAAGATGCTGAATTTTGCCCACGGCGATGTGATCATGGTGGGCGGCTACATTTGCTTTATAGCCACGACCAACCTGGGCCTGCCGGTTTGGCTGGCCGTGATTTTGTCGATGGCGGTCTGCACGGTGCTGGGCGTTGTCATTGAAGGCCTGGCCTATAAACCCCTGCGTCAGGCCCCTTCCCTGGCGGTCCTGATTACGGCCATCGGCGTCAGCTATTTTTTGCAGAACGCCGCCTTGCTGCTCTGGGGCGCCAACCCGAAGATGTTTTCGCCGGTGGTGACCGGGACGCTTAAGCTGTTCGGCGGCCAGCTGACGATTTCCTATGTTTCCCTGCTCACCATTGCGGCCTGCGTGATCATTATGGTCGGCCTGACCTTGTATATCAATAAGAGCAAGATGGGAAAGGCCATGCGGGCCGTATCGGAGGATAAGGGAGCTGCCCAGCTGATGGGAATCAATGTAAACCGGACCATCTCCACCACCTTTGCCATCGGTTCGGCCCTGGCCGCGGTGGCGGGCGTCCTGTACTGCTCCTTTTCCCCGATGCTCATGCCTACCACCGGCTCCATGCCCGGCATCAAGGCCTTTACGGCCGCTGTGTTCGGCGGCATCGGCTCCATTCCCGGCGCATTCCTGGGCGGCCTTCTTCTGGGCATCATCGAATCCCTGGCCAAGGCTTATATCTCCACCAGCATGGCCAATTCCATCGTGTTTGCCGTGCTGATTATCGTGCTGGTTGTGAAGCCTGCGGGGCTTTTGGGCAAATACGTGCCGGAGAAAGTATGAGGTGAGCCGGATGAAAAAAGGAAAGAAAATAAACGGCGCCGTTTTGAAGGATTACCTGACCTATGCGGCGGTGGTTCTTGCTTTTATTGTGATCACTGTGCTGGATCAGCAGGGCTTCATCAATAACTCTACCAGAGGCCTCCTGGTTCCGATCTGCTGCTATATTGTGATGGCGGTCTCCTTGAACCTGACCGTAGGCATCCTGGGTGAGCTGAACTTAGGCCATGCCGGCTTTATGAGCGTGGGCGCTTTTTCCGGCGTCGTGGCCTCCTTAAGCCTGGCCGACGCCATACCAAGCCCAGTGCTCCGCCTGGTTATCGCCATGGTCGTGGGAGCAGCTTTCGCCGCTGTCGTGGGCCTGCTGATCGGCCTGCCGGTACTGCGTCTGAAGGGAGACTATCTTGCCATCGTGACCCTGGCTTTTGGGGAAATCCTTAAAGAGGTGATCAATGCCCTCTATGTGGGCCAGGATTCCGCCGGCCTGCATTTCGGCTTTAACTTCCGCAACAATATCAGCAGCATCAACGACCTGCATATGGAGGAGGGAGCCAAGGCCATCATCAAGGGAGCCCAGGGCGTTACCGGCAATGAAAAGCTGGCGACCTTTGGAGCAGGCATCGTCCTGATCCTGATTACCCTCTTCATTGTAATGAATCTGGTGCGCAGCCGGTCCGGACGGGCGATTATGGCCATCCGCGACAACCGGATCGCGGCGGAGAGCGTGGGCATCAACGTGACCAAGTACAAGCTGATGGCCTTCGCCGTGTCCGCAGCCCTGGCCGGGGCGGCGGGAGCCCTGTACGGCTCCAATTACGCCTCCGTCAAGGCCAGCACCTTCGACTTCAACCAGTCCATTTTGATTCTGATGTTCGGGGTGCTGGGGGGCCTGGGCAATATCCGCGGTTCCATCATCGCGGCCATCGTGCTGACGATATTGCCGGAGGCCCTCAGAAGCTTTGAAGACCTGCGCATGCTGATCTACGCCATCGTCCTGATCCTGGTGATGATCGCCACCAACAACCCGCGGGTAAAGACGCTTCTGGGCTGCATCATTCCCAGAAAGAAAGGAAGCTCCGCCAATGAGTAAGAAATTTGAAAAGCCGAAGATGGTGCCTCTGCCCAGCCGTTCCATCGTTCCGGAGCGGGCTAAGGATAAGACGCCGATTCTGGAATGCCAGCACCTGGGAATTGATTTCGGCGGCCGGCGGGCCGTCCCCGCTCTGCCCCTGGCCGCGGGCCGGACCGAG
>CALWRE010000042.1 GCA_944383835.1 uncultured Lachnospiraceae bacterium | reverse complement strand
TGGAAAAATACGGAGGATGGCGGGACCGGCGCACCATCGACGCCTTTATCCGTTTCAGCGAGACTCTGTTTCGCCATTTTAAAGGCCGGGTGAAATATTGGCTCACCTTCAACGAGATCAACATGCTGATGCACCTGCCCTTTGGCGGAGCAGGACTCTGTTTCCAGCCTGGCGAAGACCGCGAGCGGGTAAAATATCAGGTCGCCCATCACGAACTTGTTGCCAGCGCCCTGGCCGTCCGCTTGGGCCATCAGATCTGGCCGGACAATAAAATAGGCTGCATGCTCGCCGGGGGAACCCATTACCCCTGGAGCTGCAGCCCGGAAGATGTGTGGTCAGCAATCGAGCAGGACCACGTCAATTATTTTTTCAGTGACGTCCAGGTGCGCGGCCGCTATGCAGGCTACGCCTTGAAAATGCTGGAGCGCCGGGGAATCATGCCGGTGATGGAGGCGCAGGATCCGCGGATTTTACAGGAGGGGACGGTTGATTTCGTCGGCTTCAGCTACTACTCCAGCCGCTGCATCGCCGCCCATCCGGAACAGATCGGGATCGAGCAGACTACCAATGCGGCCAAGACGCTGAAAAACCCTTATTTAAAATCCACGGACTGGGGCTGGCAGATTGACCCCCTTGGCCTGCGCATCGTTTTAAACAACCTCTATGACCGCTATCAAAAGCCGCTGTTTATCGTGGAGAATGGGCTGGGAGCAGCCGATACGGTGGAGGCGGACGGCTCGGTCCGGGATGATTACCGGATTGACTATCTGCGGGCCCATATCTCCGCCATGATCGATGCCGTTACAGAAGATGGGGTCGATCTGATTGGCTACACCAGCTGGGCCCCCATCGACCTCGTCGCCGCCTCCACAGGTCAGATGAGCAAGCGCTACGGCTATGTCTATGTAGACCGAGACGACCAGGGAAACGGCAGTCTAAAGCGCCTGCGCAAGAAAAGCTTTTATTGGTATAAGCGCGTCATCGCCTCCAATGGCGAGGACCTCTCCTGAGAGCATCGTCAGCCGCTCTCGCCAAATTCCATATTGGGGTATACCCTCTCCATCCTCTTGTCGGGGAAACGCTCGTCGATGAATTCTTCCAGCGCACTGTCGGCCTCTACGCCGTAGACCCGCTCCGACCAGCGGGTCACGGCGGCCAGCGACACCAGGGAATTGACCGCCATAAAGACGCACAGCACCCAGGTCAGGGCCTTGCCGATTCTCTGGGGAATATTTAAAATCCACTTGGACAGCAGGGGATAGACGCTTTTAATCCACCAGACGCCAAGAACGCCCCAGAACAAGGAGCATTTCAGGCAGATGCGGCCGTTCAGATTCAGGAATTCATTGCTGTAGTCCCAGGAGCGGGAACCGAAAAAGGTCTCCTGTCCCCAGGAGCATACATATTCCACCAGGCTTCCGATGAGAATTCCGCCCAGGAAGGATAAAAGCCAGGAGCGGTTGCGGTAACGGTACAAAGCCAAGGTCAGCACCGCGGCCCCGACGCCATAGACCAGGTTAAAGGGCCCATAGACCAGGCCGGACCGGCTCTCCACATATCCGTTGGAAAGCAGGCACCAGAGCATCTCCCAGACCACCCCGGCGAAGCACCCGGCAAAGAAAATAATAAAAATCTTATAGAAATTGATTCCCCTGGCGAAATGCTCCTTTTCCTGCTCTTCCAGATCGATGACCGAATTGGCCGGGGCCGCAGGGATCAGTCTTCTCCTTCTGCGTCCTTTCACATCCCGCAGACGCGTTTCCAATTCGTCCGCCTGGGCCGACATCTTTCTCTGAACACGGGACAGAGAGGCGGCCGTGGTCTTCAGCTCCCTTACCTCCCGCTCCGCGGCCTCATAAAGGCGCTGGCGCTCCGGGGACTCTCCGCTTTCCTGCGATTTGTCTCCTGCGCACCTTTCATCCGCTCCCCAGGCAAGCTCCAGATAATATTTCTCCAAAAGCTCTTCCGTGGAATGTTCGGTTTCTTCCAAAAGCCCCCGGAGCCTCTCATGCTTTTCCGAAGCCAGCTCCTCGTCCCAGTTTTTTCCCATTTTTAATCGTTTCCTTTCTCTGCTGTATTTCCTGTTATGCGAACGAATTATAACAGGAGGCCCGCAGCCTGTCAACGAGGTTGAGATATGATTCATGGTTCAGATATACTGCGCCATTTCCTTTAACGATCGGAAAACTCCATCCGGCTGAATTTCTGCTTTCTCCAGATCCTCCTCCTTCGTTTCCCCGGAGAGTACCAGGATTCCCTTGGCCCCGTTTTTTACACCGGCGGCCACGTCGGTATAGAGGCGGTCGCCCACAAAGGCCACCTCTTCCTTGCGGCGCCCGGTCTGCCGGAGCACCATCTCCAGGGTCTCCTCCCCGGGCTTTCCCAGATAATACGGCTCTTTCCCTGTCGAACAGCCAATCAGCCTGCACATGGCCCCGCAGTCCGGGATGAAGCCGTCCTCCGTAGGGCAGTTGATGTCCCTGTGCGTAGCCAGGAACAGGGCCCCGCCTCGGATAAAGGTGCAGGCCCGCTCCAGCTTGTGATAGGTGAGGGTCGTATCAAACCCGACCACCACAATGGCAGGCGCTTCCTGCACCAGGGGGATGCCTGCCTCCCGGAAGGACTGTTCCAGGGCCGGCGTCCCCACCAGGTAGACAGTCTTTCCCGGATAGCGGGTCTGCAGATAATCGATGGTCACATCGCCGGAGGTCAGGATCCGCCGTCTGTCTATCCGGCAGTTCATGCGCTCCAGCTTATCGATATAGAGCTCCGGCGATTTGGAAGAGTTGTTGGTAAAAAACAGGAAGTCCCTGCCGGATGCGGCCACTCGGTTCAAAAAATCCAGGGATCCGTCCAGAATCTGTTCTCCCAGATAAAAGGTTCCGTCCATATCCAGGACAAAAAGCTTGATCCCGGCCAGAAGGCTCCTCTTCTGCTCCGCATTCGTCTCTCGTCTGTTGCCCATTGTTCAGCCGCTCCTTCTTTTCTTCTTTCTTTTCTTCTTTCTTCCATCCGCCTTCTGACGCTTGTATCCTCAGATTTCGTAGGAATGGACGTCAGGCAGGCCGCTGATCAGTTCCTCAACCTCCATCCGGTCCTTTTCCGCCGGCACCGCAAAGACCACCTTCAGCTTTTTGGTCTTGCTGCCCTGCATTTCACATTTGATCCGGAGCACATTGAGGCCCTCCTTGTCCAGCAAGGAAATAAGGGTCTTCATATCCGCCTTTCCATCCTGGATCACAAAATCAATCTGCCCGTGCCAGAAGCCCTTGACCAGCTTATTGTTTTTGTGAAAGATGAACTGGGCCAAAAGCAGTACCAACGTCGTGCTGATTCCCGTTATGTACATCCCTGCGCCCAGGGCCATGCCGATGGCCACCGTGGCCCAGATTCCTGCCGCCGTGGTGATGCCGCTGGTAAAGCCCTGCTTGCCGCTGATCACCAGACCTCCGCCCATCAGCCCCACGCCGGCCAGGATGCCCGCCGCTACGCGGGAGACGTCCACCGACGTGCCCTCCGTCCCGATTGCGTCGGCAAAACCGTATTTTGAAATCACCATCATCAGCGCCGACGCCACCGCAATGATAAAATGGGTCTTGATTCCCGCCGCTTTGATCCGCTTCTGCCGCTCCCAGCCGATCAGCCCCCCGCAGACGCCGGCCGCAACGATACGGACAATATAAATCATCTGTGTAAAGATAAACTCCTGCATCTCCCCTCCTCTCCCGTCCTCTGTTACGCAGATTTTTCCTAGTGGGCTTCTTTCTTTCTCATATCCAGCAGGATATCCGGACGATTGGTAATAATACTGTAGCAGCCCGCATGATAAAGGGTTTCCAGCTCCTGCGGCGCATCCGGCGTATAAGGGCTTACGCCCACGCCCAGGGCCGCCAGCCGGGGAACCAAGGTCTCATCCTGCAGCACCGAATGATACTCCGGGTGCAGATAATCCAGCTGAAAATCCAGGCTCTTCACATAGCTCACCAGATCCCTCTGCTTCCCGAGCCATGCCACGGCATCCGGCATGACCGCCCCCTCCGGCAGCAGGGCCGCGCAGCTGTGAATCAGCTCCAGGATCACGGCCTGCGGATTCTTTGCCACTATATCCACATTTCCCATGCCGGAGAGGATCTCCTGCGGCAGGGTCAGATCTTCCAAAGCAATCTGCGACAAGGGCTTGCTCTCCGGCACAGCCTTTGCCACCGCCGCAAACAGCGGGCTCTCCGCCATGGACGAAGCCATGGTCAAGGCTCCTACCCGCAGCTTCGGGCACAGCTTTTTTACCTGGGCCAGCAGGCTGTGGTCAAAAGCGGAGATCAGCGTCTGCTCCACCATATCGTGGGCCTGAATCGCCTCCACCACCATCTCCACATAGGGAATCGTGCGGTCTACCGGGGCCTTCAGTTCTATGTTTACCACCTTCAGGGGACGCACCGTCTCCAGGCATTCGTCCAGAGTGGCGATCCGCTCTCCTGCAAACTCCGGCCCCTTATGGCTGCCGAAATCCAGCTGTTTGAGTTCTGCCAGGGTCATGTCGGCGATTTTGCCGGGGACGCCTGCCGTACCGTCCACCGAATAATTGTGGTGAATGACCATCTTCCGGTCAGCGGTCAGCTGCACGTCGGTCTCGATACCGTCGGCCCCCATCTCGATGGCCTTGCGGAATGCGGCAAGGGTATTTTCCGGGGCGAAATAGCAGGCGCCGCGGTGTGCAACAATATAAGTCATCTTTATCCTCCTTCCGGGAAATTATTCTTCCTTTTATTCCTCTAGCTCCGCCGCTTCCACTGCCTTTTCCAGGGCCGCCTCGTCTTCCTCGCTCATGCTCTCGCCGTGCTTGACGTTGGCGACCAGGAAGATGGCCAAAACCATGGCGACCAGGCAAAAGACCTGCAGCATATTATAGTTGTCGCCGGTGAGGCCGATTAAAAAGCCGATGAGCGTCGGGCATATCACCGCCGCCGTAAAGGTGGCCGTATAGTAATAGCCGGTAAAGGCGCCGAAGCGTTCTTTTCCGCCGATAGCCAGCATAATCGGCAGGGTGTTGATATTGACCAGGATAAAGCCCGCCGCGTAGATGAAGTTCAGAACCGCCAGAACAGCGTCCACGGAGGTTATATCCGTATACGGGATCAAAAGCATCAGCAAATGGCAGATCGCCACGACCGCCAGACCGATGGTAATGGTCTTCTTGCGCCCCAGCTTGCGCCCCATGACGCCGGCGGGAACCGCAATCAGCACGCCGCCCAAGGTAGCAACGGTGCGCACCAGCGTGGCCCGCGTCGCATTCATCCCCATCAGCTCGGTCGCATAAAGGGTAAAGTAGGTGCTGAAGCCGTCGCTGGCCCCGGAGATGCACACCAGGGCGAGCATCATGATAAACATGCTCCGCTTCACGTCCGACGGCAGATTCAGATGGAGCAGGGATTCCTTCTTTTCCTTCTGCTGCTTCTGCGCCGCAGCGATTTTCTCTCCCCGGTTGTCCGGCCAGCGCACCAAAGTCAGCAGGATAATCAGAAACAGCACGCAGATAATCGCGCCAAAGACGAAGACGGAGAGATAATCCCCGGAATCGATGGCTTCGCCAAAGCCCATGGCGCTCAGGATCGTAGCCGCCATCGAAGCGATGATCGTAGCCACCGCCGCCATCATATTTACGATGGCGTTCCCATCGCTCTGGTACTCGGGCGGCACGATATCCGGCATGATAGCCACGCAGGGAGCCCTCCAGGTGGACATGACAAAGTTAAAGGCGATGATGACAAGCATCATCAGCAGGATGCCGGTCAGCCCCTCAATCCGCCCCATTAAAGGAATCAGGATGAACAGGACAGCGCATACCGGGATGCCGACGATCAGATAGGGCATCCGCTTGCCAAAGCGGGAACGCATATGGTCGGATCTGCGTCCGAACACCGGCTGGAAAATCAGGCCGAAAAAGTTATCGATGGTCATAATAAAGCCGGTGAGGGGAGAAATGAGCACAGCCGGCAATATAATGGCTCCCAGGTTGTTCAGCTTATAATCCAGAATCAGGGGGACAAAGGAATTGTAGATGGTCCAGAAAACCATAACCGCGCCAAAACCCAGGCTGGCAATGACCAGCTGCGACGTACTGTAGCCCCTTTTTTGTTTTGATTTGTGCAACATATTTTTCCTCCTTGCTTATGCAAAAACATCTTTTTATCTTGCAGGAATTCCGAATTTATTTTACAATATCGCCATACGACTCACAAGAAACAAATGAAAGGATTTGTCCCATAATGGAAAAATCGGTATCCACTAAGCAAAAAGTATGCCAGTCGCTGCTTGAGTTGTTGAAAACCCGGAATATCCATAAAATAACCGTCCGTGAAATTCTTGCAAAATCCGGCATTTCACGCAGCCAGTTTTATCGCCTTTTTAAAGATAAATACGACCTGCTCAATCAGGCAATTTCACTGGAAGTAGATCGGATATTCCTGGAGAACGACAGTATTTCGATCACTCCGGATAAATTAACGGCTCTCCTGCAGGTGACCAAAGACGCTTATTGGAGCACCAGCCTCTGCCACAATGAATACAGCGAGTTATTTTATATCTATTATAACATGATTTTAAATCTTTTCTACTGATATGCAAAAACCGCACAAAAGAATGAAATCCCCCCAAAACAGCTGCGCTCCCTGCGCTATGCCGCGGCGGGGACTACCATGATGATTTCCAGCTGGCTAAGCGGCGGATGCCGGGAAAATCCGCAGGAAATAGCCAGCGAGCTCATCTGTCTTCTCCCTTCTTTTCTCTTTTACGAGTAAAAGAACGGATTCTATCATATAACCGGACAAAGGAGGATATCTATGGCATTAGACGGAATCGCAGTAGCCAATCTGCGAAAGGAAATAGAAGACCGCATCCTGGGCGGGCGTATCAGCAAGATCGCCCAGCCAGAGAGCGACGAGCTGCTGCTGACGATAAAGGGGGCCAACGAGCAGTACCGGCTGGCCCTGTGCGCCAGCGCAAGTCTCCCCTACGTGTATTTCACCGAGGCCAACCGGCCCAGTCCCGCCGCGGCCCCCGGCTTCTGCATGCTGCTGCGCAAGCACATCGGAGGCGGGCGGATCACCGGCGTCAGCCAGCCCGGTCTGGAGCGCATCCTGATTTTCACCGTGGAGCATCTGGATGAGCTGGGCGATGTGCGCCATAAAAAGCTGATCATTGAACTGATGGGCAAGCACAGCAACCTGATTTTCTGCGACGAGGAGGACCGGATCATCGACAGCATTAAGCGGATTCCGGCCACGGTGAGCTCCCTGCGGGAGGTGCTGCCGGGCCGCCCTTATTTCATCCCCAATACGATGGATAAAAAGGATCCCCTCTCCCTGTCCCGCGAGGTCTTTTTTGCGGAAACGGCCTCCCGCCCCGTCCCCTGCTCCAAGGCCCTCTACACGACGCTGACGGGACTGAGCCCCCTGACCGCCGAAGAAATCTGCTACCGGGCCGGCATCGATTCCGACCTGCCGGCCGCCGGCCTTTCCGATGCGGAGAAGGAGCATCTCTACGGGACCCTTCGCCGGATCATGGAGGATATAAAGGACGGCCTCTTTACCCCCAATATCGTAAGCCGCGCCGGAACGCCCCAGGAGTTTTCCTCCCTGCGCCTGACCCATCTGACCGACTCCGGCCTCTATATGGAGGAAGAATACGACACCATCAGCCAGGTGCTGGAAACCTTTTACGCGGCCCGCAGCGCCGCCACCCGCATCCATCAGAAATCGGCGGATCTGCGAAAAATCGTCTCCAACGCCCTGGAACGGAATATAAAGAAATATGAGCTGCAGAAAAAACAATTAAAAGACACCGAGAAGCGGGATAAATTCCGGGTCTACGGCGAGCTGATCCACACCTACGGTTACAGCCTGCCGGAGGGAGCAAAGGAGCTTGTCGCCCCCAACTACTACGACGACGGCAAAGAGATCCAGATTCCTCTGGATCCCGACCTGGACGCCGCCGCCAACGCCGCCCGGTATTTTGAAAAGTACAATAAGCAGAAGCGCACCTACGAGGCCCTGTCCCAGCTGATTCAGGAGACGGCCGAGGAGACGGCCCATCTGGAATCCATCTCCGCCGCCCTGGATATCGCCCGCACCGAGGCCGACCTCTCCCAGATCAAGGAGGAGCTGCAGCAGTTCGGCTATATGAAGAAGCGGTCCCAGGGCAAGCGCGGCCCCGGCTACAAGGGAGGCAAGAAGGAAAAGCGGACGGTGAACAAACCCCTCCACTACCTCTCCAGCGACGGTTTCCATATGTACGTGGGCAAGAACAATTACCAGAACGAGGAAGTCACCTTCCAGATGGCCGACGGCGGCGACTGGTGGTTTCACGCCAAGGGCATCCCCGGCTCCCACGTCATTGTAAAGACCGAGGGGAAGGAGCTGCCCGACCGCACCTTCCTGGAAGCGGGAAGGCTGGCCGCCTATTACTCAAAGGGCAGGGGAAACGACAAGGTGGAAGTCGACTACGTGAAGCGAAAGGAAGTAAAGAAGGGGGCCGGAGGCAAGCCTGGCTTCGTGATCTACCACACCAACTATTCCCTGATGGCCCCCGCAAATATCGATGGATTGGAGGAAGTGCAATGAAGCTGATCTTACCGGAAAACTACGATCCCCGTCTCTCGGTCCGGGAGACGGAGGCCGCCATCAAGTACATCCGCGACACCTTCCAGAAGGAGTTCGGCCGGGAGATGAATCTGGAGCGGATCTCCGCTCCCCTCTTCGTGCGCCGGGACTCCGGCTTAAACGACGATCTAAACGGGGTGGAGCGTCCGGTCTCCTTTGATTTGAAAGGGATCGGCAGGGAGACCGTCGAGGTGGTCCACTCCCTGGCCAAATGGAAACGGATGGCCCTGGCCCGCTACGGCTTTTCCGTCGGCGAGGGCCTCTACACCAATATGAACGCCATCCGCCGGGACGAGGAGCTGGACAATCTGCACTCCTGCTATGTGGATCAGTGGGACTGGGAGAAGGTGATCCGCTATGAGGACCGCAATGAGGAAACCTTAAAATCCGTCGTCCGCCAGATCTTCAAGGTCATCAAGCATATGGAGCATGAGGTCTGGTACAAATATCCCCAGGCCGTAAAAAAGCTCCCCGATGAAATCACCTTCGTGACCACCGAAGAGCTTTTGGAACGCTACCCCCTTCTTACGCCCAGGGAGCGGGAAAATGCCATTACGCGGGAATACGGCTGCGTCTTTCTGATGCATATCGGCGATACGCTTTCCGACGGAAAGCCTCACGACGGCCGAGCGCCCGACTACGACGACTGGCATCTGAACGGAGATATCCTGTTCTGGTACGACCTTTTGGACTGCGCCCTGGAAATCTCCAGCATGGGCATCCGCGTGGATGAAGAAAGCCTGCGCCTCCAGTGTGAGAAGGCCGGCTGCAGCGACCGCCTCCGGCTGCCCTTCCACCAGATGCTCCTAAACGGGGAACTCCCCTATACCATCGGCGGCGGCATCGGCCAGTCCCGCCTGTGCATGCTCCTTCTGGACCGGGCCCATATCGGCGAGGTCCAGGCCAGCGAATGGCCCGATGAAATGCGGGCCGCCTGCGAGGAGCGCCGGATCCATCTGCTGTAAGATTAGACTTAGCATTAGAAATTGTTGACCAGGTTTTCCAATTCGCCGATGCATTCGGTCTGATCTGCCGTCTGATGGCTGGCCCCTGCGGCATAGCCTTTGACCGCCGCCTGGGATTTGGGGATCGGCTGTATGGTTCCCGCTCCGGCGACGCAGCCGCCGGGGCAGGCCATCCCTTCCAGAAGGTAACCGGGATACTTGCCGGCCTTGGCCATAGCCATCAGCTTGCGGCACGCATCCAGCCCTTCCGCACAGGCCACCTGCACCTCCCTCTCCGGACATTTCTTCCGAATCACATCCGTCACCGCCCGCGCCACGCCGCCGGATACCGCAAAGCCGCGGCCGTCGGCGGAGGAATCATTGACCCCTCCGGGCAGATCCTCGATGGCGTCCAGATCGATGCCGCGGGCGTCAAAAATCCCGGCCATCTCCTCAAAGGTCAATACAAAGTCCACCTCGCTGCGAACCGCCTCGTCCATGGCCTCCAGCTTTTTCGCCGAGCAGGGGCCGATAAACACCACCTTCGCCCCCGGACGGGTGTGCTTGATCAGTCTGGCCGTCAGGGTCATCGGCGTCAGGGCCATCGAAACGCAGTTGGCGTAATCCGGAAAAGCTTTCTTCGCCATGGCCGCCCAGGCCGGGCAGCAGGACGTGGCCATGAAAGGCAGCTTCTCCGGCACGTTCTCCAGGAAATCCTCCGCCTCCTGCACCGCGCACAAATCCGCTCCCATCGCCACCTCAAAGACGTCGGCAAATCCCAGCTCCTTGATAGCGGTACGCAGCTTGCCCGCCGTCACCTTGGGCCCGAACTGGCCAACGAATGCGGGAGCCACCGCCGCATAAACCTGCTCGCCGGACTGTATCTCCCGGATCACCTGGAAAATCTGCGACTTGTCCGCGATGGCGCCGAAAGGACAGTTGACCAGGCACATCCCGCAGGAAACGCATTTGTCATAATCGATATCCGCCTTTCCCTGCTCGTCCGAATGAATGGCGTTCATCCCGCAGGCCGCGGCGCAGGGCCTCTCCTGTACGATAATCGCGTGATAGCTGCAGGCCTGGGCGCAGCGGCCGCATTTGATGCACTTTTCCGTGTCAATCGCAGCCTTGCCGATGGTGCGGTCGATGCGGACGGCGTCTTTCGGACAGACCTCCACGCAGGGATGGGCCAGGCAGCCCATACAGCCGGAGGTGACCATGACCCTCTTCTCCGGGCAGGCGTTGCAGGCAACTTTGATCACATTGATAAGGGGAGGGGTATAGTAGGTCTCCGGCTTGTCGGCGGCCTCGATCCCCTCGGAGATCGGCGCCTGCTCCCCGGCCCCGCGGCAGGGCAGGCCCATGGCCAGGCGCAGCCTCTCGCCGACGATGGCCCTCTCCAGGAAAACATCGTTGCGGAAATTCGCAATCTCCCCCGGAATGATCTTGTAGGGCAGCTTTTCAATCTGTTCCTTCACCGGTTTTTCCGCCTGATAAGCCATTCGAGCCACCTCGGTAAAGACCTGGTGGCGAATCAGCTGAATACGCGTCTCGATTCCTCTCATATCCTGCTCCTGTTCTCTCCTCTCTTATTCTCTCTCGAAGAGGGCTGTTACAAACTGATGGGCGTTGAATTTCTGCAGGTCGTCGATCTTCTCGCCGACGCCCACGTATTTGACCGGAATCTTCAGCTCCGACTGGATCGCCACCGCAACCCCGCCCTTGGCCGTCCCGTCCAGCTTCGTAAGGATGATGCCGGTGATCGGCGCGGCCTCCATGAACTGCCTGGCCTGCACCAGGGCGTTCTGGCCGGTGGTGCCGTCCAGGACCACCAGGGTCTCCTTATAAGCGTCGGGATACTCCCGGTCAATCACCCGGTTGATCTTCTTTAACTCTTCCATCAGGTTTTTCTTATTGTGCAGGCGGCCGGCCGTATCGCAGATCAGCACGTCGGCATGGCGGGATTTGGCCGCGTTCACCGCGTCGTAGACCACGGCCGCCGGGTCGGAACCCTCCTGACCGCTGATCATATCCACGCCGGCGCGGACGGCCCATTCTCCCAGCTGCTCGGTGGCCGCCGCCCGGAAGGTATCGGCCGCCGCCAGAAGCACCTTCTTCCCCTGGCCCTTCAGCTGGGAGGCCAGCTTTCCGATGGAAGTGGTTTTTCCCACCCCGTTGACTCCCACGATCAGGATCACAGACGGACGGTTTTCAAACTCATAGGCGTTCTCGCCCAGATCCATCTGGGCGCTGATGGAATCGATCAGCATCTGGCGGCACTGGGCCGGATCCTTGATCTTTTCCTCTTTGACCCGTTTTTTCAGATCCTCGATGATCTCCTCGGTGGTCTTTACCCCCAGGTCGCCCATGATCAGGGTTTCCTCGATTTCATCGTAAAAATCGTCGTTGATCTCCGAAAAACCGCTGAAAATCGCATCCACGCTGGAAACGATATTATTTCTCGTCTTGGCAAGGCCGGCCTTCAGCCGGCTGAAAAAGCCTTTCTTTTCCTCGCTCATGCTCCTTCTCCTTTCTGCTGCATGGTTTCCTCCTTCGTCTCCTCCTCTTCCGTCAGGTTGACGCTGACCAGGGTGGAGACTCCCTTTTCCTGCATCGTAATTCCATAAAGCCTGTCCGCCCGCAGCATCGTGCCGCGCCGGTGACTAATCAAGATAAACTGGGTGTGATCGGTGAGCTTGCCCAGATAGCTGGCGAACCGATCCACATTGATATCGTCCAGAGCCGCCTCGATCTCGTCTAGTAGGCAGAAAGGCGAGGGCTTCAGATTCTGTATCGCAAAAAGCAGGCTGATGGCGGTCAGGGCCTTCTCGCCGCCGGACAGCTGCATCATATTCTGCAGCTTTTTGCCCGGAGGCTGGGCGTTGATCTGCACCCCGGCCGTCAGGATATCCTCGTCTTCGAGAAGACTCAGCGTACCCTGTCCTCCGCCGAAGAGCTCCCGGAATACGGTGTTGAACTCCCTTTGAATCTCTTTGAATTTCTCGGTGAACTGGCGGCGCATCCCCTCGTCCAGTTCTTCTATGATCTTTTCCAGGGACTGCTTGGCCTCGGTCAGGTCCTCGTGCTGTCCCTTCAGGAAGGTATAGCGCTCATTGACGTCGCGGTATTCTTCGATGGCTCCCACATTGACGTCCCCCAGGGCGCGGATTGTTTTTTTCAATTCCTGGATATGGTCGCGGATCTTCGACGGGCTCTCTTCTTCTGCTTGGTCGAATGCACGGGCAGCCACCGGCGTCAGCTCATATTCGTTCCACAGATAGTTGATCAGGCTCTCCTTCTGTTCGGCCAGCTTTTCCATCTGCCCGTCCAGGCGGAAGCTCTCTTTGTCCAGGCGGTTCACCTCTTCTAACAGAGCCTCTCTCTTATCGATGAACTCCTTCTGGCCTGCAGCCTCCCTCTCCTTGCGCTCGGTGAGGGCGGCGGCCTCCTGGTTCCAAACTGCGCAGGAAGCGGCCAGCTCCGCCAGTCCTTCCCTGGTCTTCGCAATCTGTTCCTGCTTCTGGGCCACGCTTTCGCGGGAACGGCGCACCCCTTCTTCCAGAGAGACGTTTTCCTCCCGAAGGGCCTCCGCCTCCCTGTCCAGGCGGGCGATATTCTCTGTTAAGAACCGGTCGCGGCTTGTCAGTTCGCCGACGGATATTTTCAGCTCAGACAGCTCCGCCGCCGCCGCTTCTCTTTCCTGCTTCAGCTGCGCCAGGCGGCCCGTATGGCTCTGAACGGTCTCCTCCGATTCCAGGTTGCGCTCCTCCAGGCTCGCCGCTTCTTTTTCCAGTTCGGTCCGGCTGACCTCAATCTGCGCCCTCTGGCCTTCCAGGCTGGCGGCCTCTTTCTTCAGCTCCCCGTCGGAACCGGCCATCTCCCCATATTTGTCCTGAGCCTGCTTCTCGCTCATGGCCGCCGTATTGATCTGCAGGCGGCATTCCCCCGCCTCCTGGGTCAGCCGGGCGACGTCCTCCCGCCTGGCCGTTTCCTCGGCTGCGGCCGCCGCCAGCTTCTCCTTCAGCTCGTCCCGCAGTCTCTGACTGTCGGTCAATTCTCGAGTCAGCTCGTCGATTTCCCGTTTCCGTCCCAGGAGATTGCTGCTGTTTTTGAAGGCTCCGCCGGTCAGCGAGCCTCCTGCGCTCAGCAGTTCTCCCTCCAGGGTAACCATGCGCAGGCTGTAGTGATACTTGCGGGCAATCGCCAGGGCGTGATCGATGTGATCGACGACCAAAACCCGGCCTAAAAGATAGCGGGCCAGGGGCTCGCAGCCCTCCTTCACCCGCACCAGGGAATCGGCCAGGCCGATGGCTCCCGGCTCGGACAGGGCGCCCCTCTCCCGGAATTCCCCGCTGCTTCGTATGCTTTCCAACGGCAGGAAAGTCGCCCTGCCGTACTTGTTTTTCTTTAAATAGGCGATCAGATCCTTGGCGCAGGCCTCGGTGCGGGTGACCACGTTTTGGATGGAGCCGCCCAGGGCCGTCTCGATGGCCGTCTCGTATTTGCGGTCGGACTGGAGCAGGTCGGCCACCACTCCCACGATATCGGGATGACGGTCCTTTACCTCCATGACGCGGCGCACGCTGTTGCCGTAGCCCTCGTAGCGCTCCGCAATATTTTTCAGCGATTCCAGCCGGGCGGCAAATCCCTGGGTCCGACGCTCCGCCTCGGTAAGTTCCTGGCGAAGGCCCGCTACCTTCCTTTCCTGCCCCGCCAGAGCCTGGGCGGCCTGCGTCCCTTCCTCGTTTATCTCTGCCAGTCTCTTCTCCAGCGCCTCCCTGGCTTTTTTCTGCTCCTCCAGGGCATTCTGCCAGGTTTCCATCTCGCTCTTAATGCGCAGAAGCTGGGCGTGGATCTGGGCCTGCCGGGAACTCGCCTGTTCTAACAGAGTGTTATAGCGCTGCATCCGAACGCCCACGTCGGCCTTTTCATTGAGAGTATCGATGATTCCCTGCTTCTTTTGCTCT
This sequence comes from uncultured Lachnospiraceae bacterium, assembly GCA_944383835.1. GTDB lineage: Bacteria > Bacillota > Clostridia > Lachnospirales > Lachnospiraceae > RGIG7193. The sequence goes on along the minus strand of CALWRE010000042.1, from coordinate 32,260 downwards.
ACCTCCGTCTCCAGCCGACGTATTTCCTCGTCCAGGCCTTTTACCTGTCCGTCCTTCTCATTCTGCCTGCCGGTGCGGTCTGCCAGCTCCTTTCCGATTTCCTCCTTCTGGGTTTCAAAGCCCCCCCTCTCTTCCTCGTGGGCATGCAGCTGTTCTAAGATCGAGCGCATCCGGCTGCCGTAATGCTCATCGTTGATCTCCTCGCTGTGAATCTGTTCCTCCAAAAGCTTGATCTGGCCTTCCAGATTTTCCTTCTGGATCCCCGCCTGGGTGATCTGATCCCGGCGCTCATCGATCTGGCGGTTCAGTTCCTCCGCCGCACGGATCATCTCTTCATAGCGTTCCTTCCACTGGTCGGCCGTATTCCGGGCCTCCGCCAGCTGGGAACGGACAATTTCGCTGTTCTTCTCGGTCTCCGCGATTCTCTTCTCATTCGCCTCGGATTCCAGGAAGAAATGGCGCACATCGTAGCTGCGCAGCTCGTCCCGCAGACGCAGATATTCCCTTGCCTTTTCCGCCTGCTTTTCCAGAGGGCCCACCTGCTTTTCCAACTCGCTTAAAATGTCCGAGACGCGGACCAGGTTGGCCTCCTCGTTTTCCAGTTTCTTGATGGTGTAGGCCTTGCGTTTTTTGAACTTTACAATCCCGGCGGCCTCGTCCAAAAGCTCCCGGCGCTCCTCCGGCCGGCCGCTGACGATCCGGTCGATCTGTCCCTGGCCGATGATGGAGTAGCCCTCCTTGCCGATGCCGGTGTCGTAGAAAAGCTCCTGGATATCCCGGAGACGGCAGGCCGCCCCGTTCATCATATATTCGCTCTCGCCGGAGCGGTATACCCGGCGGGAAACCGTCACCTCGTCGCAGTCCACCGCAAGGCTCCTGTCCCGATTGTCCATCGTGATGGCCACATAGGCCATGCCCTGGGGCTTGCGGTTTTCCGTGCCCGAAAAAATAACGTCCTGCATATTGGAGCCGCGCAGCTGCTTGGCGCTCTGCTCGCCCAGAACCCAGCGCACTGCGTCGGCCACATTGCTTTTGCCGCTGCCATTGGGGCCTACGATGCAGGTAATCCCGTCGGTGAAATCCAGATTCATCCGGTTGGCAAAGGATTTGAATCCCGATACTTCGATTCGTTTTAAATACATAATTATTCCAATCCCTGTTCTTTTTTAAGCTGCAGGATAGCCTGATAGGCCGCCTGCTGTTCCGCTGCCTTCTTGGTGTGGCCGCTGCCTGCCCCTACCTCCCGGCTGCCCAGGAGCACACGGACATGGAACACCTTGGCATGGTCCGGCCCGCTCTCCCCGATTAACTGATAATTCAGGCGGCCGTTGCCTTCCTCTTTCTGCACCATTTCCTGCAGGATGGTTTTGCTATCGAAAAAGAGCTTTTTATGCTCCAAATCATTGAGGACGAACCGATGTATAAACTCTTTCGCATTAGCAAAACCGCCATCCAGGTAAATCGCTCCGATTAACGCCTCCAAAGCGTCCGATACCAGGGATGCCCGGTTTCTCCCCCCTGTACTTTCCTCTCCCCTTCCCAGGATCAGATAATCCTCCAGTCCAAAAGCCCTGGCGCAGTAATCCAGCGTCGGTTCGCAGACCATGCTGGCCCGCAGCCGGGTGAGCTTGCCCTCCGGCTCCTGCGGAAAGCTGAAATACAGAAACTCGCTGGATATAATCTCCAAAACCGCATCTCCTAAGAATTCCAGCCTTTCGTTGCAGTCGGTTTTATCCAGCTGGTGCTCGTTGACATAGGAGCTGTGGGTCATCGCCTTGCGGAGAAGGGAAGGATCCCGGAAGGAATAGCCGATAGTCCTTTGAAGTCTCTCCATATCTGCTTGCTTTTCTATCATTTTGCCTCCTTACATTCATAGAAACAGCCCTTAGGTAAGGGCTGTTTCTGATTTCGTCCGAATATCTGCCGCCGGAATATCCGTCAATTCTTAGAATCCTGCGCCTCTTTGATCTTCTCCAGGGCGTCGCCTACCGTTACGATCGCCTCTGCATCCTCGTCGGAAATCTCAATGTCAAACTCGTTGCTGACCGCAGAAATAATCTGATATACGTCCAGCGAATCTGCGTCCAGATCCTCAAAGCTTGTCTCCGGCGTCACCTGCTCCGGATCAATCTGAAGTACCTCCACAATGATATCGCGTAATTTTTCAAATTCCATCTCTATCCATCCTTTCAAAACTTTTTTCTTTATACAAACGGGGCTGAGTCATTTCCCCGGATGTTTCCTATTTTTCCTCTCCGCTCTTTTCCTCGCCGGCTTTCTCTTCGCCAGCTTTTTCCTCGCCTTGGTAAAGTTCGCGGAATTTCTCTTCGATGCGCTGCTCTTTAAAGGTCAGGCACTGGATCAGGGAATTGCAGACCTCCTTGGCCTTGGAACTGCCGTGGGTCTTGACCACCAGGCCGTTCAGTCCCAGCATGGGAGCTCCGCCGTATTCGCTGGAATCAAAGCGGGCGAGGATCCCTTTGAGCGCGGGCTTAATCAGAAGAGCTCCGATTTTCGTCCGCAGAGACGACATCAGTCCTCCCTTAATCTCCCCGATCAGGGCCTTTCCTACCCCCTCGTAGAGCTTCAGGATCACATTGCCGGTAAACCCTTCGCAGACAATCACGTCCGCCCCGCCCAGAGGAATCTCCCTGGCCTCGATGCTGCCGGTAAAATGAATATCCGGGCATTCCTTGAGCAGAGGATAGGTCGCCTTCACCAAGGCATTGCCCTTCTCCTCCTCGACGCCGATATTGACAATCGCAACGCGGGGATTTTTCACCCCCATCGTATTTTCAAAATATACGGAGCCCAGTCTGGCGAACTGCAGAAGATGCTCCGGCCTGGCATCCACATTGGCCCCATTGTCCACCAGGAGGGACACTCCCTTGGTCGTCGGGATGAACACACCCAGAGGCGGCCTGCGCACGCCGCGGATCCGGCCTACGATCATCTGCGCCCCCACCAGTACGGCTCCGGTACTGCCGGCGGAGACAAAGGCGTCCGCCTTCTTATCCCGCACAAGCCCCAGGGCCACCGCGATAGAAGAATCCTTCTTATGACGGACAGCCGAAACAGGAGCTTCCTCATTGGTGATCACCTCAGTGGCATTGACAAATTCCAGCCGGGACGCGTCGTAGGTATACGCCGCGCACTTCTGCCGCAGAAGCTCCTCCGGCCCCACCAGGAAAACCTTTATGTTCTGCTTCTTCTCCATAGCCTGCATCGCGCCCTTGATAATCTCGTCCGGCGCATTATCCCCGCCCATGGCGTCCAGGGCTACGTTTAACATCTCTCCCATTTTTCTTTTCCTTTCTGTCGTGCCTGCCGTCTGCGCCGCTGGTCCGGCCCCGGCCAAGCGGCCCTAAGTCAAACGGCTGCACCTCTCTACAGAGTATACTTGATAATAAGGGAGAAATCAATATTTTTCCCAGAAAAATGTCCTCTCAGCTGCACACGCCGGAGGACATTTTATAACCCTGTAAAATATTACACTTTATGCCGAGAGCCCTTTATGCTGAGAAGCCTCCCGGTTCCGTCTCTCTTTGATTTCCTTTATCAATTCCATTCCCAGCTCCTTTGTTGTAATAGCCGTCATTAAATGATCCTGGGCATGCACCATCAAAAGGGTAACTGCCATTCCCTTTCCGCTTATTTCTTCCCGCAGAAGCTCGGTCTGCGTCAGATGGGCATTCTCCAGATAATTCTCCGCTTCTTCGCAAAGAGAATCGCACTCTGCAATTTTTCCCTCCCGCACCGCTCGGATCGCCTGCAGGATGCAGCTTCTGGCCATCCCGCTGTTCGCAATAATCTCCGTCACAATCTTTTCGTATTCCTCGTTCATATCCATCCTCTCCCTCATACTATTTTCTGTATTTCTTTCATAAAATCATCAAACGAATCTGCCTTCCATACCCGTTCACGCATCCCGTCGTTTTCAATCAATTTGAGCATCAGTCTCTGTATTTCTTGATGCAAAAGCAAGCCATCCGCTTCCAAATTGATCAGGAAAATCATCCGAATCTCTTTCCCTTCATAAAAAATCGGCCTGCGAAGCATTGTTACACCTATTGTATTTCTCACTGCATTTAAGCGGATCGGATGAGGTGTCGCGATCCCGTTCATAAAAATCGTCGGATATTTTTTCTCTCTCTGCAGAACATAATCCGGATATTCCGGACTGGCTGCTCCGTCGTCCGCCATCTGCTGCGCCTGGAGGCGGATGATTTCCATATAGTCGCCTTCCTCCAGAATCTGATAATATTTCTCATCAAATAGAGGCGTCATTTCCCAGGAGCCTTTGCCCTTGTCCTTATGGGTATCCTGATAGGCCACCTTCAGCGCCGTAATATCCTTTATCCGGTTCAGCTCTTCTTCATTCAAAAACTGCTTCATACGGATCACCGGAACCCCTCGGATCGAGCCGGTAAAGGGAATCATAGACAAGAACAGATCCGGCAGCTCGCCGGAAAAACCGGCGACGTCGTATTCCGAAATCGTTGTAATTTCTGCGTTGGCAAAAACATTTTCCAACTTGATTTTCATCAAGGCTGCACTGCCTCCTCCAGTGGCGCAGATCACAATAATCTTTTTAATTTTATTGAGTTCCGCCGTCTTTCGCCGTTCAAAATTGGCGGCAAAATGCAGGGTAATAAAGCCAATTTCATCCCGACTCAAATCGGGAATCGAAAATTGGCGGGATAGAAGCTCTGCAAAGCGCAGAGCCACGGTAAACACATTGATATACCCCATACTGATCTCATCTATAATGGGATTTTTCAGTTGGAAATCATAGCTCATCCGATGAATCAGCGGGTAGACATGCAGAAGAAGATTGCAGATCAGCTCCCGATCCTCCGCAAAGTCCATATTAAACTCCAAATCCAGCTGTTTCAGAAGCTGCCGTATTTTTTCCTCCAATTCTTCTTTCAGCTCTTCCGGAAGCGCTTCCGCTACAGCCTTTGATTGAAGGTTCAGCGCGAAGTATTCTATCTCTTGGTCCGGAATCTCTATCCCCAGCGTTTTTTTAGTCTGTTCCGCTATTGCACGGGCTATTCCGACATAAACGGAATTTGTTTTGCCCTCCCGCGTATTTCCCAGCAGGATCCGGTTATTTTGCGTAATCCGGTACAAAAGGACGGCGTAATGGATAAAAAGGTTCTCAAAGGCCAAATCCGAGATAATCAAGCCGTTTTCTGTGATGATTTCGTGCAGTCTGTTTTTAAAAGACGGATTGTCTATCTTGTCAAAGAAAGCCCTGTATTTGTTGATCGGCTCCACATAGAGACGGGATTCCATCACATACCTGGTCAGCGCCCGGCGAATATCTTCTTCCCTGCCGCATATTTTTATACCGTAATGGCTTTTCCTTTTCAGTTCCAGCTGATACCCCTGCAGTATTCCCTCCGTCTCCTTCAAATCTTTTTTCAGCGTTGTCCGGCTGATCTCCAGCCTTTCTGCCAGCTCGTCAAGGGTGACAAAATCCTCCTCCTGAAGCAAATAGTATAAAAGGGCGTCGCGTCTGTCCTCCGCACGGGTCAGATCGATACTGTTTTCCACGCTCTTTTTGTACTGCGCGAACAGAGCCTCCTGCTCTATAACCAGCCTGTACCCTTCGTTTTTTACATGGACGATGTAAAAACCATTTTTCCTGCTGTTCAAATTGATAATCTTTACCGTCGCCCGCACCGTATTTGCCGAAAGGCTCATCCTGCGCTGCAGGTCTGCGCTTTTAAGCGTTCCTCCGCCCTCTTCCAGATAGCTTACCAGTTGATCCTCTCTTATCATTCTTTCATTCTCTCTTAAAATCCTGCGGGCAGACGGAGAGCCCTAAGCCCCAGGCGCTCTCCGTCTGCTTGCCGATATTTTTATTCCTCGTCCTCTTCCTCTGCCATTGTCTTTTCATAAATTTTGACAAAAGGCATATAGATCAGCGTGCATATCACCAACAGAAGCACCTGGATTAAGCAAACCTTAATATCGCCTGCGCTGGCCAGAAAACCAGATATCACCACCGGTGTTGTACTGGGCGTATAAATAGCCAAAGGATTGACAAAGCCGATTGCCGTCAGTGCATAACCAATAATGATGCAGACCGTAGGACTCAGCACAAAGGGAATCATCATAATCGGGTTCAGCATAATAGGAAGGCCGAAGATCATAGGTTCCCCAATATTGAACAAAGCCGGAATCGCGCCAATCTTGGCAATCTCCCGATTCTGCTTCTTCTTGCCTACTAGGAAGATGGCAATTACCAAAGCTAGAACACAGCCCGCTCCTCCTATTCTCTGGTAGTAGGCCATAAAGGCGTCGCTGATAATATTCGGAGCTACCTCTCCCGCCGCCACAGCCAGGACATTCTCATTAAAGTTCGCTGATAAGAAAGGCCGCAGAACCACGCTGTTAATTACCGAAGAGTGAACGCCCAGAGTGAAGGTAAAATTAGCGATAATGCTTACAATCAGGAAACCGGCCGCGCTGGTGGCGATTCCTCTCAAAGGAGTCTGGATCACTGTCATCACAAACTGATATACATTGGTTCCGAACATTCGGAAAGCAAAACCGACGATGGCAAAGATAAAACCGGTCAGGATCGTGGGAATCATCACATTGAAGGAGCGGGCCGTAGCCTCCGGAACGCCTGCCGGCATCCGAATCTGAAGCTTTTTATTATTGCTGAAGGCCATAAAAAGCTTCGTCCCCACGGTTCCCACAAACATGCTTACTAAGATGCCGTTGGTTCCCGTATAATTGAAAGGGATCAGGTTCGACACCTCTCCCGACGTCTCCCCGACCGTAACGGAAACAGTCAGAGGCATAAAGATAATCATAACAGCGATAGCTGTCATAATGGCTCCGATCGTATTCTCGAAGCTTTTCGCCTTGCAAAGATAATAGGCTATGCCTCCTGCCAGGACAAGAGATAAGATATTGTTGGAGCCATTGGTAATCGACGTAAATATCGTGCGGATATCTGCCAGCGTTTCCGCGGCAAGCAGACCGGACAAAATTCCCCCGTCGTTAAATATCAAAGCACTGAAAAGGGTAGCCAGGCTGGACATAATCATTAACGGCATGAAGGCCGTAAAGCCTCCCTGAATGGCCCTGACATAAGGATTGGCGGCAAACTTCCCCGACCAGGCTGTAACTCGTTCCAAAACGGATCTCTTTTGTAATGTAGCTTCTGACATTTCTTTTCCCCCTATTCCTTTCTTATTTCATAATTTCCAAAGCTTTATGCAAGATTTTTTTTCCGTTCAGTCGGCCGTAATCCGTAGGCTGAATCCGGTACAGCGGAAGATCCGGATATTTTTTCTCAATATCCGCCGCCAGATAACTGATCTGCGGCGCCAGCAGCAGACAATCGTAATTTTCCGCCGCCGCATCCAGAGAGGAAGTGGAAATCGCATCGATCTCAACCTCCTCGCCAGCCTCCTTGGCGACCGCCTTCATCTTCTCCACCAAAATGCCCGTGGAAAATCCCCCCATGCACATCAATAGTATTTTCTTCATTTTGCCCTCCTATCCATTTGGCTGTGTTAATACATTTTCTCGGGCATCCGCCCGGCTTCTCCCTATTGCTGTTTTAAGCCAGAGCCTCTCCGTTGGAGGCAATGCACTTTTTATACCAGTAGAAGGAATCCTTTCGATAGCGATCAAGTGTCCCCCTCCCCTGATCGTCCATATCTACATAGACGAAGCCATATCTCTTTTTCATTTCGCCGGTTCCGGCAGATACCAGATCGATGCAGCCCCACATCGTGTATCCCATCAGCGGAATTCCATCCATCTCCACAGCCTCTTTCATAGCCTTCACATTCAGCTGCAGGTAGCGGATCCGGTAATCATCGTGAACCTTTTTGTCCTCCGTAAGTTCGTCATTCCAGCCGATTCCATTTTCTACAATCCATAATGGCTTATGATACCGATCCCACAACTCATTCAGCGCAATCCGCAGGGCTTTCTTATCAGTGGTCCAGCCCCATTCATTCTTTTCCACAAAGGGATTATCCACGCCCCGCAGTCCAGGCTTCAAATCCGTGTGGGTGCTGACCGTAAAGCTCCCGTAACAGGAGAAGGAAAGAAAATCTGCCGTATACGTTTCGATTAAGTAGTAATCCTCCGGGCAGTCCTCCAGCACAACCCCCTCTCTTTCATATTCTTTCCATTTATAATTCGGATAGTGGCCTCCTGTCTGCACGTCACTGTACCAGAGCATTTCGTGCATTTCGTCCATCCGCTTGATCTGATCCTCCGGATCACTGTAATAAGCATAAGGCGGACGGTAGGCCAGCATCTGTCCCACCATAATCTCCGGATCGATTTCATGGGCTGCTTGTACGGTCAGGGCGCTGGCAACAAACTGGTTGTGAGCCCCCTGGGCCCTCGTCTGTGCATTTTCCTTCATAATTCCCGCCGCCATAAAGGCGTTATGCCCCACCGCATTGATCTCATTGAATGTCAGATAATATTTCACCAGCCCCTTGTAACGCTTCATCACGGTCTTGGCATATTTTACGAAAAAGCCGATGCATCTTCTGTCGGCAAAACCGTTATACTTAATTGCCAGATTCAGCGGCGTCTCATAATGGCAGAGAGTGACCAGCGGTTCAATCCTGTACTTTTTGCATTCCCGAAAAACATTTTCATAAAAGAGAAGGCCTTCCTCGTTTGGTTTCTCGTCGTCCCCATTCGGAAAAATCCTCGACCAGTTGATTGACAGCCGAAAAGTCTTAAACCCCATCTCCGCCATCAGCGCGATATCCTCCCGATAGCGATGATAGAAATCCGTGGCCTGATGACTGGGATAATAGTAACCATCAATCACCGCAGGCACAGCTCCTTCCGGAAAGTTAATGAGTTCTTTTATCCTATGTTCCAGATAACCTGTCTCCCCGGTGGCAGGTTTTATCCAGGTGATTTTTCTGGGCACCTGATGTGCGCCCGAGGTCATCACATCCGCCGTGCTCAAGCCCTTGCCGCCCTCTCTGTAGCCTCCTTCATACTGGTTGGCCGCAGTGGCTCCGCCCCATAAGAAATCTTTTGAAAAGCTCATCTTCTTTTACCTCCTTCTGTTTATATTCTATAAAGTGTGCTGATAAAAGAAAAGATTATCTTTAGCGTCTCCAAAACGCAAAAAAAGACTGTTTTCAGTCATTGCTTCATATCTGAAACAGCCTATTTTTTCTTTCCTTTTTACTTTGATTAAAAATCGGCAATCCGTGGGCCATTCCCGACGATGAATCAAAACCGGCCGATGCGAGGATCAAAAGCAGGAAGTATATTAAAAATGCGGCAGAAACGCTTTGCCTTTCAAGCAAAGAAAATCGCCTGTTCCGTGAGCCGATGCGCTCGGCCATAGGAACAGACGATTTTTATTTTCTGATTGCTAACACACTGCCAAACTACAGGATGCATGCCAGCGCCAGCACAATGACAGCGGCTGCGCCCAGTACCCATAAGGCAGCCCAGGCAGCCGCCTCTTCTCCTGGGCGGAGGCAGGGGCATTCCCGGCCCGCCAAAGGGCCTTCTTCGCGGCGGCCTGTGCATCCTGCCAGGCCTCGGCCCGCCCGGTCTGGGGCCTCCCAGCCGGGGGCCAGGGCTCGCATTTTTTCATGCATTGTGCAAGCTGTTTTCTTCTTCCTCCAGAACCTCTTTCGGTGTGTATTTGCGGAAAATGCGCTGAAACATCAGGGAATTCACATAGGCGATAAGCCCTGCTCCCAGAAAAACAAGCACCGGCAGCAGGCGGAAGAATAGATCCGGCCGCAGGAAGAAAAGCAGCCAGGGTGCAAGGTTTAAAAGGAGAATCACAATCGTATAGGGAAGATTCAGCATGGCAATCAAAACCGCATTCTTTAGCAGTACCCCCGTCGTATAGTAGAAACGGGACAGCAGGGGGAAAAGGTAGCTGAGGACAGCCCCGTAAACAACAAGCATGGCAAAAGCCGCCACGGATAAAATTTCCGCAAAAAGGCCCTCCGTCGCAAAGGCATACCACAAATCCACGAAAAGGATCAAGCCCACCGCCGCCATAATCAGTTCCACAACGATTGCCTGCTTGAGATTCTGCTTATAGGATTTGAAAAAATTAGAAGACACCCGCCCCTCGCCGCGGATCATCTTCATCACCGCATAGTAAAGGGCCGTGGTGGACGCCCCGATCGTCACGATCGGCAGGCAGCCCAGCAGCCACAAAATACTGAGCGTCAAAAGGTCCGCCAGCTTATTTAGAAGCTGCATCAGCGGCCCGTCCAGCGAAAAGATTCCTCCCATATCTGTCTCCTCCTATAAACAAAAGTGCGCCGTCAAGCGCATGAGTAAAAAAGGGCTCTCCGAATCCATCGGAGAACCCCTGCCTTCTTGTCTTTATTCCTCTACCGGAATGATCTCTTTCTTGTTGTAAGAACCGCAGGCCTTGCATACCCGATGAGGCATCATCAGGGCGCCGCACTTGCTGCACTTAACCAGATTGGGAGCGCTCATTTTCCAGTTTGCTCTCCGGCTGTCTCTTCTGGCTTTGGAAGATTTATTCTTAGGACAAATAGACACAGGTTACACCTCCTTATCTCCATTTGAATTTGCTTTCTGAAATATATCGCGGATGACAGCCATCCTGGGATCCAGGGCCTCTTCATCGGCGCCGCTGTCCGAATGGCCGGAAGTTGTACCATGTCCCTCGTCCAGTCCTTTGCAGTCCTCGCTGCACAGAACCTTCATCGGCATATGTACAAGCATCTCGCCGCAGACGAGCCTGTCCACATCCAACGTATATCCTTCGATAAAGGCTGCTTCCTCCAGATTCCGGACGCGTTCCTCATCGGTCTGATTCATATCCACCTCAAACTCGCTGACAAAGTCTAACGGCACCTGCACCTCCCGCAGGCAGCGGTCGCAGGGAAGACCCAGCAGTACATGAACCTCTGCGGTAATGAACAGCTTCTTTCCTTTCTTATGAAGAAGGGATAGCGTCACCGGCTCCTTCCTCTTCACCGGACAGATTCGACCGAAACAGTCGAAGGTATCAAAGGAAAGAGGAGCCGTGTAAGTCTTTGCCGTATTCTCTTCCAGGCCAAGAACTTCGGATAAATGGATCTGCATCTTTATCTCCTCATACGCATACTCAGCTATTATACATAATCGATTTTTCGTTGTCAACGAAAATTTTCAGAATCCATCAAAATCTGATCAAAATCCCATTAAAATCCGTCAAAATCGAAAATTTCCAGGACTCCTCCGCGTCAGAACTCTAGCGTCAGAACTCTACGATTGTGCCGTACACCGTTCCCTCGGGAGCAAGGGCATTGGACTCGTCGGTATCGATATGGGCAGCCAGCGCATAGGAGGGGCTTACACGAACCACCACGTCGCCGAAAATCAGGGAGCGCTCCGGGGAATTAACCTTCAGGGCGACAACGTCCTTGTCCTTCAGGCCGCAGGCGGCAGCGTCCTCAGGCGTCATGTGTATGTGGCGCTTTGCCGCGATCACGCCCTCTTGGATCTCCACCTCGCCGCAGGGGCCAATCAGCTTGCAGCCGTTGGTGCCGGCAATATCGCCGGACTCGCGGATCAGGGCCTTGATGCCCAGAGTCCTGGCGTCGGTCAAGGACACCTCCACCTGCGTAGCCTTGCGGACAGGACCCAGAACGGACATTTTCAGGCTGCCCTTGGGTCCCACTACCTCTACCTTTTCCTCGGCGGCGAACTGGCCGGGCTGGCTCAGCATCTTCTTCACCGTCAGCTCATGGCCGGCACCGAACAGAATCTCCAGATGCTCCTGGGTCAGATGAATGTGTCTTGCGCTGGTTTCCACTAATACTTCCATAATCTCTTATCCTTCCATCGTGAATTTATTTGCGGCCGGGGCAGGCAGACCCGATAGGCAGACCTTTCCCTCAGCCTTCTCTATTATTTATTCTACCCGCTTTTCCTATAATTGCAAGAGGGTTTTTTGTACTGTTTTTCATGCATTTTTTGGGGCATTTTTAATAGATATTTGTCCGCTTTTTCCCGTCCGGGGTTGAAAGCGGGGGCTTATTTTTATACAATGATGCACAGGAGGTATGCCAATGAAAACCACAGCCATCGTAGCCGAATACAATCCTTTTCACAACGGACATCTCTACCAGATGACCGAAGCCCGTTCCAAAAGCCAGGCAGACTTCATTGTCGTTATCATGAGCGGCGATTTCGTCCAGAGAGGCGAGCCTGCCCTGCTTGACAAATACGCCCGAACCCGGATGGCCCTGGAGGCCGGGGCCGACCTGGTTCTGGAGCTGCCCGCAGCCTTTGCCTGCGCCAGCGCCGAAGCCTTCGCCGGAGCCGCCGCATCCATCCTGGACAGCCTGGGAGCGGTAGACTTCCTCTCCTATGGCTGCGAATATGAAAACGAAAATTTTACCCGCATCCTTCTGTCTCTCTTTCTTAAGGAGCCGGAGGGCTTCTCGCGGCTCCTTCGCCGACATCTGACCCAGGGATGCACGTATCCGCAAGCCTGGGCGGCTGCCGCCGGAGAATATCTTGTCCAGCATTCCATCCCTGTCCCCGAGGATTTCGACGCTGTCCTTTCCTCTCCCAACTGGATCCTGGGGCTGGAATATCAAAAGGCTTTGCTCCGCCTTCACTCTTCCATCTCGCCCCTGCCCATCCTGCGCCGGGGCGGCTACCACAGCGAGGTGATTCCCGATGAAAAAAGCGAAGGCTACGCCTCCGCCGCCGCAATACGGCGGATATTATTGGAAAAAGGCGATGCACAGGGCCGTGCCGGCAAAGACAGCCTCCCCGGCGTCCTTGCCGCCCAGCTCCCCTTTTGCACCCTTCGCCAGCTGGGGGGAGCCCGGCTGCTGCAGGCCGACGATTTTTCCGCCGCTTTGGGCTATGCCCTGCTGCGGGCCAGTGAGAGCGAGCTGGCCTCTATCCTTGATATCTCTGCCGACTTGGCCGCACGCATCCGCCGCCTGCTCCCTGGCTATCGCGGTTTCTCCGCCTTCACCGATGAACTAAAGACCAGGCAGCTGACCCGCAGCCGAACCAGCAGGGCCCTGCTCCATCTGCTTTTGAACATCCGCTCCGACGCCTTTTTCCGGTATAAGGAGGACGGCTACGCCTACTATGCCCGTGTCCTTGGCTTTCGCAAAGAAAGCGCCCCTCTGCTTACGGAAATAAAAAAGAAGGGGCGTATCCCCCTGCTCACCAAGATGGCAGACGCCCGCCGGATCCTGACGGACTTCTATGGGACGGACAGGCCTGAAACACTGCAGGCCGCCCTTTCCCTCCTTGATACCGATCTTTTTGCCTCGTCCCTCTATGCGCTTACCGCCGCCCTGGGAACGAACCGCCCGCCTGTCCATGAATTTTCCCGCGGTCTGGTGCTCCTGTAGTTTAGAGGGGCTTTGGCCCTCTGATACCTAGACCTTATCCGTCCAGAAACGCAAACAGACTCAGCTGATCATCTGCCCAGGAGACCTGACGGGCCTCTGTCACCCGGTCGTCTTCCCGCATTCCGCCAATCAGGAAAGGGGAGAATGGATCGTGGAGGCGCAGGTTTGCCTCCACGGTCTTTTTGTCGTAATTGGCATAGCAGTAAAGGCAGCCGTGGGGACAGGAATTGTAAACGCCGATATCACTGCCCAGCAAACAGCGGCAGCCCTCCCTGGCAGGTTTCAACCCCTTTGGTACCGCCAGACGTCTGCCGATGGCCTCCTCGATCACCTCTTTCGTCATGCAGCCGGAAGGATCGATGCCGTATACCTCCAGCTCATCTCCCTCGCAGCAGGTATAGAGACGGATGCCATACTCCCTGCCCACAGCGGCAAATTCACGGCCGATGATACGGCGTTCCTCCTTCGTGACGGAACGCACGCCGGGGAAATTGCGCCTGGTTTTCTCATAGAGGTCGATAAAGCTGATCACGCACCGGCGGGTATGGCCTGCCAGCCGTCCGGCCATCTGCCGAAAAGCCTTCAAATGGAAATCCAGCGAATATTTTTCCGTGATGAAAATAGGATCATAACGCCAGCCCACCGCCCGCACCCCCGCGATTTCAGCCAGACGGCAGAAGGAATCCATGACCTTTTCCTTGTCCGGAACGCCAGGCTCGATTTCCTTCCCATAAGGAGTGATGGTCACATACCAAAACTGGCCGAAGGCCCTAAGCTCGGCAAGGCGATTCAGCATGGGGCCCGGATTTTTCGTGCAGAAGCTGAGAGCGTCCACCACAGCGGGATTTAACGCATAGCGGGTCACCTGCTCCGGATAATAGGGATTGCGCACCATCACATAACCCTCTTCGATCCGCCGGTAAAACCAGGAACTAAAATAAGCCGGGATATCGGTCCGGCTGCCTGTGTTGATAATCATTTCTCTCACCTGTTTCAAAACTTTTTTCGATTCGGTATCGCACGCGGAAGCCCCGCCTGCAGACGAACAGGCCCCTCCGCCGGAAACGGAAGGGCCTGCCGTCATAGCTTTTCAAATAATCCATTCTGCTCTTGGGAGCTTACCTTCGCCCCTCAGATTTTCTCATAGTGATCCACATTCACCACGAAAATCGTAGCTCCGCCTACCTCTACGGTAGTCGGCATCGTGGCATAGCTCATCAGGCTGGCTCCGGCCAAATAAGGCATATTGACCGTAATCTTGCGGTGCTCGCCGCACTCCTTCTTGATGATGTTGATCACCTCCTGGACCTTATCGTCCTCCGCACCGATCATCAGCGTCACATTGCCTTTGCGCAGGAATCCGCCCGTGGTAGCCAGTCTGGTAATACTGAAATGGTGCTGGGTCAGCTGAGTCAACACGCCGTCTTCATTGTCATCCCGTACGATCGCATATACTAACTTCATAAGCCAAGCCTCCTTCATTTCGTTTTACCAATTATACCACAGTTTTGATAAAAATTAAATAAAAATTTGCCTGACTCAGATAATAATGCAGATCATTCCGCCGTTGGAGTCGTTGATGATCTTCTGCAGGGTGTCCTGCAGCTTCATCTGACAGTCTTCGGTCATCTGGTTGATCTTGGCCTGAATGCCGTCCTCGACGATCTGCTCCACCGACTTGCCGAAGATATTGGCGCTCCAGATCCCGTCCTCTTCGTCCCGGCTTTCATTGATGTACTCGATCAAATCCTGGGCCTGCTTTTCCGAGCCTACGATGGGAGCGATCTCCGTTTCGATGGTGGCCCGGATCAGGGAAATTGCCGGCGCCTGGGCATGCATCTTGACCCCGTATTTATTTCCGTGCTTGACGAGGGAAGGTTCCTCCAGAGTGATCTCCTCCCGCCTCGGGGTCACTACCCCGTACCCCTTATAGCGGACGGCCTCCAGGGCATTCTGCACCTGCTCGTACTCGGAGCGCAGACGGGAGAGCTGGCCCAGCGTCTTTAACAGGTCGTATTCCCCGCCAATGGGAATGCCGGTGTAATCGCTGATTACCTCATAATAGTAAGAGGGCTCCACGATCATCTCCAAGCTGACCTTCCCCTCGGACAGATCCACCGCCCCCATCCGTATTTCCTTCAGCTGCTCGGAACCCTGATTTAAAACGCTGGCCGCCACATCCTTTACCTTTATCGCCTGTTCGAGGATCGTTCGGGCGGCCTGGATCAGCTGTTCTTTCAGCCAATGGTCCCCCGGCAGGATCTCCAGCCATTTCGGAATGGAAAAATCGATCTCCGTCACCGGAAATTCCTGCAGCACCGTGGACAGGATGCGGATCACGTCTTCTTTTTTCAGCTGTTCGCAGTTGACCGGCAGGACGCTGACCCCATAGTCCTTGGCCATCTGCTGCGCAGTGGAAACCGCCGGCTCCGAATAGGGCTTTTCGCAGTTTAGAAGAACCACGAAGGGTTTCCCTAATTTCTTTAATTCGGCGACCGTCCTCTGCTCCGCCGGTATGTATGCCTCGCGGGGAATCTCCCCGAAGGAGCCGTCCGCCGTCACCACCACGCCGATGGTGGAGTGATCGGTGATCACCTTCTTGGTCCCGATTTCCGCCGCCTGTGTAAAGGGAATCTCATAGTCAAACCAGGGCGTTTTCACCAGCCTCTCTTCGTCGTTTTCGATATGGCCGACGGCCCCGTCCACCATGTATCCCACGCAGTCGATCAGCCTCACCTTCGCCTCGATCCCATCCTCCAGGCGCACGGCGGCCGCCTCCTTGGGGATAAATTTCGGCTCCGTGGTCATAATCGTTTTCCCGGCGGCGCTCTGGGGCAGTTCATCCCTGGTGCGCTCCATGCTGTACACATCCTCCATATTCGGCAGCACCATCAGGTCGATGAACCTCTTGATAAAGGTGGATTTCCCCGTGCGCACGGGGCCCACCACTCCGATATAGATTTCTCCTTTGCACCTGGACTGAATATCTTTGTATATATGATATGGCTCCATATAAAGACCCCCTTGCCTATACTGGTAAACTATATGCAGGGGGGTCTGTCTTTATTCTTTTATGCCTTTCCCGCCGGCAGCGGTCTGGCTGCTTAACCGTTGTAGCCGTCCGGATTGTTCTTCTGCCATCTCCAGGAATCGGCGCACATCTCCTCGATTCCCTTTTCGGCCTTCCAGCCCAGCTCCCTTTCCGCCTTGGCCGGATCGGCATAGCAGGTGGCGATGTCGCCGGGTCTTCTGGGCTTGATTACGTAGGGGAGGGTTTTGCCGCAGGCCTTCTCGTAGGCGTGAAGCACTTCGAGAACGCTGTAGCCCCGGCCGGTGCCCAGATTGTAAATCTGCACGCCGCCGCTCTCCTTTATCTTTTCGATGGCCTTTACATGGCCCTTTGCCAGCTCGACCCCATGAATATAATCCCGCCCGCCGTTGCCGTCCGGGGTATCGTAGTCGTCGCCGAACACATTCAGCCGCTCCAGCTTGCCCACCGCCACCTGGGCGATATAGGGCACCAGGTTATTGGGGATACCCTTGGGATCCTCTCCGATCCGCCCGCTCTCATGAGCGCCGATGGGATTGAAATAGCGAAGCAGAATCACCTTCCACTCCGGGTCAGCCACATTGAGATCGGTCAGAATCTGCTCCAGCATGCTCTTGGTCTGGCGGTAGGGATTGGTGATTTTTCCCTTGGGGCATTCCTCGGTGATCGGCACAAAGGCCGGATCCCCATAAACCGTGGCCGAAGAGCTGAATACAATGTTCTTCACCCCATGCCGGCGCATTACATCGCAGAGAACCAGAGTGCCGGTAATATTATTATAATAGTATTCCAGAGGCTTTGCCACCGACTCGCCCACCGCCTTCAGGCCGGCGAAATGAATCACCGAGTCGATGTCTTCCCGGTCAAAGATTTCGTTCATCTTATCCCGGTCCAGGATGTCGGCCTCGTAAAAAGTCAGGGACTTCCCGGTAATCTCCTCCACTCTCTTTAAGGACTCTCGGCTGGCGTTATACAGGTTGTCAACCACCACCACCTCGTAGCCCGCATGTAGCAGCTCCACACAGGTATGGCTTCCAATGTATCCGGCCCCGCCGGTAACCAGTATGGACATAATATATCCTCCTATCCTTGCCGGAAATCAGCCGCGGCCGGCTCCGGCATACTTTGATACGATTTGCTTAAGCTGCGCCCACTTCTCTTCCATATCCTGCACCAGCTTCAGCTGCGTCCGGCAGCGGTCGAGATTTTGGCCCTCGTAATGAACCTTGAAATAGATATCTCCCTGCAGGTAATCCGCCAGGAAACGCATGCCGCACTCCAGCGTCATCAGCTTGGCTCCCATGGGCAGCATGGCAAGCTCATTGGCCGTCAGACTGCCGCCGCAGCCCTCGACAAACCCTCTGGTACACGCGTCCGCAAAAGCAAGATCGCAGGATACCCGGCTTAAATCCTTCTCATCCTCCGCCGCCGTGCTGGCGCCAAAGCGGATCAGATCGCCGTAGTCGTTGAGAGCCAGGCCAGGCATCACCGTGTCCAGATCGATGACGCAGATTCCCTCGCCTGTGACATTATCCATCATCACGTTGTTTAATTTGGTGTCATTATGGGTAACCCGCAAAGGGAGCTCTCCGGCCGCCAGCATATCGGTGAGTACATGGGTATCGGCCTCCCGGTCCAAGATAAACCGGATCTCCGGCTGGACGGAAGAAGCGAGTCCGCACACATCCTCCTCCACGGCACGGCGAAAATCCGCCAGGCGCTTCGGCGTATTGTGAAAGTCCGGAATCGTCTCATGAAGGGTCTGGGCCGGAAAATCCGACAGAAGCTGCTGGAACCGGCCAAAGGCAAGACCGCCCTGATACAGATCCTCCGGTTTTTCCACCTGGTCAAAGCTGGCGGCTCCCTCGATAAAGAGATACATCCTCCAGCATTCCCCCTTCTCACCGCGGTAAAAGCTCTCCCCCGCTTTGGTGGGAATTACATTGAGAGTCTCCCGCCGGGGATCTCCGCCCCGCTTTCGTATCTTGTCCCCGAGGAACTGCGTCACGCGGACAATGTTCTCCATCAGCCCCTGGGGATCCTGAAATATCTTCGTGTTGATGCGCTGAAGAATATATTTTTTCTCCTCTGTGCCGCAGGCCGTCGTCACCAGGCAGGTATCGTTGATATGGCCGTTGCCGTAGGCAGCCGCGCTGACCGGCTCACCCTCCAGCGCAAACTGCTCTATATACTTCCTGTAATCGTAATCTGCCATCAGTCTTCGTCCCACAGTCTCTGCGGATAAAGACCGCTGTCCTTAAGGCCCTGCAGAGCCTTCACCACCTCCGCCTTGTCCTCCTTATAGGTGACGCCATACCATTTGTCCAGGGATTTCAGCACCTCTACGGTAAGCTCGCCCTTCTTTAACAGCTCGCCGATCTTCGTGGGCAGCAGATATTCGCACTTCATCGGGTTCACCGGCAGGTTCTTGTCCAAAAACTCCGGGAATCCATCCTCCAGCACCTTGAGGATGCCGGGGCCGAATCCCCACAGGTTCATCGAAACCGTGCTCTGGGGAGAGATATCCACCCAGGTCTGTCCGTCATCTTCCGTGTAGGCTGCTCCCGTCTCCGTCTTAATAATGCGGGTTCTCTCGTTGATCTCCACCAGGTGATCCCTCTCATCCGTCACGCAGACGCCGCGAGCCACATGGCCGTTCTCGCTGAGGGTGTTTTTCAGCACATAGCCGACCATGGCGCAGTGCTTCTCCTCTTCTCCATGCTCCACCAGATAGTCATAGATGGTCTGGAAAGCGTGGGCGCCGTAATAATCGTCGGCATTGATAACGGCAAAGGGGCCGTCAATCTTGCCCTTGCAGGCCATCACAGCCTGGGCGGTTCCCCAGGGCTTCACCCGGCCCTCCGGCACCGAATAGCCCTCCGGCAGATCGTGAAGATCCTGGAACGCATAATCGACCTCGATCTGTTTGGCAATACGACGGCCAATGGCGTCCATGAAGTCTTTTTCATTCTCTTTTTTAATAATGAATATTACCTTTTCAAATCCTGCCCTCTTGGCATCAAAGATGGAAAAATCAATAATAATGTGACCATAGTCATCCACCGGATCAATCTGCTTCAGCCCCCCATAGCGGCTTCCCATCCCCGCCGCCATAATAACCAGTACCGGTTTTTTCATGATATGACCTCCTTCATGTTTTCAGTTTTGTCGGGATTCCTTCTCCCTCCCTTAATAGTATCTCAGAATGACAGGACGGTCAACCAAAATTTAAGGGAATTCTCTCCGTTTCCCCCGCAAGGCGATAAGCCCTGCCGCCAGCAAAGCCAGACAAACCACAGACAAGGCAATCCAGACGCCAAGGGCGTCAAAGGAAGAATCCCCCGTCTCCGTCTGCTCGGCCGTCTCGGGCACTTCCGGCTCCCCAGAACCGCCCGGTTCCTCCGGCGCCGGCTCTCCGGTTCTCACGGTGACGATCCGGCTGTTTTCCAGAACAAATTCTTGCGTCTGCCGGCTGTCGGTCACGACAAATTCCATCGGAGGAGCCATCTCGTATCCGGCGGGAGCGGAAAGCTCCGTCAGGCAGTAGCGCCCCGGCAGCATGTTTTCAAAAAGGAGAGGCGCTCCATCGGTCGTAAATTCCTGGCTCCATTCTTCCGCATGGCCCGCGGTTTCCTCCGCAATATCGGAAATCCCTTCTTCGGCTCCGGCCGTTTCCGCTGCGGCATCCGCCGCCTCCTCCGGCCCCAGGTAGGAGAGCCGGAGGACTGCCCCGGCCAGGCTCTCCCCGGTCTCCCCGTCGATTTTATCCACGGTAAAGCGGATATGGTCCTCCAGGACAGTGAGCTGCCACAGCCCTTGCGTATCCGCTACTGTAAAGCGAACCGGCTCCATCACCGAATAGCTGCTTCCAGGAGGGGCGGCGATTTCGGTCAGCGTATAGGTTCCGGGGCTCAGGCCTGCAATCTCATGGCTTTTTCCCTCCGTAACCCACTGCTCTGCCACCTTTCCTTGTGCATCCAGCAGGGCGAGAACCGCCCCTTCCACCGGCTGTCCGGTCAGGCAGTCCAGTTTTTCAATACGGCCCTTCGTCCTTTCGTTGTACATCACCACCGTGTTGTCCGCCGCTTCCTGCCAGCTCCAGGAAACCTCTGTCTCCGGCACTTCCTCCGTGCGGTTCTCCGGAAAGATTTCCACAGCCAGGTCCTCCCGATTACCCTGTACGCAGACCTCCCGGAAGGAAAGCCCGGCAAAGCGTTCTTCCGTCAAAATCTGTTCCAGCTGGGCGGCCGTGGCCTCCGGGCCGATCTCAATGACCAGTACGCCGCCCGTTATCCTCCAGGCAGCCAGAATTTCCGCCTCCGTTCCTTCCATATTCTCTTCCAGGTTCTCTTCCGTATCTTCTGCCGCTCCTTCCTTATCCGTTTCCATGGCTGCGGCGGACGGGGCTAAAAGATAGCCAAAGGCATCGCTTCCGCCCTGAGCCGTCCAGACCTCTGTCCGCACCGCCGGCCTTCCGTCCGCATCCTCCGTCTGCCACAGACGGAAACGGATCTCCTCGGCCGTCGCGTAGCCCTCCGCCGGCCTGCTTTCCCGCAGGATATAGACGGTTTCCCTTCCTTCTCCGCACAGCTTCAGCCCCTGCACGGTTTTCGGCTCTTCGCCGCTCACCCACGACAAGACCAGCTCTTCGCCCCTTTCCCCGTTCTCTGTGATTCTTTCCTCTAAAATCTGCATTTCACAGCCTGGCAGCTCCTCGTCTCCGGCGATATCCCGCTTCGATACCTGGATCTCGGTCTTTTCATCGGTTCCCCTTCCCGCAGTGAAAACCCATTCCTTCTCCTGCCCCTGATAGAGGAATTCCACCACAATCTCCTCGGGATTCAGCAGATAGCCGTCCGGGCTTTCCTCCTCCCGCAGAACGTAGCGGCCCGAATTAAGCGGTTCCCCCTCGGCCCACTCCTGGGCGCGGACAGGGACGTCCACGGGAAATCCGGCGAAGCCTTGCGCATCGGTCGCCTCGCTCACGGCCAGAAGCTCCCCTGCCTGGAGAATCACCTCTCCTTCGCTGCTGTAGATATCGTCCATCGTATACAGGCCGTACACCGCTCCGGCCACCGGCTCTTTCGTATCCGCATCCTCCTTGAACAGGCCGATTCCGAGAATTCCGCTGCCTTCTTTCTGTTCCGTTTTCACCCTGCGGTTGGTAAAGGTAATGGAGCCGTCCTGGGACTGGCTCTCGCAATAGCGGTTATAGACGAACTCCTTCTCCTGCCCGTCCCAGGCAAACTCCACCAGTACCGGATCCGGGTCCAGGGCAAAGCCATAGGGAGCCTGGGTTTCCGTCACCTGATACTTCCCCAGCGGCAGGATGAGGCTGACCTCCCCCTCTTTTCCCTCATAGATCACGCGGGTAATGGGATGATCCCCGGCTGGAATGATTTCCTCGGCCTGCCCCTCTGCCCCGGTTATCACAGAAGCAACCAGCTCCCCCTCCGCATACCAGAGAGCGGGGCTGCCGTCTGCCTCTTCCTGGAGATCCTGGGTGCGGATATCCTCCGCCGCCCGAATCTCGAAAACCGCGCCGGCCAAAGGAACTGTCTCATAGACAAAGCGGCCGTCCTCGTATCCGGTGAGAATCTCTCCCTCTTTGCGGATTGTAAGCCTTCCTCTCGTCTCCCGGTTCGCGTACTTTTCCTCGATTACCACAATATCCCTTCCATCCGCAGTCTGCTCGCCGGTGGCCGCATAGGCCCGTCCCGTCGATATCCGGAAGGTCGCCGCCCCTTCCTGTTCGGCCGCCCACCCATTATAAAATCCCTCCGGGGCACTCACCTCCTCCAAACGGTAGCTCCCGGCTGGCAGGCGCTCCGCCAGAATCAAGACTCCCTCTTCATCGGTCTCAAAAACCTCCGTCCTCTCCAGGCTGCCGCTCTGCTGCACACGCTGGGTAACATAGCGCTCCTGTTCCAGATCCCAGATCCGGTAGGAAGTGCCGGAACGAAGGACGGAAAGGCCCGTGTCGGCGTCCGTCTTCACGATTTTCAGATAAGCCTCAAAGGCCTCGTCCAGCAGATAGACCACCGGCTGATGCAGGAGGCTAGGCGAATTCTCGTCCACCGTCACCAAAAAGGGCTCCACCACAAAACGATCGTCGGGAACCGTCGTCTCCACCACCAGATACTGCCCATAGGGCAGAAGGGGGGACTGAATCACCCCGTTTTCATTGGTAAAAAGCTCGCTAAGAAGATATTCGCCCGAGGTCCCCGTGGGCACCAGGCCTTTGCCGGTTCCATTCTCTCCCTGGGCCAGGGTCTGATTATAAGCGGCCGCTTCCTCCTCTTCGGCGTATAAAACCGCCACGGCCTCCGTTTCCCCGGAAAAATCGTACTTTGCAGCCTGATCCGTATATGCTTCATTGACATAGGCCGCCAGAATCGACGAGAGTTCGTAGAGGCCGTCCTCCCCCTGGGTGAACTGCCCGGCCCGGCTCAGCGCATCCGTCCGGTAAACGGTAAAGCCAGCTCCCGACAAAGATATCAGCCCCGTTCCGTCCGTCTCATCATTCGCCTGCAGCTTAGACAGGCGGAAGGAGGATTTGATAACCTGTTCCCGGCTTATACAGGCCGCCGTTTCCGTTACATGCACCGTTTCCGAAACGCTCCCCGTCTGACCCGGATAGACGGCCCGCTCCAGCTCATAGTCCTCTCCCGGCCAGGAGAGGGAAATCGAATGGGACTGCGGGTCGCAGAGATAGCCTTTCGCGTAGGACAGGGCCCTGGTCTCCGCGACCTCCTGTCCGTAGAGATCCGCCGCCTTCACCGTCACAGTCTGCTTTGCTCTCTCGCGTATTACATAATTTCCTAAGTATAGACCGGTAAAGGTCAGCTCCCCGTTCTCAATCCGGGCGGAGGCCGCCAGGGTTCCCGCTGTCAGGGCGATATCCCGCTCTACCCATTTTCCGTTCTCATAGACTGTCCCATGATAAACGGCTGTTCCGGTCTTTCCATCCGGATGCCGGATATCCTGGTCTCCCACATACAGATCGTATATCGCCCCTTCCAGAGAGGCGGTTCCCTGGCCGGTCACTGCCTCCGCCTCCAGATCCTGCTTTTGCAGGCGGATTTCGCCCAGGGTAATCCAATTGGTCAGGGATTCCTCCCCCTTGCCGTCCGCCTTTACCGTCATTTCCGTCTGGCTGCTCTCCGAATCCAGATAATAGCCGTCCCTTGCCTTCACCTCCACAAAGGCATAGGTATGGCTGGCCGCGTTCTTCATCGCCCCCAGCCTCTCGTCCGCCTGCCTCTGGGCCGTCTCCCTGGCCTCCCCTTCGCTGCGGCAGCCGGTAATCTGCTCCTGTGCCTCCTCGTCCAGCTCATCAAAATTGGAGCAATAGCCTATCTCGTCCGACCGGGTTTCCAGAACCTCGCTGTCGCGGTACACAGCCCTTCCGTCCTGCCCCGTCGTCACCTCCTGCTGATAAACGCCGTCGCGGTACACGGCAAAAACGACTCCTTCCAGGGCCTGCCCCGTCTGGGCGTCCGTCTTGACCACGGCAGCCTCATAGCTTACCTGGGCGGAGGCTGTGGCCGAAACCGAGGCAAACCGCGGCTCCGGCCCCGGTTCCGGTTCCGGCTCCGGCGTTTCCCCTTCCTCCGTCCATACGCCCTGATAAAGGGTGGCAAAACGCTGGTAGCCCGAAGGCCCGTGGAAGACATACACGGCGGCCAGCCCCTGCGTGTTCTGGTTTTCAATGTCCTGGCAGGCCTGGCCCAGGGAAGTCGCAAAGGCCGCATCCAGCCGGTTCAATTCCTGATTCATCTCTCCTAAGCTCATGCTCAGCAGCTTCTGCGGCGAATAAAGGGAACTGTTATATTTTGATAATCCGTACTCAAACATCGTCCGCACAAACGTATCCCTGTCCCCGCCGCACCAGATATACAGCTGCGCGTATTCATAGCCGGAAGAGGTCGGGTTGGTAATCTCATAATAGGCTACGGCCCGGCGAATCACCGAATCATCGGTGGTTCCCGTTCGGACATAGGTGTTGCCCGAATGGGCCAGAAGCTCCATGTCCATGCAGAATGCCGTCTCCCCGTCCAGGGTCACCATCCATACATCCTTGCCGTTTCGCCCCAGGGTCGCCAGGTTGACGCCATTGCCCAGAGTGTGCATGCCGCTGGTTCCCTGGTAGGAGCCGGAGTTCTCATTCCGCGCCGTCTGCAGGCGGAGAGCCGGAGAGCTTTCTGCTTCCCCTCCGGGAGAGATCCCGGCAGAAATCCCAGCGGATCCTTCCCCTTCGATGGAAGGCTGGGCCTGGGGAGAAACGCGCTCGACCGCCCTCTCCTCCACATAGGCCTCCAGCCTCTGATACTCCTCCTCCGCCAGCTGCGCCCCTATTTCCTCCTCATAAATCTGCCAGTAAAAGCGCAGCACATCCGCTCCCAGCCTGTCAAAGAGCTGCCGATATTCCTCCGCCGGTCCCGAAAAACCCTCCGCCCCTTGGGAGCCAGCCGCCGAGGACGTCTCCGCCTGCGTTTCTCCCGCCGTTTCCTCTGCCAGGGATTCTGGTTCCGCCGTCAGGGACTCCGTTTCTGCGGCCAGAGCCCAGGCAGGAGCGGCCGGCGCTCCCGACGTAAGACTGAAGGCCATAATCCAGACCAACGTCACACACAGCACTTTTTTCATCCATTGTTTTACTCTCATTTCACACCCCCATATTCTTTTTGATCCCTACTCATGGTACATTGCAACCCACAGGCCGCCGGAGCAGGCGATGGCCCCTCTCGTATAGGCCGCCCCCAATATATTGGCCCGATGTTCCTCGCTGGCGTACAGCCGCTCCATCGCCTGCGCCCCATCCCCGGCCGAGCCGGAAGCCAGGTTCTCACCGTAGCCCGCGGGACAGCCCTCATGGGAGAAGTTCTCCGCCGCCTGGGAGACGCGGCTGCACGCCAGCCGATAGATTTCCTCATCCCAGACAAGGGGAGCCAGCCCTGCCTCCTCCCGCATCCGGTTTTGACAGGCAAAGGCCTCCTCTGCCGCCTCCCGGTCAAACTCCCTCTCCTCTTTCTCTCCCGATTCGCCCTCTGTCGTTTCAGCCAGAGCGAATGCCTGCATCCGAGCGTATTCCTCTTCCGTCAGCGCAGAGCGAAGCTCTGCCTCGTATACCTCCCAGTAAAAGGCCCGGACCGAGGGATCCATCGCTTCAAAGAGGCCGCGGTATGCATCATATGACAGAGGCTCCTCTTCCGGCGGCGTTTCTTTCGGAGAAGGTTCTTCCGGAGACAGTTCCTCCGCAGCTGATTCCACCGCCTGCGTTTCCCTCTGCGGCATATCCGCGGGCGTTTCGGCAGGCAGTTCTTCCGACGTTTCCGCAGAGGCTCCTGCGGTGGATTGGACGGACGATTCCATGTCCGGTTCGTCCGGTTCCTGAACAGTCGTTTCCATGTCCGTTTCCGATGGGGCGGATTCCGCATCCGATTCCGCATCCGCCCGAGGAGCAGCGGACTCCGCCGCTGGAGCGGACGCCTTCGTCTCCTGCAAAGGAAGCTCCTCCAACCGCTCTTTTGTCCTGGAAAGAGCTGAAAATTCCTTCGCTTCGGCGCAGGCGCTTACGCACAAAGCCGCCAAAAACAGAGCCGCCGCCAGGACAGCTTTTTTCCAATCTTCTTTTTTACGCATTTTTCCCCCTGATTAAGACTTTGACATTGAGAAATTCAGGCCTGCCAGAGATAAGAATAAAACAGGCCCCGGCGCGGACTGCGCCGCCTAAAGAAACATAAGAAAAGACTTGAACGGCATAACCGCTCTCTGCATTCTCCTCTTCCTATACCATAGCACAAATATCCCGGAGAAACCACACGCGAAAAGTGAGGATTTCTCCGGGATATTTATAATAAAGCATTCGTTTTCTCTTGATTTTCAGAGTTTTAATTGCATATATAGGAAAAGCAAGTATAAATCATTTCTTATTCCTCCGTTACCTCTGCATAATTGTACTCCAGCAGATCCTCGACTTGGCAGCCCAGTACCTTGGATAAGGCGTTCAGCGTGCCGCCGGTAGCTCTGTTGATGTCCATTGCGCGGTTATCATACTCTTGAAGGGTCCTGAGATTTACCCCCGACTTTTCTGCCAGTTCCTTCTGTGAATAGCCGCACGCCTTTCGCAGCATCCGCAGCTTTGTTGGCAGCTTTTTTCTGCGGACAATCGCATTGACGGTATCCACAAACTTGAGTTCGGACGCCTCGTGGATGGTTGGATACATTTTCCGGATTTCCGTCATCGATACAATCTGAGAAATCTCACGAAACGAAACACCCGTATACCACTGATAGAATGCAATAATCCAGCCGCACCAATATTCCGGGGAACGGTCGTACTCGGCTTCCGCATCCGGCAGTTCCATATCCGCTCCGCTCTTTCGCACAACCTCCATGGCAAGCTCTACACCGGACATGCCGGAGACAACTTTCGGTACGCCCTTCGCGAACTGCCCGGCCAGATCACTGACCAGGAACATCTCAAAAAATTCATTGATCTCAAAATGGCAGGTATTGACCGCATAATCCATCATCTCGCCAAGGTTATTCATAGCGTCAGACAAATATTGTTCATCGTAAGCGTGGGTCATCTGGAGTCAGCTCCTCTCTTAATATATCTCTCATATACAGGCCATTCAGGTCGTCCTTTTCCAGTTCTGCTCTATAGGCAGCTCTCGCCTCATCATCACGGGCCTTGCGCTTGGCATAATATTCGGTATTATCTACACCCACATAAGAGATAAACTGGATCGCGTCAAACGCTGCAGGGCTTTTCAGAACGATCTGCTCACCCAGTTTTCCAAGACGCATGGCGTAAGATAGCTGGTTCAGCGATATTTCATTTCCGATAAAGGCTCTGGCAAAGGAAAAATAGGAATCATCTGCACGGTAGCCGATGACCACATCATACTCGGACAGATCCAGCAAATAGTTCTTTTTCAGCCAGTCAATACTGCGCTGCTGTATGGGAGAGGAAACTCGGATTTTTCTGTAAGTTACAAGAAGTGCCAGCCAGTGCAGGATGGTATACTCCGATAGGTGCAGCACCTTCAGCTTGCTCAGATCAATCTCATACTGGTTGCAGTATCCGTCGATATTCTCACTGCACGCCCATTCCTTGGCCAGCTCCAAATGTTCCGTACAATAAAAACCGCGGCCATAGTCGTTATATGTTTTCCCTTTCCCATATACAGGCTTTTTTATAATCTCAGGGGATCCGTGGTATAAAATCGCCTTCATCGCCGTGCTCCTTTCTACGGATATAATTCGATCTAAGCTATATTATACGCATTATATCCGTAGAAATCAAGGATCGGAAAACATTTTCTCAATATCTGCTGTCATTTTTCTGAGAAGTAAAACAGCGCCTGGACTCATCTGCCCGGCCGCATCGCTTAGGATGCCTGGTTAAACTGGCTGTTGTACAAAGCGGCGTAGAACCCGCCCTTCGCCAGAAGCTCCTCGTGGGTGCCCTGCTCGATCACGTCGCCGTCCTTTAACACCAGGATCACATCCGCGTTCTTGATGGTAGACAGCCGGTGAGCAATCACAAAGCTGGTGCGGTGCTCGGTCAGCTGGTCCATCGCCTTCTGCGTGATCAGCTCCGTCCTGGTATCCACCGACGAAGTGGCCTCGTCCAGGATCAGCATCGGATTGTCCTGCACCATGGCCCGGGCGATGGTAAAGAGCTGCTTCTGCCCGGCGGAAATGGCAATGCTGTCGTCGAGGACCGTATCGAAGCCCTTGGGCAGGGTCTCCACGAAATGATAGATGCCGCAGGCCCTGCAGGCCTCTTTCAGCGTTTCATCGGAGATGCCGGTCTTATTGTAGACCAGGTTTTCCCGGACCGTCCCCTCGAACAGCCAGGTGTCCTGCAGCACCATGCCAAACAGGTCATGGACGCTCTCACGGCTCATCTGGGACGTGGGAATCCCGTCGATCTTAATGCTGCCGCCGTTCACCTCATAGAAACGCATCAGCAGGTTGACCAGGGTCGTCTTTCCGGCTCCGGTGGGGCCGACGATGGCCACCTTCTGTCCCGGCTTCACATGGACGGAAAAGTCCTTGATGATGACCTTGTCCGGGTTATCCGGGTAGCTGAAGCGCACATGTTCAAATTCCACCTCGCCGCGCACCTCATTAAGCTTTTTCGTCTTGCCGCTCTCATCGGAGAGTTCCTCCGCCTGCAGGAAGTCGAAAATATGGTCGCCCGCGGCGGCCGCCGTCTGCATCTGCGTCATGCCCTGCGCCAGGGTGCTGAGGGGCGAGGTGAAGAGGCGCACATACATGATGAAGGCGACGATCACGCCGAAGCTGATCTGCCCGTCCATCGCCAGAGCCGAGCCCAGGACGCAGACCACCACATAGCCCAGATTGCCGACGACATTCATCAAAGGCTGCATGACGCCGGAGAGAAACTGGCTGTGCCAGTCCGCATCGTAAAGGCCCTCGTTCATTTTGCCGAAGGTTTCCTTGATCTGCTCGCCGGCGCGGGAAATCCGCACCACATCGTGGCCGGAGTACATTTCCTCAATATAGCCGTTGAGGGTACCCAGCTCCTTCTGCCTGGCTGTGAAATATTTCTGGGAGCGGAGCATGACAACAGCCACAACGGCAAAGCCCAGAATCGTCACGGCGATGGCAGCCAGGGCCATCCTCCATTCGGTCGCCAGCATCATCACCAGGCAGCCGACGAACTGGGCGACGGCGCTGACAATCGAGGGCAGGCTGTTGGCCAGGGCCTGCTGCAGGGTGCTGACGTCGTTGGTCACACGGCTCAGGATATCGCCGAAGGATACCTTATTAAAATAATTCATCGGCACGCGGTTGATTTTGCGGGACAAGTCCCCCCGCATCTGCCGGGAAAGCCGAAGGGTGACCGTGGACATGATATAGTGCTCCACATAGGTAAACACAGCGCTGAGGCCATAGAGAATCAAAAGCTTGACGCCCACGCGGCCAATCGCCGCCAGGTCGATCTCCCCCATAAGGGAATTGGAAATCAAGTCGGTGATCTGGCTTAACAGATTCGGCCCGACAATCGTAAGGATCGCTCCCACCGCAGCGAAAAGCAGGGCGACCGCCATCGGCAGCTTCATATTCTGGGCATAGGCAAACAGCTCCCGCAGCACGCCGCCGATTCCTCTTTTGCTTTTTTCCGGCACATTCATCCGGCGCATATTCTGACCGCTCATCACGCGTCCCTCCTTTCCGCAAGGCCCAGCTCCTCTTCGGACAGCTGGGATTTGGCTATCTCCTGGTACACCGGGCAGGTCTGCAGAAGCTCCTCATGGGTGCCGATTCCGACCGCCTTTCCCTCGTCCAGGACGATAATCTTATCTGCGCCTCGGATTGTGCCGATTCGCTGGGCGACGATCAGCTTCGTCGTCTCCCCCAGCTCACGCCCCAGGCCTTCGCGCAGCGCCCGGTCGGTCCGGTAGTCGAGGGCGGAGAAAGAATCGTCGAAAATCAAAATTTCCGGTTTCCTGGCCAGGGCGCGGGCAATGGAGAGCCTCTGCTTCTGCCCGCCGGATACGTTTGCCCCGCTCTGGGCAATCGGGGCCTTTATGCCCTCCGGCAGCTTCTCCACAAATTCGCTGGCCTGGGCCAGGCGCAGGGCATTGTCTACGTTTTCATCGGTCTTTTCCGCCTCCAATTCGCCGAAAAGGACGTTCCGGCGGATATCCCCGGCAAAGAGGACCGCCTTCTGCGTCACATAGCCCAGGCGGTTATACAGGGCGTCAAAGGTATAGTCCTTTACATTCTGCCCGTCTACCAGCACTTCTCCCTCCGTCGCATCGTAGAAGCGGGCAATCAGGCTGACCAGCGTCGTTTTGCCGCTGCCGGTGGCGCCGATAAAGGCCACCGTCTCTCCCTTTTTTGCCGTAAAGCTGATATCGGAAAGGATATCCTTGCCGGAGGAGGGGTAGCGGAAGGAAACATGGCGGAATTCCACCGTGCCCTTTTCCGGCGCCTCGGTCTTTGCGCCCGGATGAATCGAAACCTTCGTATCCAGCACCTCGTTGACACGCTGGGCGGAAACCTGGGCCGCCGGCATCAGCATAATGATCATCACCAGCATCATAATCGTCATAATCACATAGGTGGCGTAGGTACCAAAGACGACGATATCGCTGAAGGTCGTCAGACGCAGGGCCGTATCGGCCGCCGGGACATTGTTTACAATGGCCGCCCCCACCCAGTAGATCACCAAGGAAAGGGTGTTCATCGCCAGCGTAACCGCAGGTGTCAGGAAGGCGAAGGTGCGCTGGTTAAACAGCTGGGTCTTCATCAGCGTCTCGTTGACCTTCTCAAACTTTTCATTCTGGTAGTCTTCCGCATTGTAGGCGTGAACCACATTGATGCCGGTCAGATTTTCCCTTGCCACCAGGTTGATCCGGTCGTTCAGCTTCTGCACCCGGCGCACCTTGGGAAAGACGATGGCGATAATCAGGATCATCATCACCAGAAGGGCCACTACAAAGCCCGCCGTAATCACCGACAGGGTCCGGCTCTTATTTACGATCTTGATCACGGCCCAAACCGCCATCACCGGGGATTTGATCAGAATCTGCAGTCCCATGGACACCAGCATCTGAATCTGGGTGATATCGTTGGTCGTCCGGTTGATCAGGCTGGGAACCGAAAAAGCCATCATTTCCTGCTGGCCGAAATCCGCAATCTTTTCAAAGACGTCCTGGCGCACGACGTAGCCGAAGCCAGCCGCCACCCTGGCCGTCAGAAAGCCGCCGCCTATGCAGAGGACGGCGCTTGCCAGCGTACAAAAAAGCATCTCGCCGCCGGTAAACAAAATATCCTCCATCGTGCTGCCCGGCGTTTTGATTAAGACGGTTAAGTCGCTCATATAATCCGGCAGCCGCAGATCAAAATAAACCTGGCCCAGTACAAACAGGGCGCATAGGGCGGCCATCATCCATTCCTGCCGTCTCATTCTCTTCAAAAGTCTAAACATGTTTTCCTCCCTGACACGTTTTTTGAAATGCCATGAAGCTTCTTCGTCCCTCTAAAAAAGCAGGGGACGAGGTTTTCCCTCATCCCCCATTTTTGTTCCTTCCCGCAGGATTTCCCGTTCCGGACACGGCCTTCCCCAAAGCCGCCCCGGCCGCTTGTCAGCGGTTCAGGATTTCCACAAACTCCTCTCCGGTAATCGTCTCCTTCTGATACAGGTAATTGGCCAGTTCGTCCAGCTTATCCCTGTTATCCAGAAGGATCTGCACCGCTTTCTGGTGCTGCTTCTTTACCAGCTCCACCACCAGCTCGTCGATCCGCGCCTGGGTCTGGGCCGAACAGGCCAGGGTCGTGTCTCCTCCCAGATACTGGTTGGTCACCGTCTCCATGGCGACCATGTCAAACTCCTTGCTCATGCCGTAGCGGGTAATCATCGCCCGGGCCAGCTTGGTGGCCTGCTCGATGTCGTTGGAAGCCCCTGTGGAGGCGGAATTAAAGATCAGTTCCTCCGCCGCCCGTCCGCCGGTCAGGGTGGCGATCTTGTTTTCCAGCTCCGCCTGGCTCATCAGATAATGGTTGCCTTCCTCCACCTGCATCGTATAGCCCAGAGCGCCGGAGGTACGGGGCACGATGGTGATCTTCTGGACCGGAGCCGAATTGGTCTGCTTGGCCGCAACCAATGCATGACCGACCTCGTGGTAGGCCACAACCTTCTTCTCCTGATCCGTCAGGATAGCGTTCTTCTTCTGGTATCCGGCGATAACCACCTCGATGCTTTCTTCCAGATCCGCCTGGGTTACCACCTTACGTCCGTCACGCACCGCGCGCAGGGCGGCTTCGTTGACGATGTTGGCAAGTTCCG
>CALWRE010000041.1 GCA_944383835.1 uncultured Lachnospiraceae bacterium | reverse complement strand
ACGGTGGACAGCACCGGGAAGGTCACCGGCCTGAAGATGGGGCGGGTGAAGATTACAGCCACCGCCCCGGACGGCGGCACGGCATCCTGTATGGTTTCGGTTGGGTTTTATACCGGGATCGACGTTTCGGTACATAACAATTCCCGCAACCCCTGCGACTGGGAGCTGGTGAAGGAACAGGGCATTGATTTTGCCATCATCCGCGCGTCGTTCGGCTGGATGGACTTCCCCGAACAGAACGACCTGAACGTAGAGGCCAATGTTGCGGGCGCGTTGGCAGTCGGCCTGCCCATCGGCCTGTACCATTACAGCTACGCAACCAATGCGGAAGAGGCGGTGCTGGAAGCGGAATATGTGATCCGCCTGCTCAATGAAAGCATCCCGGAATACAAGGATCAAATTACCCTGCCCATCGCCTACGATATTGAGGAGTCTAAAGTGGGGCATTATACGATGAGCGGCGAACAGCTTACGGAAATTGCAATGGCTTTCTGCGACCGGATTCAGGAAGAGGGATACCAGCCCGCCATATACGGCCCTACCAACATCCTGAAGAAAATGGACTGGGATGCGCTGAAAGGCAAAGGCTACAAGGTCTGGTATGGGCATCCCAAGAAAAGCGACAGCGAGTTTTTAACCTACCACACCATTTATTCCACCGATGTGCAGGCGGATATTTGGCAGTACAGCTTCAGCGAACAGGTGCAGGGAGCGATTGCCAGCGGGATTACCGATTTGAACCTGATTTACATGTCGGACGATACCGTCAGCAGCCTAGAGGCTACTACCATCACCGGGCAGTATGCTAACAACCAGATGTATTTGAACTGGGAACCTGTTACAAACGCCACCAAATACCTGGTGTACCGTGCAGGGGATAACGGGGATGTAAAGATTGTAGGCTCTACCATCTACACCACGTTTACCGACACCGATATTCCGCAGGGCGGCCCGTACAGTTACTATGTGATGGCCGTTCATGAAAATATGGATCTTTTGAAACCCTACATTTACAGTCCCGTCAGCAATATTGTCAAGACCCCGGTCGTGCTTGCGCCGGGAACAGAGGGAGTCACGCTGGATACGCAGATTGTGTATATGATTGGCGGCGTCAGTGTATATGACTTCCTGGTCAGAGGCAATAATGACGTCGATAACCTGGTAGTGGAATCCAGTGATCCAAATATTGCTTCCGTAGAGGTATATAATGCAGGAGACAGCCGGGGGGCAAAATACCGCATTACGGCAAAACAAGCCGGGACCGTACAGATACAGGTGACTTATCAGGGAGATACGGCAAGCTTTGACGCCGTGATTTATCCGGTGGGCGGCAGTATCATGCTGGATACGGTCAATTACCAGATGTCCCCGGGGGATGTTTACGATATTGGAGTGACAATCAAAGACGGCAACGGCAGAACGCTGACAGGGGAAGAAGTACAGGAAATGTATCGGGACGGGATCCTGCGGGTCAGTGATTCCCGTACTGGATCGATTGTGAATCTGCAGCAGCTTGCCAATGGGAATTTCCGCGTGACTGGCCGCAGAGAAGGGACATGCTATATTGTGTATGAGGTCTATCAGGATGGGGAGCGGGTGACCCACGCTTCGGTCAAGATAGACGTTGCACAGGGGACACAGGCGCATGGAGCTTCGACAAGAGATACCAGCTACTGGGCTGATAAGTCCTCCAATTCCTAATGAAATCGTGAAATGAAAGCTAGCTGAAAGAGCGGAAGTTTGAAAGCTTTCGCTCTTTTTCGTTCTCTGAGATGTGAAAATGATCGTCTTGGACAACAAAGCAATACGGCTTTCGACGATTCAAAGGTATTGGAGATGATAATGTGGATGATTGTAATTTTTCAAAATTAAATTCTGCTAAAAAACTTAGCAGAAAATATAGAAAACTGTTGGATACGATCTACAAAGATTACTATGGCGTTGTGTTAAAATGCCTGGAAACCAAAATTTCCAATCATGCGGACGCGGAGGATTTGATCCAGGACATTCTCTTAGCTTTGATCCCCAAGCTGCCGGAGCTGGAAAATATGGATAGGAAATCTCGATCGATCTGTGTCTTCATGACGATGCGTTACAAACTTTTGGATTATTATCGGGAACAATATGCAGAAAAGCAACGGCAATACCAAATGGAGGATAAAGAGGACTGTATTGTCAACATCTTGGATGAAAACAGCGATACTTTAGATATTTGTATCCGCAGAAACAGTGTCCTGGAAGTACGGGAGTTAATGGAAAAGCTTTCAAAACGAGATCAATATCTCTTGTATTCCTACGGCGTTGCAGAAATGGATCTGGAAGAAATCCGTAGTGATTTGGGATATGACAACGTAGGATCTGTGCGGATGTTTGTTTCCCGTGCGAGGAAACGGGCGCAAAAAATATTTAAGGAGGCCAGGTTTTATGAAAGATAAAAAAGAAGCTGTCCAAAAAGATGCCTTATATGCCAAAGAAATCGACTTGATTCTGCATGGCGATGAGGAAGCTTTGCAGGCCATGGACGAAGAACAGCTGGAATCCTTCCGTAAAGCATATATGGTTCCCCTTCCCGCAAAGAAATTGCGCCGCTTCCACAAAAGGGTGCGTATGCACCGCCGGAAACAGGCGCAAAGCCTTCAGGAAGAATTATCCCGTCAGAAGAAAAGAAAATCTGCAGTTTTGGGTATGCTGTTATGCATCCTTGTTACCCTGTTAGCGGTGACTGTGGGAGCGTTCTATGAGAGCCTCTCCAACTTTTTCGTGGAAGAGGAAGACGACACTACCATCGTGCAAATCACCCAGCTCACGCAGGAAAAGACTTCCTGATGTTTGAAAGGGCATTCCCCTGCTAACAGGTCAAAACAGGCCTAACCGATAACATAACGAAATAATACAAGGGATCGCGGAAGTCACATATTGCTTTATATATTCAGCTAGAAGAAATCCCTTTTGGAAAGGAAGTGAGAGAAAAAGCTGGGCAGGCATGGCCTGTCCAGCTTTTTTTGATCTTATGGAGAAGGGGAGGGGGATCCATGTTTGGGCAAGGGTTTTGATTTTGTATTGCGCGCCATCCGTTTTTGCTGCCGCACGTCCTTGCCATAAAAGGGAAAATGGGTATAGTTGCCGATAATCCGGGAAACAAACCGCTCGGAGTACCGTTTTTCGAGTTCCTTGAGCGTGAGGTTGGTGCTGATAATCGTGGGCTTTTGCGCCATCAGCCGGGAGTTTATCAGGTTGTAGATGGAGGAAGTCAAGAACGGGGAGAGGAATTCCGTCCCCAGATCGTCCAGGATCAACAGATCGCAGTCCAGCAGGGTCCGGGTGGTGTCGTCCGAAACGGCATCCCGTCTAAAG
>CALWRE010000040.1 GCA_944383835.1 uncultured Lachnospiraceae bacterium | reverse complement strand
CGGCACAGCAGAAGGGAACAGAATACCATCGTCGATACGCAGACACAGGCCACATGAAAGACATAGAGCAGGTACCCAATGACCGTTACTGCCTGCGTCAATCGATCCGCTTAAAAAAAGTTTGGCTCATCCCATTGGCACCAGAGTACCAGAGCCGCCGCGAAGAGCAGCCAGCAATAAGAAAGAGCCGTGACCACCCGCAGCCGGGCAGAACGCTGAAGCCTCCGTATCACCTTACCGCCTCCTTTCCTCCTCCTTTGGAAACAAATCCAATATCGGATTTCACGGACAATACTCCTGCGATATGTTCCGCTTATGTGTCAAATTCGACGTAATACATCCTGTCCGTATCTATATCATAAATTGCCATGGTAAAATTATAAGAGCTGCGTTCAAAAACGTCTCCATCGTCATAAACGTCCTTGCTTTCCGTGTGTCGGTCACGAAAGTAGTAATAACCGTTTTGAATCTCCGGAAACACAGGCTGTCCCTCATCATCGCACAGATAGGGGCCTCTCCTGCCATCCTCCGTATCACGGCCATAGGCCAGAGCTTCGGTATTTTCACTGAGAGGCAGCGGATGCCAGCCTGCAAGTCCCTCGAGCTGATCTGCCAGCCCGCCTTCATCGAAATGCAGAACGACAAAAGTCATGCCGTCTCCATGAAATCCCCCATGGGAATCCTCCGACTCGACGACATTTCCTTCTGTCACATCCACTCCCAGCGCCTCCGATATTTCCCGCAGTTCTCCGCCTGCGGAAAGCCCCAGCATTTCCGCTGCAGTCAAGCCCAGCCCTTTGCAGCCGGAAAGAGTGCCCGCAGCTGTAATCAGAGCTATCGCAAGCACTGCCATCTGTCTTAATTTTTTCCCTCTTTTTGCCTGTTTTCTGTCCTTCATTCCCTAATACCCTCCTTCCGCTCTCCTTTCTGTGCAGGCGCCCGCCCAAGCGCTCAAAAAATCCCCCGTTTTCTCCTTCTTTGGTGTATAATCATAGAAGAAATAAATTCATCGCCAGGAGTAATAACCTATGACTTTACCGCAGCTTTTTCAGATCTATCTGATCGCAATCAATCTGCTCGCATTCCTGCTTTTTGGGATAGACAAAAGACGAGCCATCCAAGGACGGTGGCGTATCCCCGAGCGTACCCTGCTGCTGGCCTCCCTGTTGGGCGGCAGCCTGGGCGGTCTTGCCGGCATGTATCTCTTCCATCACAAGACCCATAAGCCCAAGTTTTTTGTCAGCCTGCCTGTCTTTCTTCTCGTTCACCTGTATCTGATCTGGCAGCTGTTTATCCGCTAGTCAGAGAGGGATTCTCACGGGGCCCAGGCCGGAAGATTGCTGTAGGCCAGCAGCAGGAAGGTTATGCAGCCAAACCAGACGCCGATCCGCACTCCCTTAAAGCGTTTCCACAGCTGAACCGTCATCATTGCGAAAAGCACCAGAAGGGTCAGGAGCAGCCAGCAGCATAACACTCTTTTCAGAGTAAAGCTGCCATACGTCGAAATGTAATACCACATTTTCGAGAAGGCCAGCACGATGAACGCTATGGTTTCCGCACACAGGCCGCTGAGCAGCAGACGCAGGCCCGTCCCCGCCTGGGGAGAAAACCAGCTGACCAGGCCAAAAACGCACAGATTCACAGCCGCAACCACACACAATTCAAAAAAACCTTCCCTGGCGTAGGTGCTGACATAGATCTCTCCGCTCGCTATATCCTCCATCGCGCCGGAAATCCCCGCCAGCCGCACGGCAAAGAAAAGCAGGTACAACAAAAGCAGAGGGACCAGAAAGCTTGCAAGCATCGTCTGCGGCGCCTGCCTTCTGACCCCCGGCTGCGGCGCCTTTTTGCGGACTGCATTGTAGATCAGGCTGTACAGATAGCAGGTCACCGGCATCCAAAAAATCAGGGTAAAAATCACCGATGCAAAATTCGCCTGATCAAAAAGGCCCAGTAAACCGGAAAACAATGTCTCTACAAAAAAGGAGAAATATTCATCCGCCCTCATCAGAACTGCAGCCATCAGAAAGAACACAGGGACGCAGATCAGCAGGCCGAAAAACACCTGCCTGCCCCTCCCCTTTTCCTCCCGGCTGCCGCGCAGCCCCCAGACAAGCAGGCTCGCCCAGGAACGAAAGCATAGCAGCCAGCCGCTAAAAGGGAGGGAGACAAAGCCCCGGCCCAAATCCTTCACGCCGCGCTCATTCAGATAGGCGTCGCTTCGGTTATCCGCCGCAGCCAAAAGCCAATATACGGCCACCCCATGCAGATAAATCAGCATGTAAATGAAAATGTTCTGATCCTCCCTAAAACATATCGGAAACCACAGGGCCACCGCGCCCATCAGCGCCAAATACCCCCAGCTGCCTCTGGCAGGTTTCCGGCCTGCCGCACGCAGATACAGAAGCCCGCAGGCGGCAAAAACAATCGCAAAAATCAGCCAGCCAACCCCTATGCGCCGCCAAACTTGCCAATATGGCGGAGCCTGCCACAGCCAGCTCTGCAGCACGGTTGGCCATCCCAACAAAGAAATATAGAGATAGGCCGCTGCCGGAATTGCCAGGGAAAGCAGCCATTCCGCCCCTTTCTCCTCTTCCCTTGCCATATTTTTTCCCGAATCCGCCGTATTTTCCAACATAGACAAACTCTCCTTTTCCATTCGCGTGTCGGCCAAAGCAAGAGGCCAAAACCTTTTGCCTTCAGCGCGGCCGCCTCAGCATAGCTGCTTTGGCAGCTTAGGGTGAGTATAGCACGGTTCATCCTGTTTTGCAATACTTTTTTATTGTTTTTCAATATTATTTTTTCGTTTTTCATGATAGTCGTCTTGTAATAGCAAAGACCGGCCAGGAAACTTTCCCGCTTCCCGCCGGTCTTCTTGCTCATTTCACTTTTTTATTTTGAAACGTTCCTTTATTCGCTTTGCTTTCCAGCTCTCTCCGCCGCATGCTCAGCCGCCAGCATGCCCCAGGTAGCGCACATGCTGTGGTTGATGCCGCCGAAGTTGATGCGGCCCAGGATGTTGGTCGGCCCTAAGATTTCACCGGCCAGGAACAGGCCCTCTACTGCCGTACCATCCTCACGCAGCAGCCTGCCCTCTCCGTCAGCTCTCACACCGCCGGAAGTACCGGACCACACGTAAGGAACCGTGAGCAGAGCATAGTAAGGCCCCTCCTCCAGGGCAACCATGTTCGCCGGATCGCGTCCAAACTGGCTGTCTTCTCCAGCCGCCGCATCCGCATTGTACTGCTCCACCGTGGCAACCAGGTTTTCCGTGCCCAGGAGCTCCGCCAGTTCTTCCAGGGAATCCGCTTTGAAGGCATATTCGCCCTCCGCCGCCATGGTCTCCAGCATATCCCATCCGTTATTATCCAGCGGGAAACCGCTCTGCGCCATGCTCTTGCGCAAAAACGCCGTCTCCTCATCCACCATATTGCCGGAAATAATCACGTAGAGCTTATTCTCCTCGGCATTTTTCCACATATTGATGTCGTTTCCGTCCTCATCGCCCACACGGTTTCCGTCCAGATCCACATAGATGCGTCCGGGATAGCTGGTGTTGGCCTGATACGTCATGTCAAAACCGTCCGTAGGGATGCCGCCGCCATAGAAGATCACGGTCTTATCCATGTTGTCAAAGACTCCTCCCACAGCCTGAGCCAGATAGAAGCCGGAGCCATTGGAGGTCTGCGGAGCCGCAGAGATGACGTTCTCAAAGCCGGCCATCTTCAGAAGCTCCTCATTGTAGCAGTAACCGCCGGTGGCAAGTACGACCGAGGGAGCCAGATATTCGGTGTCGCCGCAGCGCACGCCCTTGCTCTCATCTCCTTCGACAATCAGCTCGGTAACCGTGGTATTTAACATCAGCTGAACATTGCCGGCGTCGATGGCCTCGTTCAGACGAGCCTCCAGAGGCTCCAGATAACCCAGGGCCGCTCCCATGGAGTAGGAACCCAGAGCCCTGGTCACGCGCAGGGTGTCCATCGCCGTGTAGGCTCCGCCAACCAGGCTGCGGTCGCCAAAATCCACGCCGATGTCCTCATCCAGCCAGTCGATGGCCGCACCGGAATTCTCGCAGTGGGTCCAGGCCAGGTCTTCATTGAATTCGCCCTCGCCGCCCAGCGCGACAATATCCTCATAGAAGGCCTCCGGCGTATCCTCCACACCGTTCTCCTCCTGAATCTTAAAGCCCGCGCCGGAAATCGTGCCGCCTGCATAATGGATGCAGCCGCCTACGCGCACGCTTGCTTCAAGCAGCAGTACATTCAAGCCCAGCTCCGCTGCCCGTACCGTGGTGCACAGACCGGCCATGCCTGCGCCGACCACAATCACGTCCGGCTCAATGGTCAGCTCTGCCGTTGCCGTATCGCCGGTATTTCCGCCCTCCAGTGCCGCGTTCACCGCCGCAATAATGCCTTCGGACGTCATCGTCGCGTTAGCGACCACATCCACATCGGTGCTCTGCGCATCGATGATCGCCTGCGGGATCTGCTCAAAGGCAGGGTCGGACAGGCCCGGCGTCTCTTCCTGTGAAAGGATATCAATCTGAGTGATTTTCCCTCCTTCCACCGTCACGCTGACTTCAATATTGCTGTGCATGCCGGAGCCGCTGCCTGTATACACCCCGTCGGTATACGCTCCCTCGGCAGCCGGCGTCTCCTCCTCTGCACCCTCCGTCTGAGCAGCCGCCGTTTCAGCCGGCTGCGTCTGTGTTGCCTCTGTCGAGGCAGGGCTGCAGGCCGTCACCGCCAGAGCCAGGCATAAAAGCAGGCTGAGCAGCGACCAAAACTTTGATTTTCTGAATGGCATTATCTTCTCCTCCTTTTCCCATTCTCTGTCAAAACCAGTTGCATGACTTTATTTTAACATAATATTCCCCATACAGCAACCTATATCTGTTTTTTTTATCAATTCCTCAGCCCATTCTTGCGTCTGTCCTGCCGCCTTATCCCTCTGGCCCTCCGCGGGGCCGCTCTTGACGAAAATTTATTTTTGGGTAATATATGTATTGTAGCCACAGCGGCCCAGGAAAGAATCCGCAAGCCGCCATTGTCTTTCAAAGAGGAGGTACAAAATGAAAGTTCTTTTAATCAACGGAAGCCCGAACCGAAACGGCTGTACCTACACGGCCCTCAGCGAAGTAGCTTCTACTTTAGAAAAGGAAGGAATCGAAACAGAAATCATTCAAGTGGGGAACAAGGATATCCGCGGCTGCATTGGCTGCCGCCGCTGCAAAACCACCGGCAAATGCGTTTTTGACGACATGGTGAATGAGATCGCGCCCAAGTTCCAGGAATGCGACGGACTGGTGATCGGCTCCCCGGTCTACTATGCCTCCGCCAACGGCACCCTGATCTCCTTCCTGGACCGTCTCTTCTACAGCACCCCCGGCGACAAGACCATGAAGGTGGGCGCGGCCGTCGTCTCCGCCAGACGCGGCGGATGTTCCGCCACCTTTGACGAACTGAACAAATATTTTACCATTTCCGGCATGCCCATCGCCTCCAGCCAGTACTGGAACAGCGTCCACGGCAACACGCCCGATGAGGTCCGCCAGGATAAAGAGGGGCTGCAGGTGATGCGCACCCTCGGCCATAATATGGCCTTCCTGATTAAGAGCATCGCCCTGGGCAAAGAAAAATACGGCCTGCCCGAAAAAGAGGAACGTGTCTCTACCAACTTTATCCGCTGAGGCGCCACATCCCCTTGCCGGGTATATCACACAGAAACTGCCGCACCAAACATTTCGCAGGTACGGCAGTTTTTCTATGCCATGCTCAGCTTTCCGGATTTCCCTTTCGGATAAATCCCAGAAAAAGTCCCATGAGAAAGACAACGAAGGTAATCCCATATATTGAAAGCATCAGCAAAATTATCAAATGCAGCAAAAG
>CALWRE010000039.1 GCA_944383835.1 uncultured Lachnospiraceae bacterium | reverse complement strand
TCTATCTGGGCAAGGGCCTGTGTGCAGCCGTCGGCCATGCGGTCAAAGTTCTTTACCGTCTTGATTTCTATTAAAATGGCCATTCCACGGACAGAGGGGGTTTTCAGCAGGAGATCCGGCCTGCCGTTTCCACTCTCACGGTTGGAAAATACAGCCATTCCCGGACAGCCTTTTAAAAGGCCGCTTAAGAACCCGTGGTAATAATTCTCCGCATAATCAAAGTAGCTGATGGTCTCAGCCAGCTGTTCGGAAATTCGCTCAGAGAGGTCGCCGGCCCGGCCTTCCTTCAAGGCCTCGTACAGGGCGGTCAAATCTGTCTGTTTAACCTTCTGTTCAAACCATTCCTGAATGGTATTTTCGTAAATATACCGAACTTCTTCGTTGGGCAGCGTCAGAGACACATAAATGGTGTTTCCCTTAAGGCTCTGCCCGGTCATTTTCAGGTATCCTGTGAAAAAGAGAAAATTCCACAGATTGTCCTGGGTCTTGTAAATATCCTCGTAGGTGATATCTTCGTGGATCGGTTTTTCCAGCGTCCCACCTGCGAGCAGGCTTTCCAGCTCGCTTTTCACAGACGCGTCCGACTGCTCTATGAGATGGCGCACGATATCATTTGATGAGGTGTTGGACCAGTAGGGCCTGGGGAGGGAATCTGCGTTCACAGCCTGGCTGATATAATTGATAACGCTCCAGGGATTGTAGACTTCAGCCAGGCCGAACCGGTATCCGTCATACCACTGACGGATCTCCTCCATATGGCTGTCCAACCCATAAAATTTCGCCATATCTTTTACCTCTGCGGGGAGGAAGCCAAAGTATTCGCCGAAGCCGCTGCTTAACACGGTATTGATTTTCAGATTATTCAGTCCTGTGAAAATGCTTTCTTTGCTGATGCGCAGACAGCCGGTAATCACCGCAAATTCCAGGTTCTCATTCGTCTTAAGGGCGGATTCCAGAAGGGAGCGGATAAAGTCCGTCATCTGGGGATAAAATCCGCGGAAAAAAGCATTTTCCAGGGGAACATCATATTCATCGATGAGGATTACCGCCTTATTTTTGTGCCACAGCCTCAGACATTCGGACAAAAAAGCTAAGGACTTTGCGAGGCCGACCCGATCTGCCTGACGGTTCATGACTGCCTCATAGCGGATGCGATACTCTGCCGGTAGGACGTCCGATGCGAGTATGTAGCGATGGCGCACGTATTCCCGGGTGATCTCATCAACCAGGCTTTCATAGGCCATGGAGAAATCCGGCTGCTTTGCAGACTTCAGAGACAAAAAAATGGCGGGATACTGTCCCATGCGGCGGGTATAGGCTTCGCCGGCCTCCATGATCTTCATGCCCTGGAAATAATGGGAGTTGTCTATGCGGCGGCCCATTCCGTCCCGCTCGTCCTCAAAAAAGGCTTTGAGCATGGTGAGCGTCAAGGTTTTGCCAAAACGCCTCGGGCGCGTGAAAAGGCTGACAGCCGCGCCGTCGTCCAGCAGCTTTTTGATAATGAGGGTTTTGTCCACGTAGTAATAGGGCCGATCAACCAGCTGTTTATAAAATTCGATGCCTATGGGCAGCGGCTTTTTCATAGAGGCTCCTCCATTCTCTGCGTGCGGATGAGTAGTAACCGTGTTCCTTCGCTATAGATATTATAGACAGTTTCCGGGCGAAGTACAAGGAGATTTGACGAGAAGAGGGAATGGGACAGGAAACGGTGAGATAAGAGGGGGATGAGGCGAGAGGTGTGGAAATAATAAGAGGATTGTAGAAGTTATTTATAGGAATTATTCGCTAATTCAGTTTTTTGCGAATAGATGACGGGAGTGTCCGGGGCGGTTTTGTACTGGAAATTAGCTCGGTTCTAATCGACTCGGTGAACTTCGAATTAGTGGTTGCTGCACTTCTCTCACTATGCTGTACTTAATGCAGAAGAAATGAATGGAGGCAATCCAGAGAATGAAATTTTATGGACGGGAAACCCAGCGAGGGGATCTTCACTGCATGCTGAAACGGAGTGAGCTTCAGGCCGGGCAGATCTGACCATTGATCTGAAACCGAGGGACTACTATGAGTCGGCTATGTTCTATCCCTCGTTTTCTGATGAGGACAAAGTGCGCTTCTACAGCGTATTTTTTTGATGGAGGGGAGGGGAATTCCCTATTATAATAGGCTGATTGATAGAGGCTTGTCTGTCCGGGAGAACATCCAGGAGCTGATTGCGTCCACGGGGACCAGGCTGGAAAATGAAGTCTCTATGTATCTAGAGTCAGAGATTTCTAAAATTATCAATACAAATAAAGCGTTTGAAGCGTTTGATCCGCATGGAGGTTGTTCGGAGGGAAGCTCTTATCAATGACCAAAAGAAAGACAGGATATTATATCACTGATAATTTGTCGCTGTTTTACTACAGGTATATCTTCCGCTTCTCATCTCAGATGAACGTCATGGAGCCAGATACATTTTATGATCGTTATATCAGCGGAGATTTTGAATTCCAGTATGTCCCCCATGCGTTTGAGGAGCTCTGCAGACAGTACCTGATCCGCTGGAGCCGGGCAGGCCTAATCCCGGAGCCTTTTGAAAAAATCGGCAAATATTATTATGAAAACCCGGTAATCCGAGAGAGCGGGGACTTTCCTTCCAGCGTAAGGTCGAGGATAGCGTAGGCGGCAAGGTTGCGGCTCACCCCGTCCTCCCGTACAGAGTAATGGACTGCGTCGATGTAGACCACAGGGTAAACATCTTCCAGCGGCCGGTTTTGCCAACCCTCAATCTGCGGCGGTATCTTGTTTGTTACATCCGAGATAAAACCTTCCGAAGCC
The DNA here is from genome assembly GCA_944383835.1 of uncultured Lachnospiraceae bacterium. Classification (GTDB taxonomy): domain Bacteria; phylum Bacillota; class Clostridia; order Lachnospirales; family Lachnospiraceae; genus RGIG7193. Next base: position 1,342 of record CALWRE010000039.1, on the reverse strand, counting down.
TCAAAGCCATAGATATCCATCAAGGTATCCGAGATCTGTCTGGTCGTTATAGCTTTTGCGTACATGGAGATAATCTTCCGGTCGATGCCGGAAATATCTTTCTGGCGTTTTTTACCACCTGTGGCTCAAACGTGGACTTCCTGTCCTGAGGTACCTAGATCTCCATGCTCCCGAAGCTGCTGTTGACCCGCTTGGGCTTGTAGTCGTTGCGGTAGTCATCCGAATTCGACCGTTCCGATTTGCCATAGCCGAGATGCCCATCTATTTCCGCCTCCATCATCTCCTTAATGGTGCTTCCCAGCAGGTTTTTAAGGGCCTCATGGATATCCTGAGCAGTCTGGAAATCATACTCATCCAGGAGTTGGCGGACAATGTTGCGCTTTCCCTCCGTCATGACTACTTTGTGTACGGACTGCTTTTCTCTTCTTGCCATAATAATAGGCTTCCTTATACTGCCCATTATCGGAACTGAAACCCAAAATCTGTAAATTTCACCCCCGTATTTTTTCATTGACAACCCACCCCGCTGGTGCTATGCTAAATCATAACAGGGAGCTTGTGGAGCAGGCTGAGAGGAAGTAATCAAACTTCGACCGTTTGTACCTGATTTGGGTAATGCCAACGTAGGGAAATATGGATCGTAATTGTATGCGTATGTTATCCATGCCCTGCGGGGCATGGATTTTTTGCAGTGCGCCCGACGGCATCGGATCGAACGCTTTGCATTCGCCCCGCTTCGCTGAATTCCTATTTTCCAAGAAAAAGGAGGAGACTATGGAGTACACAACACAGATGGACGCCGCCAGAAAGGGAATCCTCACCGAGGAACTAAAGAAGGTGGCCGAGAAGGAGCAGTTTGACCCGGAGAAGCTCAGGGAGCTGGTGGCCCAGGGAAAGGTGGCCATACCGGCTAATAAGAACCACAAATGTCTGGAGCCCAACGGCATCGGTTCCATGTTAAAGACAAAGATCAACGTAAATCTGGGCACATCCAGGGACTGCAAGGACCTGGACATGGAGCTTGCGAAGGTGAACGACGCGGTGAAGATGGGCGCGGAGTCCATCATGGACTTAAGCTCCTGGGGCGATACCCGGAAATTCCGCCGCAAGCTCACCGCGGAGTGCCCGGCCATCATCGGCACGGTGCCCATTTACGACGCGGTGGTGTATTACCACAAGCCCCTGAAGGAGATCACCTCCGAGGAGTGGATCCGCATTGTGGAAATGCATGCGGAGGACGGTGTGGACTTCCAGACCATTCACGTGGGCATCAACCGCCAGACCGCAGACCGGTTCAAGAGGGCGAAGCGCCTGACCAATATCGTGTCCCGGGGCGGATCCA
>CALWRE010000038.1 GCA_944383835.1 uncultured Lachnospiraceae bacterium | reverse complement strand
CTATATCATGGCGGCCTCCAGCGCTATGCGGATGATCATGTATGTGCAGGTGTACCACCTGACATTTCTGCGGGTGTTGGTGCTCTGGGCGCTGGCGGTCATTGCGATTCTTCTGGCGGGGATTCTGTTGCAGATCTGGAAGAAAGGATTTCCTCTCTTTACCTATGGGATGGCAGCTGTCTGTGTCTGCTACCTGGCGCTGTCCTTCAGCCATGTGGATTATTTTATTGCCCGGTACAATCTGGCTCATATGGATGGAGAAAACAGTGATTACAGTTACCTGATGGGATTGTCCACGGATGCGGCGTCGGCCATTTACGGCGCTCTGGTAAAGACAGATGCGGGGACAAATGAGCAGATGCTCCAGGAGGAGCTGGACGCCTATCTGGTTACGCTGGAGGAGAGCACGGAAGACAGTATCCGGCAGTTCAATGTGTCCAGGTATTACGCGAGACATCTGTTCGCGCAGGAGATGGAGGATTTTGCCGGGGCGGTTCATATGAGTTTTTCCAATCAGACCGAGGGGAAGATCGTCTATGTGACGTTACATTTCTACAACGGAAGTTCGCTGATCGGCAGCAGGGAACTGACGGAGGCTGACGGCAGCAGCCTGACCTTTGACACGATATATGGGAAAGGGCCGGGGAGAACCGGATTTGATTTTTCCCTGACGAGAGCGGAGCTGGAACAAATGGGAGCGGATACGGAGGATCTGTCCCAGCTCGGCATTTCCGCCTCCTTTGTGGATGAGGACGGAAATACCTGTGAGACGCCGGTGTGCACCGTGGCGCCGCAGATGGGCAATACCTATGAGCTGGATCTGTATGAGGACTATGACGGCACCTGCAGCTTTACGGTTTATCAGAATTATGAGCGCTCCATGACTCGGTAAAATGGGAAATTTTGGATTCTTAAATCAAAAACTATAGTATATGCAAGAGTTTCTGACTTATAAGTCGGAAACTCTTGTTTATTTTAGGTTTTCCGGGTATAATATATGAAAAAAGAGGTGTTTTATGACGGATCTTATAAATCGCCCGGAATATTTAAATCAACTTGTACAGAATAAAGATGTGGATCTGATTAAGATTGTTACAGGAATTCGCAGATGCGGGAAATCGTCTCTGCTGGATCTTTTTCATCAATATCTGTTGAAAAATGGTGTTTCGGAAGATCACATTGTTCATATGAACCTGGAATCTCTGCGCTACCGTGATTTGACAGACTATCTGTCTTTTTACGATTATGTCAGTGGAAAAATACAGGGAAGCGGGAAAACATACCTGATTTTTGATGAACTTCAAGTTATAGAACACTGGGAAAAGGCGATTGAGTCTTTTCGTCTTGATTACGATGTGGATATTTATATTACAGGTTCCAATGCATATCTGTTGTCGACGGAATTTTCCACATTGCTCTCTGGCCGGTATGTGGAAATCCGTGTCTTGCCGCTTTCGTTTAAGGAGTTTTTGGATTTTTATGAGTTTGGTCCGGCTGTAACGGTGGAAGAAAAGTTTCAGAGATATCTTCAATTCGGCGGTATGCCGGTGCTGCGAGAGTATCAGTTTCATGAAGCGCGGATCCAGCAGGCGCTGGAGGGGATTTATGCCACAGTAGTGTTGCGGGACGTCCTTCAGCGCAATCCTCAGGCAGATCAGAATATGCTGCAAAAGATTATGCTTTTCCTCTGCTCCAATATAGGAAGTATTACTTCGCCGAATAATATAGGAAATGTGTTGTCCAACGAAGGAGATATTCAAAAGGGGAAAAATATTGCGGGGAAAACGGTGGAGAAATATATTTCCATGTTGCGGAATGCGTTTGTAATATATTCTGTTGGGCGCTATGATGTAAAAGGGAAGCAGTTGCTGAAAACGCTGGGGAAAAACTATGTCATAGATATGGGATTTCGGAATATGCTTTTGGGGTATCGTGACGCGGACCGGGGGCATATTCTTGAAAATATTGTCTTTCTGGAACTGATGCGACGTGATTACCGCGTTTATATCGGAAAAGTCGGGGAAATGGAAGTGGATTTTGTGGCGGAAAGACCCGACGATAAAATTTATATTCAAGTTACAGAAAGCATGCAGTCGCCGGAAACAAGGGAACGGGAACTCCGGCCACTGCGCATGATTTCTGATAATTATGAGAAAATTGTCCTTTCCATGGACAGAAATTTTATCCATTCTTATGATGGAATCAAGTCTTTGTATTTGCCCGATTGGCTTATCTCATCTTCCGATAACGGTTGATGCAGGCGGCGATCTCCTGTCGGCGGGGCATAGCGTAGCCTCCCGGCAGAAAGCGCCCGCCGCAGATGCCCTCCATACCCTTCTGGTCGAGGATTTTCTCGATGTGATCTACAATCTGGGTCATGGTGTATCTGCCGTTCAGCAGCTGAGCGATGCTGTACTTCATGATCTGCCCCAGCAAGTTGACCTGTTCGGAGTCGGCGAGCTGCTCCACATAGCGCAGATCGATGGGCTCCTTGTCGACGGACAGGCCGTCAAGGCCGGAACAGCGGACCTTTGTTCGATCCCCCAGACGCTGGGTGGAGCGCAGTTTCCGGTCAAAATTCGGCTCCGAGGCCTGCTCGGGGGCCTCCTCGGGAAGTGGGAAAGCCGCCGCTTCCTTTTTGGCAAATTCCGTGATGTCGATGGGCTCATACTGCTTCATCTGGATGATGCAGTCCGCCTTGTGGAAGTAGGATCCGCAGCTTCCGGCCACCAGGATCGTGGAGATGCCGAAGCGGTCGTAGAGCTCCCGCACCCGGTCGATAAAGGGGATGATGGGCTCGCTGTCCCGGTTGATAACCCGCTGCATCAGCTCGTCCCGGATCATGAAGTTGGTGGCGCTGGTGTCCTCGTCGATGAGGAAAACTTTGCTTTCCATCTCCATAGCCTCTACCACATTGGCGGCCTGGGAGGTGCTGCCGCTGGCGTCCTCCGTGGAGAAGCAGGCGGTATCTCTGCCGTTTGGCAGGTTGCGGATAAACATGGAGATATCCACTGCGGTAATGCTTCGGCCGTCTTCAGCACGAAGTTTTACGGCGGTGTCATCGGTAATTACATACTCCCGCCCATCCCCGGTGATGTGATTGTAGACGCCAAGCTCCAGAGCTTTTAACAGGGTGGATTTGCCGTGATAACCGCCTCCGGCGATCATGGTAATACCACGGGGGATACCCATACCCCGAAGCGGACCGGCATTTGGCAGATCCAGCGTGACTGCCAGGGAATCCGGGGAGGCGAAGGGAATC
>CALWRE010000037.1 GCA_944383835.1 uncultured Lachnospiraceae bacterium | reverse complement strand
GAACTGTCGGACGAGGATGGGTTTTCACTGCTGGAACGCGGGCGGGGGACCGGCGTGGGAAAAGAGGTGAAACGTTTCCTGGACGACAGCGGCTTTGCCCTCCCCCAGGGGCATCTGTGGCTGAGCGTCAATATGGCCGCCCCGGATTACAGGGCTTCCGTTGAAAAGCTCCGGGAGTGGATCGACTTGTTTGCGGCTTTGGGAATTCAGGCGGCCGTTATCCATCCCGGAAGCGGGCGGGCAGGAGAAGAAAAAGAGGCCGTTATGGAACGCCGGGTCAACGCCTTTTCCTCCCTGTGCCGTTTCGCCGAAGGGGCCGGGATACGGATTTGCGTGGAAAATATGACGGGAACCTCTTACACGGGCGTGGAGGAGCTGATTGCCCTGGCGGAGGCCGTCGGCAGCAGGGCGATGGGGATTTGCCTGGATACGGGCCATCTCAATATTTCCAAGGGGGATCCCTACGCTTTTATTGCCAAGGCGGGCAATCTCCTGCAGGCGATGCATATCGCGGACAACGAGGGGGAGAAGGATCAGCACATGATGCCCTATGGCCGCGGGACGGTGAACTGGGAGGCGGTGCTGAAGGGCCTGGGGGAGATAGGATACCAGGGATTTTGCAGCTTTGAAATACCGGGTGAAAGCCTGGGGCCTCTGCCGGTTAAGCAGCATAAGCTTGTTTATATCCGGGAAATTATGAAATATATGGGAATGGACTCTTAAGGATCGTTTTTTAAGAATTTTTTTGACGATAAGGAGAATGCTTTGGGATACGACTATACGCAATGGGACGAAGAGGTAGAAAAACTGCTCTCCCGGATGACGCTGCGGGAAAAAATCGGCCAGCTGAACCAGATCCCTGAACCAAAGGGCAGGGAGCAGATAGAGGCGTATAAGGAAAAGCTGCGCCGGGGAGAAATCGGCTCCATTATCCTGGCCTCGAGCGCTACGGCGGGAAACGACCAAAAGCGCAATATCGACATTGACCTGTGCAATGAACTGCAGAGGACGGCGGTGGAGGAGGGGCCTTGCGGGATCCCTCTGCTGTACGGCAGGGATGTGATCCACGGCCATCATACAGTATTCCCGGTTCCGCTTGCGCAGGCAGCTTCCTTTCACCCAGAGCTGGTGGAAGCATGCTGCCGGGACACGGCACGGGAGGCGGCCGCTGAAAGCGTCCACTGGACCTTCGCGCCGATGCTGGATCTGTGCCGCGATCCCCGCTGGGGACGGGTGATTGAAGGCTGGGGCGAGGACCCTTTTCTGGCGTCCGTCATGGGGCGGGCCTGTGTCCGGGGGTTCCAGGGCGCGGACCCGGCCGATGAGGACAGCCTTTTAACCTGCGCCAAGCACTATGTCGGGTATGGGGCCAGCGAGGGCGGGAGGGATTACCACCGGACAGAGATCGCCGATTATACCCTCTTTAATTATTACCTTCCCGCGTTCCGGGCGGCAGTGGAGGCGGGGACAGGTACGGTAATGTCCGCCTTTAATGAGATAAGCGGCCAGCCGGTTACTTCCAGCAGGAAGTATCTGACGGATATCCTTCGGGGCTGGCTGGGATTTGAGGGGTTTGTCGTGTCCGACTGGGCGGCGGTTCAGATGCTTGTGCGCTGCGGTGTCGCAGAGGACCGGGTCGGCTGCGCGAAGCTGTCCGTCTTGGCCGGTCTTGACATGGACATGGTTTCCGGCTGTTATGCGGAAAATCTGGAGGATCTGGTGAAAAAAGGGGAGATCCCGGAGGAAGCCATAGACCTCGCCGTGCGGCGCATCCTGCGCGTTAAGTGGGCCAAGGGGCTGTTTGAGCGTCCGTATTGCCGGCCCCGCGCCGCGGCGAGAAAGAAGCATCTGGACGACGCGCGGGTTCTGGCGGCGGAATCCATGGTGTTACTGAAAAACGAGGGCGTCCTCCCGCTTAAAAAGGGAATGAAAATCGCTTTGTTAGGGCCTTTTGTCCGGGAAAAACGGTCTTTGCTGGGCAGCTGGACCCTGGATTATGATCTGTCGGATGTAAAAAGCCTGCTGGAGGCTATGCAGGAGAGGGTAGGGAAAGAAGAGCTGGGGCTGTGTTCGGATGAAACTGGCCTGTTTGACAATATGGCGGAGACGGTCCGGCAGGCGGACGTTGTTCTTCTTGCCCTGGGCGAAAGCTGGGAGACGACGGGGGAGAGACGTTCTGTCTCGGATCTGGCCCTTCCGGCCAGCCAGCGGGAATTGATCCGCCGGGCGAGGGCTTTGGGCAAACCGCTTGTTGGTATTTTCTTTTGCGGGCGGCCCCTGGCGATGGAGGGGGCGGCGGAGTTTTTGGACGCAGCTTTGTACGCCTGGCACGGGGGGACAAAGACGGCGGAGGCAGTCTGCGATATCCTGTGGGGCGAAGCCAATCCCAGCGGGAGGGCTCCGATGACGTTTCCGCGCAGGACCGGCCATATCCCGCTGTATTATAATGTTACTTCCAGCGGGAATTTTGTTAACGGCTATTACGGCGAGGAGGTTTATCCCTGTTACGTGGACAGTCCTGCGAGCCCTGCCTATCCCTTCGGTTTCGGCCTGTCCTATACCTCCTTTGCCTATGGGGAGATACAGGCGGAGCGTCTGCGTCTTTCCCTGGATGAATTTCTGGCGGGGGAGGAGTTCCGGCTTACCGTGGAGGTGAAAAATACCGGGGACAGGGATGGGAAGGAGACGGTGCAGCTTTATGTCCACGACCGGACGGCTTCCCGGATGCGCCCTCTGCGGGAACTGAAAGCGTTCCAGAAACCGTTCATCCGCCGGGGGGAAACAGCGGAGCTTACCTTCTGCCTGGGAGCGCCGCAGCTGGGGTTTTACACAGAGCAGGGCAGCTATATTGTGGAAACGGGCGTTTTTGATATTTATATTGGAGAAAACTGCCTGACGGAAAACAAAATCAGCATCCGCCTGGTCTGAGAGGCGGACGGAGGAGGGGAAAATGCGTTACGAAGAATGGAATGTGGAAAATGCAAAATCTTTAAAGGGAGCGAAGCTCTGTCTTTATTTGCTGGACGCCTCGGCTGCGCTTAGGATCCAAAATAGGCCGGTGGTTCTTATTTGTCCGGGCGGGGCTTACGCGGAGACCTCCGACCGGGAAGCGGAGACGGTGGCCCTGCAGTTTGCGGCCATGGGATATCATGCGGCAGTCCTGCGCTATTCCGTGGCCCCGGCAGCCTATCCGGCGGCTCTTTTGGAGCTGGGGAAATCGGTTCTTCTTTTGCGCGGACATGCAGAGGAATGGAATGTCCAGCCGGACGGCCTGGTGCTTGCGGGGTTTTCGGCGGGAGGCCATCTGGCCTGCAGTTATGGTACATTCTGGAACCGGGAATGGCTGGCAAAGGAGCTGGACGCGCCGGCGGAAAAGCTTCGCCCGAACGGGTTGATCCTGGGGTATCCGGTGGTTACCTCCGGACTTTACG
>CALWRE010000036.1 GCA_944383835.1 uncultured Lachnospiraceae bacterium | reverse complement strand
ATCCTCCATTCCGTCCGCAATGCGCTGGAGGATTTTGCGCGGCGGTATCATTCCTTTGACAAGGGGAGCATCCGCCTCTATATTGACCGGGCGGAAAATCCGGAGCTGGAGACGGAGATATTCGTCGATGCGGATTTTCGCCGTCTGCCGCTTCGGGATTATGAAAACATGTGGGCGGTGATGCACAACGTAGTCCGCGACTATGACAAAATCGGAAAGCGGAACAAAAAGAAAGACGAAAACCATCTGAACAAGCACGCGATGCATCTGATCCGCTTGTTTATGATGGCCATTGATATCCTGGAGAAAGGAGAAATCTGCACCAGACGAACGAAGGAGCACGACCTGCTGATGCGGATCCGGACCGGAGGTTTTGGCAGCGAGGACGGAGGATTTTCGGAAGAGTTCTACGAGATTTTGGCGGATTATGAAAGACGGCTGGAAAAGGCGGCTAAGGAGAGCGCTCTCCCGGATCATCCGGATATGGAGAAGGTGGAGGCTTTTGTGGAGCGGATGAACCGCAGGGCGCTGGAACTGGAGGACTGAGGGCAGAGGGCGGAGGACGCCAGAATAGCGAAATAGAAGGATGAAAAGGACAGAGGGATAAGAGAGACAAAGGCAGGCGAAGGGAGGTTCTATTCGTATGGAAACGGCGGCAGAAAGAAGTTCGAGGGATATCCGGGCTGCGATAGAGGAAAAGCTGAAGGAAATCGAGGAAAGGGAAAGGGTGCGGGTGCTCTGCGCCGTGGAGTCGGGCAGCCGCGCCTGGGGCCTGGAATCGCCGGACAGCGACTATGACGTGCGCTTTATTTATCAGAGAAAGACAGAGGACTATCTGCGGCTGGATGCGCCCAGGGATGTGATCGAATGGCAGCTGGACGAGGTGATGGATATCAACGGCTGGGATCTGCGAAAGGCGCTGACACAGTTTCATCGGGGCAATGCCACACTCTTTGAGTGGGCTGTCTCTCCCATTGTCTACTGGTCAAGCAGGGAATGGGAGAGGGTTTGGGAGACAGCCCAGGCGTATTTTTCGGTGAAGACGGCGATTGCTCACTATTGCGGGACCGCACGGGGAACCTGGCTGCGCCATCTGCAGGGGGAGAGGGTCAGCTATAAGAAGTATTTTTATGCGCTTCGCCCTCTATTGGCGGCCCGCTGCATCGACGAGAGCCATAGGCCGGCCCCGGTTCTCTTTACCAGCCTTTTGGACAGGGAGAGGGAGAAATTGCCGCAGGCACTGCTGCAGGAGATAGACAAAGTACGGGAGGTCAAGCGGGGCTGCGGGGAGAAAGAACTGCTCCCGCAAAACCCGGTGATCCTGCGCTTTATCGAGGAGGAATTGGAGCGATGGAAGGAGCGCCTTCCCCTGCTTTCGGAGGATCGAAAGGCGGACTGGGGGCCGCTCAACCGGCTGTTTTGGGAGATGGTGCAGGCGATGGCATAGCTGTCATTCTCCCTGCATTCTTCAATATTGTCACTCTTCGATATGCCAGATTTCTTTCAGCCGTTTGACGGTGAAGTTCCATTTATAAGCCTGGGGGCGGCATACGGTATTCTGGTTGCCGAAGAAACCGGTTTCCCGGACGGCCTGGCTGGCCGGAACGGTCTTGCACCAATGGACTTTCACAATGTATTCGGCCTTTTCAAGGTCGTTTTTATCTGCCGGATACCGGCCTTTGAGCGGCAGTTCGGAAAGGGATTTTTCCTTGCCGTCCACCAGGAAATGCACCTCGCTGGCAAGCGTCGAAGGGGATTCCACAATGCCCACGCCGACGTAGCCGGTGTGGGGAATATTGACCCAAACGCGGTCGCCGGGTTCCAGCATTTTGAGGGTTTGGCTGTACCAGGAACCGCCGCCGCCCGAGATGAAACCGTATTGTCTGGCGTCCTCCCAGCGGCGGGAGCCGGAACCGAAGGAGACGTAGTATTCTCCGTTCCACTGGCCGGCGGAGCCGACCGGCGCAGGCGTTTCCTCGGCATCCTCTGCAAACCAGGCCCGGCTGATAAAGCGCTTTCCTTCATAGGCGAACACGCGGAAGAACAGGATATTGATGTCCACCATATAGGTGTCGCGCAGGTAGGTGATAATGCGCTCTGTGCTGCTGTCCATGGCAGTTGCCACAATGACCATTTTGACGTTTTGCTGGTTGATGATCTCCTCATCGAGGGGAACATTGTATTTCTGCCGGAATGCTTTGTCCAGGTTTTCTTCCCGCTGCAGGTAGGTTCTGGCATATTCCAGATAGAGATCGGCGACGACTGCGGAGGTGAATGCGGACACGGAGGCGGCGTAGTCGATTGCTTGGGCCGTAACCTCTCGGGGCGTCAGATTTTTCTTTAGCTCCACAACGATAAGGTCGCCGTCCCGGTCCATGCAGAGCAGGTCGATGCGTTTGCCGGCCGGCGTGGCGACCTGGCGGCCAATGACCATCCAGTTGGGGTTGAGCAGTTCGATATGTTTTTCCAGAAGTTCTTCCAATTCTTTTTCATCGGTCAGTTCCGAAGGCTGCAGAGGCTGTTTATCGTCCAGAGACCAGACAAGCTGAGAAAGCGCCATAAAATCCTCCTGTATCAAGCTTATGATCGTAAGGGTAATCGTAAAGTATAAATATGGGTATAAGTTTACGTTTAAGTAGAGTATACCAGCTTTGCGCGGATGGCGCCAGTCCGGATATATTTTCTTTTGCTTGACAATCTAACGAGCGTTAGATAAAATAAAATCTAACAACTGTTAGAATTTTCCCTGAACAACGAAGAGAAAAAGACGGGAGGATGATCATGGCAGAGGGACGAACAAAGGAGAAAATATTGGATATTTCTCTGGAGCTGTTTTCCCAAAAGGGATATTCGGCGGTATCGATTCGGGATATCTGCAGGCTGGTTCCCATTAAGGAGAGCACGCTGTATTATTATTTTCAGAATAAGAGAGAGATCTTCCAGGTGCTGAAGGAGCGTTTTGAGGAAAGGGCCGGGGCGCTGATGAGGCGTCTGGAAAAGGAGCTTGCCGTAAAAGCTGCGCCCTGTCAGGGACCTGGGTTTGGAGAGGGGGCAACGCAGGCCTTTTTTGAAGAATATCTGCTGGATCCTTTCTGCAATTCTTTTCTGCGCCTTTTGCGCATGGAGCAGGGAGGCGATATGGTTGTCCGGGAGGCCTACGACCAGTGGATGTTTGAGAAGCCTCTGCGGTTTCAGGAAAAGGTATTTTCTCTTTTGATGGAACAGGGAATCCTGCCGCAGGCAGACAGTGAAATGCTGGCAATGCAGTATTATTCGCCTATTTTTCTTTGCTTTGAGCGCTATCTGACGGGCGGAGAACTGACGGAGGAAAAGAAGGAGCGGTTTCGGCAGGAGGCAGGGCGGCAGATCACAGTTTTTTTCCGGGACAGGGGGCTTATGTAAATGGGAAAGAGAAACGGAGAGAAGAAGGGGAGAATGGTAATTGTCACAGGCGGCAATCAGGGAATCGGATACTATCTGGCCGGGAGCCTTTTGCAGGAGGGAAACCGGGTGGCCGTACTGGACCGGGAGACGGAAAATCTGACAGATTTTCAGGAGAGATATGGGGAGAATTTTGCCGCCCATCTCTGTGATACAAGCGATGAGAAGGCGGTGGCTCGGTGCGTGGGGGAGGCTGTCAGGCGATGGGGCTCTGTCGATATCGCCGTGCACAATGCCTGCCGTTTCGCTTACCTTCCTTTTGAAGAGACAGAGGATGCGACATTTCAGGCTGTGCTGGGGGTAAATCTGTACGGAGCCCGGCATCTGGCGGCTGCAGTGCTGCCTTATATGAAAAAGCAGAGATCCGGCAGGCTTATTTTCACCAGCTCCGGCGTAGGCGTTACGGGGTTTGAAAACGTCAGTCCGTATGCGGTCAGTAAGGGAGGCATTGAGGCTCTGGCCAAATGTCTGGAACTGGAGTACCGCAGATATGGGATCAGCGTGCATCTTTTTCATCCGCCTCTCACACAGACGAGGTCTTCTTCGCCTCTGCCTGTACCGGCCGAATTTATGGCCTCGCCGCAGAAAGTAGGAGAAGGATTGGCGCGGCATATTGATTCCAGGCGCTTTGTGATCTGCCACAGCCTTTGGCAGCAATTTCAGATGCGCCTGTGCTATCTCTGGCCCCTGACGATGGGAGGGCTGATGTGCAGGATGACGGAAAGGGCGAAAAACTTTTGAAACAGGACGCACTGTTGTCATGATTCCTGTGATATAAATATAGTGAAGCGGGAACGGACAGGATAGGGATAGGAGGGAAAGCGCGAGGGGATGAAGATTGACCGTATGATTGGCATTCTGGCGGTTCTGCTCCAGCGGGAGAAGGTGACGGCCCCGTATCTGGCGGAAAAATTCGAGGTATCGCGCCGCACCATCAGCCGGGACATCGAAAATCTGTGCCGGGCGGGCATTCCGATTCGGACGGAGCAGGGGGCGGGAGGCGGCATCTCTATCATGGAGGGCTATAAAATGGACCGCACGCTGCTGACCCGTTCGGATATGCAGGCAATCCTGGAGGGGCTGCGCAGCCTGGACAGCGTCAGCGGTACCAGCCGTTATGCGCAGCTGATGGAAAAACTGTCGGCGGGGGCGGAGGCCCTAACTCCGGGCGGACAGCATATTCTGATCGACCTGTCTGCCTGGAGCAAGTCGGCGCTCGCTCCCAAAATCGAACTGCTTCGCGGGGCCATAGAGGACGGCCGGCAGGTGAGGTTTCGCTATTTTTCACCGAAGGGGGAATCCAGGAGGCTGATGGAACCCTATGATCTGGTCTTTCGGTGGGCCAGCTGGTATGTCTGGGGATACTGCATGGAGCGGGAGGATTACCGGCTGTTTAAGCTGAACCGGATGACGGAGATGGAGGCGGGGGATTTCTTTGCAAAGCGCCAGGCCCCTCTGCCGGATCTGTCCAATGAGAGGGTGTTTCCGCCTCTCTGCCGGGTAAAGGCGCTGATTGCGCCGGAGTATCGCTGGAGGCTGGTGGAGGATTACGGGCCGGATTGTTTTGCGGTGCAGGCGGACGGGAGGCTGTTGTTTACCTTCGCTTTTTCGGACGAGGACAGCATTTTAAGCTGGATTCTTTCTTTCCGGGAAGGGGCGGAGCTTCTGGAGCCAGCTTATCTGCGGGAGAGGCTGGCCGCCCTGGGAGAGACTCTCTATGAGCGTTACCGGGAAAAGTAGGAGGGATGCCGGATGGCTAGCAGCAAAGAGTTTGTGGAATACGCAGCGGAACAGCTGCGGCTGGCAGGGGCAATCCGCTGCCGGCGGATGTTCGGCGAATACGGGTGGTACTGCGATGGAAAGTTTATGGGTGTAATCTGTGACAACCAGCTTTTTGTGAAGATCACGCCGGAGACAGAGCGGGCTTTTCCGGATGTGCCGAAAGCCCCGCCTTATGAAGGGGCGAAAGACTACTTTTTGATGGAGGATATTGACGACAGAGAATTTCTCGCGGAGCTTGTGCAGGCCACCTGGGAGGCTCTGCCGGAACCGCGGAGGACAGGAGGAAAAAATGGCGTTTGATTACAAGAAGGAATATAAGGAATTTTATCTGCCGCCGAGAAAACCGCAGATTGTCAGAGTCCCGGCGATGAATTTCATCGCGGTAAGGGGGCAGGGCGATCCCAATGCGGAAGGAGGGGCCTACAAGGCGTCCATTGGCCTTCTGTACGGGGTGGCCTATACCATCAAGATGAGCAAAATGGGGGCGCACCGGATGGCCGGGTATTTTGACTATGTGGTTCCGCCGCTGGAAGGGTTCTGGTGGCAGGAAGGGAGAAAGGGAGTCGATTACAGCCGCAAGGAGGAGTTTCAGTGGATTTCCCTGATCCGCCTGCCGGACTTTGTCACTCCGGAGGAATTTGCCTGGGCCATCGAAGAGGCGACGGTAAAGAAAGAAATGGATTTCAGCGCGGTGGAGTTTTTGCCGTATGAAGAAGGTCTGTGTGTGCAGTGTATGCATATCGGCCCTTATGACGACGAGCCGGAGACGGTGCGGCAGATGGAGGAATATGTGCGGGAGCAGGGATTGGAAGAGGACTTTTCTGAGTACCGCTATCACCATGAAATCTATCTGAGCGATGCGCGCCGCTGCAAGCCGGAAAACCTAAAGACGGTGATCCGCCATCCGGTTAGGACAGCGGAATAGAACTTATAAAAGGAAGCAGAAGAAATTATAGAAATGATAGAAGAATGACAGAAGCAGGAACTGAACTGGCCGGGCCCCGACAAAGGGGCCCGGTATTTTGCTGCATCTGAAAATGAAACAGCAGTTAAATCTGAAATAAAGTTAAAATAAATATATTTTAATATTGACAATACTGTGCAATATACAGTATAATGCCAGTAGGAGGTGTGAAGAAGTGGGAGAAGAAAGAAATTTGCTGGAAAATCTTTCAATGGAATTGCGGCGGGGAACGCTGGTGTTAAGCGTTCTCAGTCAGATGAAGGAGAAAAAATACGGGTATTCGTTGGTGCAGAGCCTGGAGGAAAAGGGAGTCGCGATCGATCCCAACACGCTGTATCCTCTTCTTCGCCGTCTGGAGAAGCAGGGGCTTTTGGAGAGTATGTGGGAGACCGGCGGATCGAAGCCGAGAAAATATTACAGGCGTACAGCCTATGGAGACGAGATTTATCAGAAGCTGCGGACACAGTGGGAGGAACTGGCCGCCGGCATGGAAAAACTTTTGGAGGAGGAGAGAGGATGAATTCCAGAGAAAAGGAATTGATGGAGCGTTACATTTATCAGGTGGTACGGCATCTGCCGCGGGAGCAGCGCCAGGAGGTGAGCATGGAACTTCAGGAGCTCATCGGAGACATGAGGGAGACGGAGCCGTCCATGGAGGCAGTGCTGACGAAGCTGGGAGATCCCAGGGAATTTGCGCGGAAATATCAGGATGGCAGTCGCTGCCTGATCGGCCCGGAATATTTTGACACCTATATCTGGCTTTTGAAGATCGTACTGGTCTGTACGGCGGTTACGGTGCTCATTGCCTCTGCTGTCCAGGGATTCCGAGAGGGCAGCGTTATGAATGCGGCGGGAGGGGTTGGAAACCTCTTTTCCTCCTGCATAGGGGCTTTTGGAATGGTAACCCTGCTCTTTGCTCTGATGGAGCGCGGCAAGATTCAGCTGGATAAAAAGCAGGAAACTCAGTGGCGTGTTCAAGATTTGGGCGATAATTTTGCCGGCGGAAAAAAGTTCTGGACGCCGGATTATCTGTCGCCGATCCCTCACAAAAAAGCTCTGATCAGCAGAGGCGACTGCATTGTGAGCATCGTTTTCACGGTGATTTTCGGTATTCTGCTGATCTTTGCCCCCAGTTTCTTTGACGGGGTTTTCAAAAACGGCGAGGAGTTTTTTCCTCTGCAGATCCTCAATCTGGCGCAGTGGGATCAGATCCTGCCCCTTTTTGTCTTGTCTCTGGCAATCGGGCTGGCGGACGATATTTTCCGGCTGATTGCCGGATATTACAATAAGGCCGTGATGGCAAGCAGCATCGTCTGCGGAAGTCTGCAGCTGATATTGACTTTTCTGGCGCTCAAGGTTTTTCCTTTCTGGAATCCGGATTTCGGTGAGCGGCTGAAAGAACTCTTAGGAGATCAGATGAGTCCTGCTGCCTCTCTTTTCCTGGAAAAATGGGATGGAGATCTTGTCTCCGATGCTTTGCTTGTTTTCTTTGCCCTCGTTACGGCGGCTGAAATCGGTACAGCCGTGTATAAGACCCTTCGATACGGCGTTCAGGCGGAGGTGCCTGGCTCCCACCGGTAAAGCGCGGGAGGGCAAGGACACTGCGCAGCCCATATTATCTGCATCGGTTATCTGTGTCAGCTATCCGCGTTGCATCAGCGGATATCCTTGCGGCAGTATTTAATGCAGGCGACAGCGATTCCCAGGGCGCCGTAGGTAAAGCCCAGGGCCAAGAGACCCGCATCCAGGCTGTGGGAGGCCAGGATATCGGCTCCGTCGGCATAGGCAAAGGGGGTGATGAAACGCAGAAATTCCGCACTTTTGGCAATATTGGCGATGAGATTCAGGAAGTAGAGGATGGCCGCGATGCCCAGGCCGATGCCCAGGCCGCCGCGGCGAATGAAGGCGGAAATACCGAAGCAGATGGCTGCCAGTTCCAGCTGCAGAAAGAGGAAGGCTCCATGCAGCAGGATGAGTTCTCGGATGGGAAGGGCTTCGCCGATGGCTGCGATGGATACGGCGGCCAGGGCGAAAAGGACGAGGTTCATCAGAATGAGCTGCAAAAAGACAGCGGCCAATTTTTCCAGGACGAGCCGTATCCGGCTGACAGGCTGGGTCAGCAGAAATTCGGCGGTGTGATCCTTTTCTTCTTTGGATAGAATGGATATGGAGCAGAGGGCGGCATAAAAGGCTCCGCCCAGGCCCAGGATGTTTCCGCATTCGACTGCATAGAAACCAGGCAGCGTGCCGAAATCAATCTGATCCATGCCGAAGGCGGCGGAAAAGCTGCCCATGGAGGCAAACATATCGCTGATGCCGTCCATATCCTCCTTCATTTCCGGATACAGGAATATACAGACGGCCAGAAGAAAGCCGATCGAGGCAGTCCAGATCAGCAGGGAGAGCCTTCCTTGCTTTAATTCATGACAGGTCAGAGTCATTTTGTACTTCTCCTTCCATGGAATGAGCGTTGGCGTAATAATGGAGAAAAATTTCTTCCAGATTCGGCTCAGAGATTGTAAGGTCGCGGAGAGAAAAACAAGTCAGCACCTGAAGCAGGCGGTTTATGTCCCCGCTGTAGAGAAAGCTGATGCGTCCTTCCTCCTGCTGGTAATCCCGGATGAAATCTTGAAAACAGCCGATATTGTTATCGCCGGTAAAATTTCCCGCAAGCGTTACGCGCCGGGCACTTGTCCGGGAAAGTTCCGCCACAGTGCCGGAAGCAATGACGGTTCCTTCGCGCAGGATGGCCGCCTGGCTGCAGTGGCGTTCGATTTCAGACAGGACATGGGAAGAGAGAAAAATGGTCGCTCCCTGGCGGTTTCTCTCTTTGAGAATGGAAAAAAATTCCCGCTGGGCCAAAGGATCCAGTCCTCCGGTGGGTTCGTCCAGGATGCAGAGGCGGGGATTGTGCTGGAGGGCGCAGACGATGCCTGCCTTTTTGCGGTTGCCGTAGGAGAGTTCCTCTATTTTGCGTCCGGGATCCAGCCGCAGCCTTTCACACAGTTCTTTTGCGGTTCGGCGGCAGTCACGGCGGCGCAGATTGGCGGAGAGCTGCAGGATATCCTGCACCTTTCTGCCGAAATAAAAAGCTGTTTCCGACGGGAGGTATCCGGTCTGTGCGAGAATCTGTTCTCGGTTGGCTGCAATATCCATTCCGAAAATTTCCGCCCTGCCGCTGTCCGGGCGAATCAGTCCCAGCAAGGTGCGGATGGCAGTGCTTTTGCCGGCTCCGTTGGGGCCGATGAAGCCATAGAAATCGCCTTCCATTACTTCTAAATTCAGACCAACGATTCCGCGAATCTTTCCGTAATATTTGGTAAGCGCTCTTGCGCAGATTGCGTTTGTCATTTTTCAGGTTCCCTCAGATTTCCTCAGATTTCCTCAGATAAATTTGTTTCCAGAATTCAATCAGTTCCCTAAAGTCTTTTTCTATGCTGTCGATGTCTGCGCCGGTAAGCAGAGAGTTTCTTTGCTGGAATTCCCACAGGTAGCCCTCGGAGGCAAGATACATTTCCCGACGCATTTTTTCCAGATCCAGCCCTTCGACAAACTGCTCCGGATCCAGGCGGGCCAGGGCGTCGTCGCTTTTCAAGGCCTTAAAACGCTGAAAGCTTTTCTGGATATCGGTGCAGACAGCAGGATCCGTTTCATAGAAGGCGCGGATTACAAAAGCCCCCATGCAGGGATATTTTTTCATGATGTCGATTTTGGCGCGAAGTCCCTGTTCCATCATTTCAAATAAACCCCTTTGTTCATAACAGCCGTAGCGGGTCATTGTGTCTATGGAAATATGGCCGCAGCTTTCCCATAGAAAGAGGTAAAGCTCTTTTTTATTGTGAAAATAATGGAATAGCAGGGACTTGCTGATCCCGGCGGCGTCCGCAATCTCCTGCATAGGGCTTTTTCGGTAGCTGTTCTGCGAAAAGACGCGATACCCTGCGTTTAAAATGGCCTGCCGTTTTGCTTCTGGCAGGGAATAAAATTTATCATTCACGTAAAGAACCTCCCTGTATGAAATTTGCCGCGGCCGTCCAGATATCCTGATTGCCAATGCGGCGGATATTGACCAAACTGGTTACTATCTATTATAAGGCGTTGACCATTTTTGAGAAGACTGCAGGAAAGATTATTTGGATGGGACGAGACGAATAGCTGGGATGAGATGAATAAATTATTGGGAGGGGGATGAGGGGACATTGAGAAAATCGAAAGAGATGTTATAATGGGAGAAGAGATAAAGCGGAAAAGGCAGAGAGGTAAGAAGGTAGGAAGGTAAAGAGGTAAAGAGGTAAAGAGGTAAAGAGATATGGAAATATAGAGACGTAGGGAAATAGTGGCATAGTGATATAGTGATAATGGGATTTGACGGAGGAGAAGGGATGTATTGTGGAGGCGAAAGGTTGAAGAGCGGAAGGGTGAGATTGGCATTTTTTGCAGTTCTGGGGCTGGCTTTCTCGTTTGGTTTGACTGGCTGCCTGGACAAGGACAGCGAGATATATGGCCAGCAGGAAGTGCTGGAATATGTGGATACAATCTGTGAAGAACCCTATCATCTGGTGGGAAGTGAGTTGGTGGAGGAGAGTCCGGACAATATGGAATATTCCTTTGAAACGGATAATCGGGAGCTGACTTTTCAGGCTAACAGCTATCTGAGCCCAATCTATATTGACGCCACACAGACCGGCTTTTATAATCGGGAGATTTCCTGCAATTACGTGAACGTTGTTCATGACCTGTATCGGGATGAACTACAGCAGGTTTTGCGGGCGGACAGTCATTATCTGGAGGAATATGGCTGGATTTATCTGCTGTCTTTTGCGGATATCGACCGGGTGATCGATACCATAATGGCTGCGGATCGGGTATACCGGCAGGAACTTGCCTATAATTCGGAGGAATTTCTGGCAGAGTATCCGCTGAGCTCCGTTCATCTGGTCTGGCAGCGTTCCGATGAAGAGGCATGGGGGCATACGACCTGGGTCAATATAACCGATGTGGGAATCAACGGTCAGCACGACAGGGATGAGCTGTATGACAGACTGGCGAATGTCTATGCGCAGCTGTGTGTTGACGGAGAGATCGAAAAGAGCGACGATGTTCCGGAGCAATATTTAGCGGATAAGCATGTATCGCTGCTGACGACGATTGAAGTAAACGGCGAGGAAATGCTGTATGATGATAATGACAATCCATATGGGCCGTATGGACTGACGACCGATGACTACAAGTATTGCTGGTACAGCGAGGAGCAGGAATCCTATATGATGGTTATGGATATCGGCCTGGTCAGCGATGGAATGAGTTTTCCGCTGATTATTCGGGAATATGTGCGGGCGCTGGGCGGCACATATCAGGCAGCAGAAGAGGAATCAAAAGAAGGATCAAAAGAAGAAGAGGATATATACCGAAGTTCCTGGGCCATAGGGGAAAATACCTGGACGATGAAGGCAGAATTTGCAGACAATGTAATTTTGAATCTTGCGATCGAGAAAAATGGGGTTCCTTTGGATATCCCTTATGTCACATCGGAAGAGGATTATCAGGTTTTAGCGACTTTCTGCGTGGGCGTGACGGTGGAGAATTTTTGCCGGCTGTTTGATTTGCGGTATACAGTGGATGAAAACGCAGGTGTGGTGAGATTTGAGGGGGACTTATGAAAGCTTTGTGAGAGCTTTCTAGGTACGGAAGGAACCATGAAACTGTGACTCACGGTTTAGAAGGCCGTTGTTCTATCCAGTTTGTGAAGAAAGGCGAGGAGGTCATCACAAGGGAGCGTTATATGAAAGGTTTTCAAACTCAATGCTGGCTTAATAACATCCGGTATACTTTGTAAAGTTCCTCCAGAGAATCCCGGAAATTTCTCTTGGTCCAGGTTTCCAACATGGTAGATAGAATGGCAGCATAAGCACGGTAGTAATATTCGGACAGCAGTTCAGGATTCTGTAGTTTATCAACTGCAAAGGACTGCAATCTCAGAAGGTCGATATAAACAGATAGGCATTCATTAAACATTCCAAATAGATCATTTTTATCCAATAGCCTCAAAATATCGAGGTTTTTTTCCAATTGTTCATAAAACAGCAGAAGGTCTGATAGGGTTCGTCAGTTGCATTCATTTTATCGGTAATTTCCCCCATCTTATGAAAAAGAATACAATTTATAATATCTTCTTTGGTCTCAAAATTGCGGTAAAAGGTTTTGCGTGCGACAGAGGCTCTGCTGCAAATTTCCGTGATGGAAATGGCGGAATAATTTTTTTCTCTGGCCAAATTTAAGAAAGCGTTGCAGATCAGATTCATAGATTCGTTAACGCGTGGATTGCTGGATACATTAAACATATCATTCTCCTTAATGACACAAATGAGACACAACCATTTCTTTGGATTCTGAACTATTGAAACAGAAAAAAATCGTATGTTATTATTGTACCATAAGTCACATTTGTGTCAATCATAAAAGGGGGAATTTTATGGACGGCGAAGCATTGGAAGAGTATTGTATGCTGATCATTGTAAGTGCAGGCGAAGCGAAAACGAAGGCAATTGAAGCGCTGCGTCTGGCAAAGGTGGGACAATTTGAAAAGGCCAGGGAGGTGTACGAAAAAAGCAAGGAGGCATTGCAAGCGGCACATCGTACCCACTTCGATCTTCTTCAGAAGGAAGTAAGTGGGGAAATACAGATTCAACAGAATACGCTGTCAGTACATGCACAATGTCACTTGGTAACTGCAGAAAATACCTTGGAGTATTCTCAGGAATTTATGGAATTGTATGAAAAATTATTTGGGGAAGTGTAAGGAGAAAGGACATGAGAATTTTATTGATCTGTAACGCAGGGACTTCTACTAGTCTGCTCATGAAAAAACTGGAAAAATGGGGTAGCAGTACACACAACGAAATAGTGGTAAAGGCGACGTCTTTTGCGACATATTTTGATGAGGATTTAAGTCAGTTTGACTGCTTTTTGCTGGGTCCTCAGATTGGGTTTCGCCTGGAAGAGATTAAGGAAGGCATAAAGCTTCCCGGAGCTGTCATTCCGGCGGCGGATTATGCTTTGAGCAATTGCGAAGCTATTTATAAATTGGCAAAAAATCTCGTAAAGTAGGTAAAAGCTATGGGGTTTCAAAAAGATTTTATGTGGGGTGGCTCTGTATCCTCCATGCAGACAGAAGGCGCTTACAATGAGGATGGAAAAGGTGTGAGTATTTATGATGTACTGCCTGCTAAGCCTGATCATTCCGATTGGAAAACTGCTATAGACAGCTATCATCATTATAAAGAGGATAACGCATTGTTTGCGGGAATGCATTTCAATGCCTACCGCTTTTCCGTCAGCTGGGTAAGGGTACTTCCAGATGGGGAAGGAGAGGTAAATCAAAAGGGACTGGCATTTTATGATTCATTTGTAAATGATCTGATAGAAAAGGGAATGGAGCCTGTCATCTGTCTATATCATTTTGATATTCCGATGAAGCTGCTTGAAAAGTATGGAGGCTGGTGCAGTCGGAAAATGGTGGAAGCCTACGAGAATTACGCACGTCTTATCATGGAACATTTTAAAGGGAGGGTGAGATACTACATTCCTTTTAATGAGCAGAACGTGGCCAGTCTGGTACAAATGGAAGCAGTAGAAGAATATGGTGTGGATCTCATGGGCTTTTTGACTTGGGGGCCTATCGACCTTTTGAGTTCATCCGGCGAAATGAGAAAACGATATGGATTTATTTATGTCAATAGGACAGACCAGGAGATAAGAGATCTGAAACGGTCAAAAAAGAAAAGCTATTACTGGTTTGCAAAGGTGATTGAATCGAATGGGGAAGAGTTATAGGGAGGGAACTATGGATAAACTAGTGGAAAGCAAATTTTTTCAGAAATAGACGGCGATCGGTCAGAAATTTAGTAATAGTAAGACTTTTTCCGCAATCAGCGGTGGCTTGATGACAGGAACGGGTATTACACTAGTGGGGACGGTCTTTATGATTGTCGCTAATCTGCTGACCTATAGTGGGCTGATTGAAACGGACGGCGTAGTCTATAGTCTTCTCGTAAAGCCTTATAATATGACCTGTGGAATGATGTCGTTGGTAATTGTTTTTGGGATTGCCTATGTCAGCGCGAAGCTGAATCGGCTGAAGTCGCCGGTTTCTGCAGGAATCTCTTCTCTGCTGATATTTATTCTGGTGGCAGCGCCGGCACAGACGGTAACGTTAGCAGACGGCTCTACAATGACGGTTTTGGATACTACCTGTTTGGGCGGCGGAGGTATTTTTACTGCAATTATAGTAGCGCTGGTTACGGTGAAGATCATCACCTTTTGTACAGAGAAAAATATCGTTGTAAAGCTGCCGGATGTAGTGCCGGAAAGTCTGTCCTCGTCTTTTACGGCTATGATTCCCATGTTTTTTAGCCTGCTGATATTTTATGGTATCAGCGAGGTGTTAGAAAGGGCATTTGGTACAACGCTGCCGTTATTGATCATGTATTTGCTGTCAATTCCTTTAGGGGCATTAAATTCTGCGCCGGGGATCGTCATTGCAGGAATTGTTGCCTGCCTGCTCTGTTTTACCGGAATCCATGGCTCTATGGTAGTATGCATTTCGCTGCTTCCGTTCTATATGGAGGCAGTATTGGCAAACGCCCAATTGGTAACACAGGGTCTGGAGCCTGTGTTTTCTCTGATTCTGCTGTTATTCCATCATGCGGCTGTTGGAGGCACCGGCTGTACACTGGGGTTGGTTTTGCTGGGGCTTAAAAGCAGATCAAAGCAAATAAAGGCGATCTGTAAGGCTTCCGTTATTCCAAGCTTTTTTAATATCAATGAGCCGGTTGTTTTTGGAATGCCGATTATTTACAATCCTATTTTAGGGATTCCTTATATTTTGTGCCCGGTGGTATATGTATTATTGAATTATGCAGGGTATGCGCTTGGATTTTTGAAGGCGCCGTATATTCTTATGCTGGCGACGACTCCCGTTGGGGTGGCGGATTTCCTCCAGACACTGTCGTGGACAAACGCGGTATTTCCATATTTGTTTATTCCTGTCAGCATGCTGCTTTAGGGGTAAAAACACTTATTTTGATTGCCAATGTGCCAAAACGAATTTTTAACGCGTCTCTTTGCGGTGATAATTGCGCAAAGTGGCTGCTTCGCATGGGAAAGCATGGCTGAATTGATTCCCATAGCAGCCCTGTACGTATAATGAGTGGTATCAAATATATGGCGAGATGAAGAGAAACATGCACCGCCAGGCGCACTAAAAAAGGGGACCGGCGAGGAAATTCCCGCCGGTCCCTGAAAATATGGGCTGCTTTACCGGCCGTGCTTTACCGGCCGATTTCGTCTCTGGTCTCGCAGAAGCATTTGATAACGAAATCGATGTCTTCTTTGGTATGGCTGGCGCAGACCTGTGTACGGATTCTGGCCTTGCCCTTGGGGACTACGGGATAGGAGAAAGCAACCACGTAGACGCCTTTCTCCATCATTTTGGCAGCGTACTCGGCGGCCAGATGCTCGTCGTAGAGCATTATGGGCACGCAGGGATGGACGCCGTCGATGATATCAAAGCCCTTTTCCACCAGCTGACTGCGGTAGTATGCCGTTATTTCTTCCAGATGGTCGCGCAGCTCGGTGCTCTCCTCCAGCATATTAAACATTTCAATGCTGGCGCCGGCAATGGCGGGCGCTAAGGAGTTGGAGAACAGGTAAGGGCGGCTTCTCTGGCGCAGCAGGTCGATGATTTCCCTGCGCCCGGAGGTGTATCCGCCGGAGGCGCCGCCCAGGGCTTTGCCCAGGGTGCCGGTGATAATGTCCACGCGGCCCTCCACACCGCAGTATTCCGGCGTGCCGCGGCCGTGTTTGCCCACAAAGCCCACGGCATGGCTGTCGTCCACCATCACCAGGGCGTGGTACTTGTCCGCCAGATCACAGACGCCTTTCAGGTTGCAGATGATGCCGTCCATGGAGAAAACGCCGTCGGTGGCGATCAGCTTGATCCTGGCCCCGTCAGCGTCGGCCGCCTGAAGCTTGGCCTCCAGATCTTCCATGTTATTGTTTTTATAGCGGTAGCGCTTGGCCTTGCACAGCCGGACGCCGTCGATGATGGAGGCGTGATTGAGCTCGTCGCTGATGACGGCATCCTGCTCGGAAAGGATCGTCTCAAAGAGGCCGCCGTTGGCATCAAAGCAGGAGGAGTAGAGAATCGTGTCGTCGGTTCCCAGAAAATCGGAGATCTTTTTCTCCAGTTCCTTGTGAATGTCCTGGGTGCCGCAGATGAAACGCACGGATGCTACGCCGAAGCCTTTTTCGTCGTAGGCCCTTTTGGCCGCGTCGATCAGGCGCTTATTGTCGCCCAGTCCCAGATAGTTGTTGGCGCACATGCACAGAAGCTCTCTGCCATCCTGCATTTTTACATGGGAACCCTGCGGAGATACAAAAGGAGCTTCGCCTTTGAACAGGCCGGCCTCCCGGATATCCTCCACTTCTTTTGCATAAATGTTTAAAATATCGTCTTTACGTGCCATTTTTAAATCTCCTTTTCCCTAATTAGTCGTTGATATGGGACCAGTCCAGGATTACCTTGCCGGATTGGCCGGAAATCATAGCTGCGAAGCCCTTCTCGTAATCGCGGATGTCGAAGCGGTGGGTGATGATGGGCGAGATATCCAGGCCGGCCTGAATCATCGTGGACATTTTGTACCAGGTGTCCCAGACCTTGCGGCCGTAGATGCCGCGGATATTCAGGCCGTTGAAAATCACCGTCTCCAGATCCACCACCGTTTGGGTTCCTTGCAGTCCCAAAAGGGCGATCTTTCCGCCGTGCTTCATGTTGTGGATCATGTCGGCCAGGCCGGATTGGCTGCCGGACATTTCCAGGCCGATATCAAAGCCTTCGCTCATGCCGATATCCTTCATCACATCCTGCAGCTTTTCTTCTTTCAGATTGACCGTCCGGGTAGCGCCCAGCCTGCGGGCCAGGTCCAGGCGGTAGGGGTTCATATCGGTCACGACCACATGCCGGGCTCCGGCAAAATTGGCGATGGCCGCCGCCATGATTCCGATGGGGCCTGCCCCGGTGATCAGCACGTCTTCGCCCAGAACATCGTAGGAGAGGGCGGCGTGGGTAGCGTTGCCAAAGGGATCAAAGATGGCATAGAGTTCCTCGGGGATGACGGGATTGCAGGGCCATACATTAGAAGAGGGAATCACCAGATATTCGGCGAATGCGCCGTTGCGGTTGACGCCTACGCCCTTGGCATCCCTGCAGTTTTCCTTATGTCCTTCCAAGCAGTTGCGGCATTTGCCGCAGGTAATATGTCCTTCGCCGGACACCAGGTCGCCGACCTGATAGCCTTGGACGCCGGCTCCTACCTCTGCCACTTCGCCCACGTATTCATGGCCTGCGGTCAGGCCAACGGGAATGGTGTGCTGCGCCCATTCGTTCCATTGATAGATATGTACGTCTGTGCCGCAGATGGCGGTCTTGTGAATCTTGATCTTGACGTCGTTAGGGCCGACCTCGGGAACAGGCACGCGTTTCATCCAGAGCCCCTCTGCCGGCTGCTCTTTTACCAGAGCCCACATTGTCTGCTCGCTCATAAATATTTTCCTCCATAAAATGATTAATTTGAATCCTCCGCTTACATAGTACCCCAAAGCGGAAAGCTTTTCAACTGTTTTAGCAAGGGGATTCCGCCAAACGATATGGTGTGAAACAGTATTGAACGAAACGGCTATCTGTGATATTTTATAGCTGTTGAAAATGTGCGGACGAATATACGGACGAATATGCGGACGGCAAGTAAAAAGCGGGAGTATTTGCAGCGATGGAGACAGAGAAAATGACAAGAGAGACAGATGAGGGCCTGGCTTCGGAGACAGATGAGAGCGCAGTGCTGGAAGCGGCCATGGAGGCAGGGCATATTCTTTTGGAGAATGGGGCGGAAATCTTTCGCGTCGAGGAGACGATGGATCGGATCTGCCGTCATTTTGGGGTGAAATCGGACAATTTCTTTGTCCTGAGCAATGGGATTTTTGCTACGGGGGGCAACGGGGAGAAGGGAAATTTTGCCAAGGTTCTGCATATCCCGGTGAAGGGGGCGAGGCTCGACCGGGTGGTAGCGGTTAATCAGCTGTCCAGAGAGGTGGAGGAAGGCCACTTTACAATCCGGCAGGTGAGAGACAGACTGGAGGAGATCCGGAATCTTCCCGGCAAACCGGAGAAAATGCAGATTCTGGCCTCCGGCATCGGCAGCGGCTGCTTTTGCTACCTGTTTGGGGGCGGTCTCTTAGACAGCGCGGCCGCTTTTATAGCGGGTCTGATTTTGTATCTATATTTGCTGAAGGTGAGCAGCCCTCATCTTTCTAAAATCGTGGGAAATATCGGCGGAGGCGCCCTGGTGACTCTGGCCTGCATTCTTCTTTACCGTTTGGGATTGGGAGAGCAGTTGGACCGCATGATTATTGGTTCCATCATCCCTCTGGTTCCGGGAGTCCCTTTTACCAATGGGATTCGGGATATCGCGGATGGAGATTATATCTCCGGAGCGGTTCGGCTTTTGGACGCGATTTTGGTTTTCCTGTGCATTGCCATTGGCGTGGGCGTTATGTTTACCATCTATCGACGGCTGGCGGGGGAGGTGCTGCTATGAGTATGGCTGTGATATGGGAGATTGCTGCGGCTGCCGTGGGCACGATGGCCTTTTCCCTCCTATTTGGCGTACCGAAAAAATACTATCCTTACTGCGGATGGATTGGCGGGGCGGGTTGGCTTGTCTATGCCCTGCTCACGGATCCGGGCCTATGCACGGCGGCGGAGGCTACGTTTTTTGCAACCGTGTTGGTCGTCCTTCTGTCCCGCTTTTTTGCCGTCCGGGAGAGATGCCCGGTGACGGTGTTTCTGATTTCCGGGATCTTCCCTCTGGTGCCGGGAGCCGGGATCTATTGGACGGCCTATTACTTGGTGACGGATCAGCTGGCTCTTGCTTTATCCAACGGCTTTGCCGCGGTAAAGGCGGCTGTGGCCATTGTGCTGGCCATCGTGATCGTATTTGAACTCCCCTATCGTTTCTTTCGGCTGCCAAGCAGAAGAAAACCGTAAAGCAGTACCAATAAAGCGCAGGAAAGAGCCAGCCGGATAACAGGCAGGCTTATGGCCGGGGCAAGGAAAGCCCCGGTTATTTTTTTGGATAAAAAGGCGGCGATCCCCAGGGCGCCCAGGGGGCGCAGCAGATGGTGGAAAACGTCATAATCGATATGCACCAGCCGCCGGACGGTGAACAGGTGAAGGATTGTCAGCAAAAGCTCGCCAAAAAGGAGGCCGTAAAGATACCCTTGAATTCCGATGAAGGGAACGAGAAGGAGGATGAAGGCCAGCTGGGAGCAGAGGCAGGCGATGTTATGGCCGAAGGTGGCTCGGGTACGCCCAAGGCCGTTCAGAATACTGCCGAGGGTGGTGGAAAGATAGAGAAAGGGGCACAGCCAGGACAGCGTCGTGATATAGCTGCCGGCCAGGCTGCTGGAAAAGAGGATTTCTCCCATATCCGCCCCGTAAAAAAGAAAAAGGCCGGTGCACAGGATGCCCAGATACAGGCTGCTTGTCACCGTGCGGCTGGTGGTGAGGTCGATCCGCTCCTGATTGCCCATGGACTGAGACTGGGCCATATCCGGCAGAAGCATTACGGAAACGGAATTGATTACAGCGGAGGGAAAGAGGATAAAGGGATAGGCCATGCCGGTCAGGACGCCGTAGATGCTCAAAGCCTGGGTATCCGTGAGGCCGTACAGCTTTAAGCGGCTGGGAATCAGGACGGCCTCGGCACTCTGCAGGATGCTCAAGCTCAGCCGGGTGGCGGCAAGGGGCAGGGCCAGGGCGACGATTTTGGGCAGGTAGGTGAAAGGAGCCCTGCGCTCCCTGGACTTTCCCCGGCGGAGCAAGTAGGAGGTGCCGGAAAAGCAGAGAGAGGCAAATTCCCCGCAGACCATCCCCCAGACGGCGGTGGCGGTGGTGACTTCACGCCCCTGGGCCGTCAGGACAGAAGAAATCAGAAAGACGGATATGACCCGGGCGGCCTGCTCGGCCAGTTGGGCGAAAGCGGGAATCGAAGCCTTCTGGAGTCCGTAATAGTAGCCGCTGATGCAGCAGTGCAGGGAGCTCACCGGTACGGTTACGGCCATCAGCCGCAGCAGGCTGCCGCAGCGGGGTTCTAAGAGGATTCGATCAGCGATGAATTCGGAGCCGATATACATGACCAAAGCGCAGGCGCAGGCCAGGCTAAAGGACAGAATCAGACCGGCGAGAAGGACAGATTCCGGCGAGCCCTCCCTTTTGGCCTTCGCACGGGGAATCGTGTTTTGGGCCGCCACATAGCGGGAGATGGCGGTCTGTACCGGACCGCAGCACAGAGAAAAGCAGACGCTGAAAACAGGGAAAATCAGCTGATAGACGCCCATTCCCTCGGCGCCGATCTGCTGGGAGAGGAAAATACGGTAAAAAAAGCCGATGATGCGGCTCAAGAACCCGGCCAGAGTCAGGACGATCGTGCCGGTCAGTATGGGGTTGCGTTTCCAGCTGGGAAGGTAGGAGGGCATGGAAGGCTCCGTCGGCAGATGATTGGTATCATTTTATGAGACAGGAAGAGAAGATATGACGGAGCCTGGCCTGAGCGATATCAGAGGGAGAGGAGGGGAATTGCGTCGGACAAAGAGGGAAGGACAGCGAGAGCCGATTCCCGGACGTCGGCGGTGGGGGGATTGATATCCGGAACGATGATATAAGGAATGCCGGCTGCCTTAGCTGCCCGGCCGCCATTTACAGAGTCCTCAAAGATCAGAGCCTCTCCAGGTTCCGCCTTTCCCCGCACACAGGTTTCCAAAAAAATATCGGGAGCAGGTTTGCTGTGCGCTACTTCGGCCCCTGTCACAAGGAAAGAAAAGAAAGGAAAGACGCCGGCGGCACGCAGCAGCCGTTCTGCCCGGCTGCGTTCGGTAGAGGTTGCGACCGCCATTTGTATGCCGGCTGCAGACAGGGCATTAAGCAGGCGGAAAAGCCCTTTTTTTACAGGCACGCCGTTTTGACACATGTCATCTACCGCGTCCATTACCACCTGGGACATCAGGGCGTGGAGCTTGCTGTCCGGCAGGCTGCTTTGGTTAAATTTCTTCATATCAATGGGCAGAGACGTTCCAATAACATCGTATAGAGCCTGCATGTCAATGGGAATATGATTCTTTTTGAAAAGAAGTGCTGTGTCATCACAGTACCGGCGTTCCGTGTCAAACATCAGGCCATCCATATCAAAAATCGCGAGCTTCAAATTCATATTTATCTTTTTCCTCCAAATTATATCACTTGTTTTAAGTATGCAATAGGAAACGTAAAAAGTCAAGTAAAAATGAATTATATGAATTAAAAACGCAATAAAATCCATATAAAGATTAGAAATAGAATTAAAAAATGAATATATTGAATTTTATTCTGCGATATGGTATCCTTTACATCAGAAAGGAGGGCAGAGATGAAAGAAAAAATATATAAGCAGTATGCGAAGGCGATGGCTCCGGTCTTTGCTGGCTCTTTGGGGATGGCGGTATATTATTTTTCCGATGGGCTTTTTATTGGAAATGCATTGGGAGACGATGGGATGTCTGCCATTACGATTTCCTGGACGATTGTAAATCTTCTAACTGCTGTGGCGACAGGAATAGGAATGGGGGATCGATACGATATTCCGTCGCATTGGAGGAGGGAAAGAAGGATCGTGCGCAGGCATTCCTGTTTGCAACGGTGACGACTCTGCTTGCAGTGGGGCTTATGTTTTCGGTGGTTCTTGCGGTGTTCTGCGAAAGAATCCTCGTTTTTCTGGGAGCAGAGGGGAATGTGCTGATCTTATCTAAGGAGTACAGCCGATTTGTCTGCTGGGGTGCGGTTTTTCAGCTGTTTGGAATCGGAGCCCTGCCGCTGGTAAGAAATATGGGAGGGTATAGGACGGCTAGCATAGCAATGGGTGTGGGATATGTCTTGAATTTTATCCTGGATTATATTCTGATGTTTGTTTTCCCCTGGGGGATGATCGGATGCGCCATCGCCTATATGACGGGACAGGTATTTATTGCTTTGGTCTGCGGTGTGTATTTGATTCGGAATAAGACTTTTCACCTGCAAAAGGATGGCGAAGGGTATTCCTTTTTAAAGGTAAGCGGCCGGATAGCGGTCACCGGCCTGGCGCCATTTGGCCTGTATTTCTCGCAGAATATGGTTACGGTGCTGATTAATAATGGCTTTCTGCGAAGCGGAGGTTCCGAGGCTCTTGCCTGTTATACGGTTGTGATATATATTGCCGGAATTACAAATACCCTGCACCGCGCCGTAATGGATGGCAGTCAGCCTTTTTTGAGCCGAGGACATGGGGAGCGAAAAAGAGAGATGGTGTTTCAGTCTGCCGCTCTCATGTATGTCTGCTCAGGAGTTCTGATTTTACTCGGGGCGGCGGCGACGTTTTTGTTCAGAAGCGAGATTGCGGCCAGTTTCGGCGTGTCGCAGATGGTGACGGAAGAGGTGGCGGTGCGCCTTCCTCTGTATTTGGTCGGGTATGCCCTGATCTGTTATTCGCGCACGACAATTTCTTATTTCAGCGCTGTTGATAGGAAGTTCCCGGCGGGAATTTTGACCTATGCGGAACCGGTGTGGATGCTTGTTTTTACCAGCTGGCTTTCCGCCTGGAGGGGAGTGGACGGCATGTGGGAGGCAATTCTGCTGGTCTATGCTATTATGGCGGCGATGGCGACGGCAATGCTGCTTATACGGAAAAAGTAAAAATTTACCCCTCGGCCAGGCGGCCGAGGGGTTTTGCTGAAGTGAAGTGATGTGTGATGGATAAAAACGTTAAGGATTATTCATATTCTTTCATTAACTCGCGGAAGGCCAGCGTGACCTTGCGCGGGTCTTCGGCCTTCCAGATCGCTGCGCCTACGCAGATTACCTGGGGCCTTAATTCCAATACGGGACGTACGTTGTCCAGCGTGAAGCCGCCGTAGGCGCTGATTTCTGTATGCTCGACAACGATCTGGGCAATCTGCAGCTGCATTACGTCCCCAACGGGATAGCGATCGTGATGGGCGTTGGGATGGAAGGAAATCTGGTCGACGCCCAGGCCTTCCAGGCGCAGCATCTGCACGGAACCGGCCGAAGCGGTGATCATATCGCCTACTACTTTGCAGCCTTTCTTGTGGCAGTACTCGAGGTGGGAGCGGAACGTGTCATCGTTCGCGTCTGCATCGACGGATACATAGTCGGCGCCCAGGTCGATAGCGGGGATATTGGAGTACAGGAACTGTACTTTCTGATCCCAGAGAACCTCATTGTCAGGATATTTTTCCTTGGTGAGAGGGATGAGCCGCGCTCCCTCATACATGCCGATGTTGCCGATCTCGATGATGTCCACGAGATCATGCACCTTGTCCAGCACATCCCAATACTGATCGATTGAGGTCATGTCCATTGCAATTTGCAGTTTCATTTTTTCCTCCTTACATATGTGGGAATAATGGTTTTTGGGTTTCTGTATTGATCTTATAACGAGCACATGAAAAAGTCAAGAGATAGTTGAATAAAATGAAATATTGAATAAAACAAATTATTAGCAAAACTTATATGAGCAAAATGCTCAAAAAATATGCAATAAAAAACGGTTTAAAACGATATTCCACAAAAAAATAACACATATAATAAATAAAATGGTTGACAATCCGATAAAGACAGGGATATAATATGGGCTGTAAATAGAATGGACACGAAAAAATGAATAAAATGAATCAAAAGAAAGGAGTCAGAAAATGGCAAAGAAGCTTGTTCTGGCGTCGCATGCGGGCTTGGCGAAAGGTTTCCTTCAGTCGTTGAAATTTATTTTTCATCCGGAAGACAAAATCCATGTAATTTCTGCATTTACGGAAATGACGGATCCGGGGAAGGCTTTTGACCATATCTTGGATACATTCGGCAAAGACGATCTGGTTATTGTAATGACAGATCTTTCCGGAGGAAGCGTTAATAAGATGATCGCAGAGCCGTTCTTTTAGAATAAGCGCAGTTTTCGGCACCGGAAAATTGTGCGGGCAACTTTGAGGGAAAGGAGGTGAGACGAATGATCTTACAGCTGCGAGTAGACGAACGGCTGGCCCATGGCCAGGTGTGTACGACATGGATCAACACATTGGGAGCGACGCATGTGATTGTTGCCAATGATGCGGTAGCTACGGATGATCTGCAGAAGCGAATTATGAAAATGGGAATGCCTAATACAGTAAAAAGCATTTTTACTACATTGGACAAGGCTGTGGACTTGATCAACAATCCGAAATCGGCCCCGCTGCGGATTTTCCTGGTGGTACAGACTCCGAAAGACGCTTTGTATATCATGGAGCGTGTGGGAGAGATAGACGAGGTCAACATTGCCAATTATGGCCAGCTGGTACAGTCCGGCAAGGAGATCGTGGCGAGAATCAATGCCATGCTGCTGGACGAAGACGATGTGGAGGCGGTAAAGGGAATCCAGAAAAAAGCGAAAGCTGTGTTTTTCCAGGATATTGTCGGACATCCGAAACAGAACATTAAATTGTAATAAAGAAAAGAGGAGGTGTATTTCACAATGCTTTGGACTATTATCGCTATAGTGCTCAGTGTCTGTGTTGGACAGTGGGGGGGGATTTTTTTCACACATGTCTTTGACAAATCGCCCGATTTTTATCGGTTTTGTCACGGGACTGCTTTTGGGAGATATGGAGACAGGCATACTGGTAGGAGCGCAGCTGGAGTTGGCCTTCCTGGGGATTGTCGCGATTGGGGCGACGACGGCTGCGGATGCTGAAATTGCAACGATTATGACGGTCGCCTTCTCTATTGTCAATGGACTGCCGATGGAGACGGTAATACCTCTGGGCATTACGGTGGGGTATGCGGCCAGCCTTTTGTCCAATATCCGCCTGCTGATTGCGGAATTCTTTATCCCTGCTTCCGACCGGGCTTTGGAAAAGGATGAAGAAAAGAAATTTGTTATGCTGTGCTGGGTAGGGAGCATAATCGCATTCTTTGTATGGCCGTCGGTAATCTGCGTGGCCGGCGTGCTGGTCGGAGGCCCCGTACTGGAGTCCTTTATCAATAATCTGCCTCCGTTTATTTTGAATGGTATCGGCGCAGCCGGCGCGATGCTCCCTGCTTTGGGTATCGCTATGATACTGACCCTTATTTTCAACAAGAGGATTGCCATCTATTTTATGGCCGGCTTTGTCATTTATAAATATCTGGCTGTGGATATGATCTTTATGCTGGTAATCGGCTTGCTTTTGGCGCTGACAGATTTCTTTGTAACGGCAGAAATCAACAAGAAGAATAATTCTGCGGCTACGACTATAACGAGTGAAGAGGAGGACTTTTTATCGTGAGTAAATATAGTTTAAAGGCGTTGCGGTCGGAATTGTCCCCCGAAGAATTAAAGGTGATGAACAAAACCTATTGGAAGAGCGAGAGGGCGGGAGTCCTTTTCTGCTTCAGCCGTTATATGGGACCGGCTCTTGCCTATGGACTCTACCCTTTTATCAACTGGCTGTATAAAGATAAGCCGAAGGAAGAAAAAGGAAAGGCATTGCTGCGGCTAAACGGTTTCTGGAACTGTGAGGCAGTGATGCACAATTTCGCCATAGGTATTCTTGCATCCATGGAAAAGGACCATGTCCAGACTGGGAATACGACGGAGGCTACGATTGAGGCAATTAAGGCGTCTTTGATCGGCCCCTTGTCAGCGGTGGGCGATACGATCTTCTGGATTGTATGGCGCATCCTGGTGACCGGCGTAGCCCTGACCTTTGCCCTGCAGGGAAGTATTGTGGGCCCGCTTTTGTTCATAGTAGTCTACAATGCACCGAAATATTATCTTCGCTATTATCTCCAGCTTTTAGGCTACCGCACGGGTTCTGAAATTCTGGTATCGATGAGTGAAAGCGGATTGATGCAGCAGATTACCAAGGCAGCCGGAATTCTAGGCGGTTTTATGATCGGCGGCATGATTCCTATGCTGGTTTCCGTGCCGGTCACGGCAACCTTTCAGATGAATGGGCTGGAGCAGTCGGTGGCGGATATCTTTAACGGTATTATGCCGGGCCTTCTGGAATTGATCGTCGTTTTTGTCATGTTGGGATTGCTGCGAAAGAAAGTGAACCCTATGCTGATTGTGCTGGGTACCTTTGTGGTGGGTATCGGAGGCGCGGCTCTGGGATTGTTTTAAAATTGGGAATTTGTTTCATGCAGTTATGGTATGCAAATTGGTGCAATCCTGGAAAAACTATGCTAGAATATTTTTTAAATAATGTGTGAAGGAGTGCGCCTATGTTTACCTCGAGATTGAACAAATTAAATGATAAACTCACGTATTCAGAACGGTTGATAGCAAATATGCTTTTGGACAGTTATCAGAATTTTGAAGTGATGACTTCCGAGCAAATTGCGAAAAATGTGGGTTGCGGACAGGCTACGGTGATTCGATTTTCGCAGAAATTAGGCTATCCGACCTTTAAGAGCATGATGCTGGATATTGCAAACGATTCCGTTTTTTATGGAAACAGTGAAGTGCATGAGAATGAGCCAATCCGGGATACCATGGGGAAATTGAAAAATCTTTATGATGTATCGGTGGCGGATGCGCTTAGCAGCAACAGTGATGAGGATATGGAGAGGGCTGTCGGATATCTGGAAAAGGCAGAGACGGTTTTCTGCTACGGTATCCGAAGCTCCTTTTCCATAGCCTCTTTAATGTACTACCGACTGCTGGAGACGGGGAGAAGCGTACTGCGTACGGAAGACAAGCTGGAAGGGGTATCGATTGCCCGAAATCTTTCGGAAAAGGACGTAATGCTGGTGATATCGGTAAGCGGTGAGACGGCGGAGGTGGTAAGTGTGGTGAAGACCGCGAAAGAAAGCGGAGCAAAAATCATCTCCATCACCGGGAGCCGGATGAATATGGTGCAAAGCCTGTCGGACGTGGCGCTAAAGAGCGCCGAGTACAATATGCATACCAACCGGTTCAATCTGGTCAATAGAACGTCTGAATTGTTTTTGGTGGACAGCTTATTTATTAAGCTGTGGAGAAATAATGAAGAAGAACTGATGAAAGGATGCGAGGCGGTTGCTGCGGCCACCACAGGAAGTCTGAGGGACGCCAGCGGCAATTTGGATTCCTTCCGATTGTGATTCTTCATTGCGGAGGATATGGATGAATAACTTTGATTTAACGCAAAAAACGCATATTTTATTTGGGGCCGGCGAGGAAAACCATGTAGGCCGGCTGGTAAAGGAATATGCCGACAGCTGCCTGATTGTTCATGACGGGGGAGCTTATCTGAACGAACTTCTGGAACGGGTGAGAAAGTCTCTTTCAGAAGAAGGAGTGAGCTTTTTAGAACTCTCCGGAGTGCGGGCGAATCCCTTAGTCTCCAAGGCGGAAGAAGGGGTGAACCTGTGTCGGGAAAAACAGATTGGCTTTGTCCTGGCTGTGGGCGGCGGCTCTGTTATGGACACGGCAAAATATATTGCCTATGCGGTACACTGTGAGGAAAACCCGCTGCTGCTCCGCCCGGATACGAAGGTATCCCATCCGGTTCTGCCTCATGGGACCATTGTTACATTGTCCGGAACCAGCAGCGAGTGCAGCAACTGCGCGATGATCGTGGACGACCGCCACGAGCCTGTCATCAAGTATGCGATGAGCAGCACCGCCCTTTACTTTGATTTTTCCATTGTGGATCCGGAACTGACGTACAGCTTGCCGAAGAGACAGCTGGCCTCCGGGGCGATGGATTCCATTTCCCATGCGCTGGAGGTATATCTGGCTCCGTCGGAGGAAGAGCCTTTGATGGAAGGGTATATGGAGACGGTTATCCGCACGGTTCTTCGGTATGGGCCGATGGCGATGAAAGAGCCCACGAATTATAAAGTTCGTTCTGTCCTGTCTCTTTGCGTGATGATGGCGTACAATGATAATCTTTCCAACGGCGGCATTATCCAGGACTGGGGCGGCCATGGCATAGAGAATCCGGTCACGGCGACCTATAATCTCACCCACGGAACCGTACTGGGAATCGTGACGCCAGCCTTTCTTCGCTTCACCTATCGCAAGAACCCTCGTCCTTTCGTCAACTTTTCTGTGCGCTGCATGGGGGTGGAGGCCTCCGGAAAAACAGACGGACA
The DNA here is from genome assembly GCA_944383835.1 of uncultured Lachnospiraceae bacterium. Classification (GTDB taxonomy): domain Bacteria; phylum Bacillota; class Clostridia; order Lachnospirales; family Lachnospiraceae; genus RGIG7193. The sequence continues at coordinate 31,798 of CALWRE010000036.1, read as the reverse complement.
GATCGTGGAAGAGGGGGCTGTGCGGCTGGAGGATTGGCTGCGGGAGATGGGACTGCCGACGCGGTTTGGTGAAATCGGCGTTACCTTTGAGATGTTAAAGCCCTGTGCCAAGCTGGCGGCTCCCGCAGGGGCGGTTTATCAGCTGAACGAAGAGGAAATCTTAGAAATCTACAAGATGTGCCTATGATTTCTTCCCTATATCCGCGCAGCTGCGTCGGCCATATCCGAGGGGAGTTCTGCCATAAAGCGCAGGGGCTCTCCGGTGACGGGCTGGCGGCAGGCAATTTGCGCAGAGTGGAGGGCAGCGCGGCGCAGGCCGCCGCTGCCCTCTGTTCCGTACAGGGGATCTCCTAACAGGGGATGCCCCAGCCAGGCCATATGGACGCGGATCTGATGGGTGCGCCCTGTGTGCAGACGCAGCCGGACCAGGGAGAAATCCGTTCCCTTCTTTATAACCTCGTAATCGGTGACGGCGGGATCGCCGTCGGGGCGGACGCAGCGCAGGAGGATCGAATCCTCCTTCCGGCCTATGGGAGCGCTTACTGTCCCCTTCGCCGGCTCCGGGCAGCCCTCGACAAGGGCCAGGTATATCCGCTCCAGCTCTCCGCTTCGGCGCTGACGGTCAAAGGAGGCGGCGGCAGCGGCGTGTTTGGATATGATGAGCAGGCCGGAGGTGTCCTTATCGAGACGTCCCGCCGGCCTGACCACCAGATGCTTGCCAAGGGCAGCGTAATGGCCCACCAGAAGATTGGCCAGGGAGTCGCTGTAATGGCCGTGGCTGGGATGGACCACCAGTCCGGAAGGCTTATTCACCACCAACATGTCCTCGTCTTCATAGCAAATATCCAGGCTGCCCTCCGTGGGAACCAGGTGGTCGGAACCTTTCTTCTCATCTTCCAGCGAAAGCTCCAGGACCTCCCCCTCCGCCAGAACGTGACGGACCGTGACATGGGCTCCGTTTACCAGGATGCCGTCAGGACGGAATTTCATCCGGCTGATCTGCCTGGCGGACAGGGAAAAACGCCGATGAAGGATATCCTTCACCAGCATCCCCGTCTCCTGTTTGGTTATCGTATAGCGAATCTTTCGTTCCATGTCGATTTCCTATCATACAGATTTTACCATACGGATTCTATCATATGGATTTTCTTATTTTACTTTTACCAACGGATCCGGTAGCCCTGCTCCCGCAATTCCGATTCCAGCTCTCTGCGGTCTGCGTCGTTGTTGTCGCAGCAGGCGAGGCTTCCGTCAGGAAGCACCACCGTGTAGTAGTTGCCCCAATAGTGAAATTCGGCCCGCATTGTCATAGGTGATATCCTCCTTATCTTTGATAAGGACAGTATACTCACAAAGGTGTACAAAAAAACGGACTCGGTTGGCCTTTGGGGCGGTTTCAGCCGAATTTTTTTTCTAAAATGCGGATTCCCTGGTAGAGGGCGACGGACAAAAGGCAGAGGATGACGATGCTCATCAGCATCCAGTCCATGCGGAAGGTCTGGGAGGAATAGATGATCAGATAGCCCAGGCCTGCCTTGGCGGACAGGAATTCGCCGATGATTACGCCGACCAGGCAGAGGCCTACGTTTACCTTCATGTTGCTGATGATCATCGGAATGGAACCGGGAACGATCACCTTGAACATCACATCCTTTTTGCTCCCGCCCAGCGAATAGATCAGCTTAATTTTATCGCTGTCTATCTCCCGGAAACCGGTGTGGAGGGTGATAATGGAGCCGAAAACGGCCACCGATACGGCGGCAACAATGACGGTGCGCACATTGTTGCCCAGCCACACGATGAGTAGAGGAGCCAGGGCCGACTTGGGCAGGCTGTTTAACATAACCAGATAAGGCTCCACCACCTCGGAGACCGCAGGAAACAGCCAGAGCAGGACGGCCGCCATCAGACCGAACAGGGTAACGGCAAAAAAGCTTGCCAGGGTTTCACCCAGCGTCACGCTCAGATGGATCCAGAGGCTCCCGTCCGCCATCATTTGCCAGGCGGTCAGAACGATCCGGCTGGGACTGCTGAAGATGAAGGAATTGATCAGGCCGGCGCGGGACGCTCCCTCCCAGACGGCAAGCAGAAGGATCAGCAGCAGAAAGCGCAGGAAGAAAATCTTTTTGTGGTGGGAATTCTGATCCCGCAGATATTTCTGCTGAGCTGCAGAGATTTTATCCATATTGTTTCAGCTCCTTCCATATCAGATTAAAATAATGGGAAAATTCTTCCGCGTTCCGCTTTTTTAGCGGGGTGTCGTATGCGGCGGGGAAAGAGATCGGAATAATGCTCTTTACGTGTCCGGGGCGCTTGCTGAGGACAATGACGCGGTCCGCCATGCTGATCGCCTCGGACAGATCGTGGGTCACCAGGACCGCCGTTTTGCCCTCGCGGCGGATGATCATGCCGATATCGTCGGCTACCTCCAGCCTTGTCTGATAATCCAGGGCGGAAAAGGGCTCATCCAAGAGAAGAAGCTCCGGGTCAAGCGCCAGGGTGCGGATCAGAGCGGCCCGCTGCTTCATTCCGCCGGACAGGGCGGAGGGCTTCCTTTTAGCAAAGGCGGAGAGGCCGTAGGTTTCCAGCATGCGCTCTACCCGGCTGCGGTTTTCGGGGGTAAGCTTTTTTTGGATTTCCAGCCCCAAAAGGACGTTGTCGTATACGGTGCGCCATTCAAAGAGATGATCGCGCTGCAGCATATAGCCGATGCCTGCGGAACTGCCGTCTGTTTGCCCGCCGCCCAGTTTGATTTCGCCGCTTTCCGGGCGGATCAGGCCGCATATAAGAGAAAGGAGAGTGGACTTGCCGCAGCCCGAGGGGCCGACGATTGCCGCAAACTCTCCGAAGCCTACCGAAAATGAAACGTCATGAAGTGCCAGGGTTTCCCCATCCAGCGTATGGTAGGAGAAGCTTACATGGCTCAGAGATAACATTGCATCCATGGATACTCCTTTTATTGTTTTTATAACTTATAGTATGATGACGGGGGCAAAAGGTTGAAGTCCCCGTCATCATCGCATGGATGCAGCGGTCAGATGGTTATGCTTCTTCGCGCCAGCCCTTGCAGACGTCGACCCAGCCGGCGGCCTGGGCGTATTTTTCCAACTCGTCGCAGGTAAGCTCGATGGCGCTGGAGGAGCTGCCGCAGGCCGGAAAGACGGTTTCAAACCGGCGCAGGGATACGTCAAGGTAGGTGGCCTCCACCGTATCGTTGACAGCGAAGGGGCAGACACCGCCGATATCGTGTCCCACCAGGCGGGAGACTTCCTCCGGGGAGAGCATCTTTGCCTTCATGCCGAAGGCTGCCTTGAAGAGATGGTTGTCGATCTTCGCATCCCCTGCGGCTACGATCAGAATGCAGCCGTCGCCGGAATGAAAGGAAAGAGTCTTGGCAATCCTTTGCCCGGCAACGCCTAAGGCCTGCGCGGCCAGCTCCACGGTAGCGCTGGAGGTGGTAAACTCCTGGATGCGGTCTTCCATATTCCACTGATGAAAATATTCTTTTACGCGGTCGATTGACATGATGAAGAGTCCTTTCTGACAGAAATTAAATATTGTAGGTATTATACCCCGCGGAAAATGGGTTGGCAAGGGAAAATGAGGAGGGGAGAGGGGGCGCGGGGAGATTGAGATAAGCGCGTAATAAGCGAAATCAGCAGAATGGATATCCTCAGAAGGGACAGGACGGATTTTTTAAAAACGCGTATTGACAATAATGGGGGCTTTGTTGTATAATACAATTCGTCGCGTTGAACGGCAGTTTATATTGCTACTGTGGCTCAGTTGGTAGAGCAGCTGATTCGTAATCAGCAGGTCAGGGGTTCGAGTCCCCTCAGTAGCTTTCAGAGTTTGCAATTATCAAATCTATTTTAAATCGAGTTTACAACATTAAAGCAGCACTAAAAATTGCAGATTCAGAAGTAATCATGTGGCAGCATAGTAGATTATGCTGCTATTTTAATTCCAGCAGCAGAATCTTTTTGCCCTCATTCCATCATTTTATTTTTGCATCGCATATTCCATATCATTTTCCGGATTTTGTTCCCGAACGACTGTAAAACAAATGCAATTTTCATACGAAAGAGGCCTGTTTGCTGCGGCCTCCTTGATTATACTGTATTTAGTTAGGCAGCCGAGAGACGTGCTTCCACCCGCTTCGAGTCTTACCGAAGGGAGTGGTGCTTATGAGTACATATGAAGAATTGATGATTATTTTGACCATAGCGTCACTAATTGTCAAGATCCTCGATATGAAAAATAAGAAATAGCCGTCTGCTCTTGGCGGAGTGACAACGGCTAAGTCTTAGTTCTTTCGCCGAAGCGGGTGAGCAGCGTTCACCTTCTCGGCTGTCTTACTAAGTACAGTATATCGTAATCGGATGAAAAAGTAAATAGAAAAAGTGAAAATATAAGCGGAAAGCAAAAGAGAAACCCTCAGGAAATTATCGAAAAACAATAAATTTTAATTGACTTTTAATCTGGTACGGACTATAATAATTTCAATCATAAGAGCAGTGGGAGGTAGCGGTTATGCAGCAAAAGACATTGGTGTCTTGGCTGAAGGCGATTGTTATTGTGTTTGCCCTGTTGCTGGGGGTTCTTTTGTTTTTGGTGGTGCCCACCATGGGACGGCGGGCGGTTTGGGAGACGCCGGAGGCTTCTTTTTTGTTCTGGCCATGCCTGATCTTTATCTGGGTACTGGGGGCTCCGATTTATTTGATGCTGTCCGAGGCGTGGAAGGTAGTTGGTAGAATAGCCAAGGGGCGCCCTTTTTGCGGTGAAAACGCCAAATCGTTTGTCTACATCGCGCAGTATTCCCTGATTGACTGCGGGCTGCTTTTTGTTGGAAATATTGTCTATGCCGTGGTCAATGAGTTGAAAAAACTGGATGTATATCCGGCAGAAATCCCCATTTTTTCGATGCTGCTCATCTTTATCGGTCTGGCGGTAGCGGTTGCTGCCCTTACTTTGTCCCATCTGATTTATAAGGCCAGCGATATGGACGAAGAAAACCGGCTTAGGATTTGAGGTGATAAGATGGCGATTAGACTAAACCTGGATGTAATGATGGCCAAACGGAAAATGAGCCTGACCGAGCTGTCGGAAAGAGTGGGGATAACGATGGCCAATATGTCGATCCTTAAGACCGGCAAGGCCAAGGCGATTCGGTTTCAGACATTGGATAAGATTTGCGAGGCCCTTCACTGCCAGCCGGGCGACCTGCTGGAGTATGTGGAAGAGGAAAGCGGGGAGAAGAAAGATGCTTAAAAGAGAGGACGTATTGTCTTTAGGCTATCTGGCAAAGGCGAAATTCAACGGTTCTTATCGGGGAATGCGCTTTATGCTGGAAAAGAATGGAGATGGAGGTCTGACAGCCTGGGCCTGGCCGGAACCCTATGCCTTCGATTACACGAAGGAGGAAAAGCAGAGCTGCCAGCTGACCTTTGATGAAAAGGGCCTGGAGGATGCGATAGAATGGCTGAACAGCGTCTATGAGCAGGTGCGGGCAAAATAAGAAGATTTGGTACATTTTGTATACGAAAAGAAAAAGATTTTCATCGGAAATTATAATAAAATCAGCCTTCGCCCCTTCGTTTTAATGGGAAGGGGCGAAGCGGAAGATGGCGCGGGGTTCTGCTGAAACAGGAGCCTGCCTTATTTTTTTGTAATATATCCCTGCTTGGTCAGAAGCTCGGCGCACAGGATGGCTCCGCCGGCGGCTCCCCGCACCGTATTGTGGGAAAGGCCGACGAATTTATAATCATAGACCGTATCCTCCCTGAGCCGTCCCAGGCAAATTCCCATGCCTCGCTCATAATCCCGATCCAGGGCGGTCTGCGGCCGGTTATCCTCCTCCATATAGCGGATAAACTGCTTCGGCGCACTGGGAAGAGCCCATTCCTGCGGCAGTCCCCTGAACGCGGCCCAGCGCCTGAGGATTTCTTCTTTTTCCGGCTTTTTCTCAAAGGAGACAAAAACCGCCGCCATATGACCGTTTGTGACCGGCACACGGATGCATTGGGTGGTAATCACCGGCTTTTCTGCTTTCACAATTACGCCGTCCTCTATATGCCCCCAGATTCGCAAAGGCTCCTGTTCGCTCTTTTCTTCTTCACCGCCGATATAGGGAATCACATTGTCAACCATTTCCGGCCAGTCTGCAAAGGTCTTGCCGGCTCCGGAGATGGCCTGATAGGTGGTTGCCACCACTACCGTCGGCCTGTAGTCAAAAAGGGCGTGCAGGGCAGGGGTATAGCTCTGAATCGAGCAGTTAGGCTTGACGGCGACAAAGCCGCGGCTGGTGCCCAGTCTCTTTCTCTGATAAGGGATTACGTCAGCGTGTTTCGGATTGAGTTCCGGAATCATCATCGGCACATCCGGCGTCCAGCGGTGCGCGCTGTTATTGGAAACCACAGGGGTTTCCGCCTTGGCGTAGGCGTCCTCAATGGCGCGGATTTCTTCTTTTGTCATGTCCACGGCGCTGAAAACAAAGTCAACTTCTCCGGCCATAGCCTCAACATCGTTTACATCCTTTACCACAATGGACTTTACCCTCTCCGGCAGCGGCGCATCCAGTTTCCAGCGTCTGGCCACCGCTTCCTCGTACGTCTTTCCGGCGCTGCGCGGACTGGCGGCAATCGCCGTCACTTCATACCAGGGATGCCCTTCCAGAAGGGAGATAAAGCGCTGTCCCACCATTCCGGTTCCGCCCAGAATACCCACTTTGAATTTTTCCATAATCCGTCCTCCTCGCCTCTGCCGCGTGCCCTGCCAGGCGACTGGCCTTCCTCCATCGCCCGGCTGCCCGCATCCCGCAGTTTTTTTATTTTAAAAGATACCTTAAATCCTCCGGAAAGGCAAGAACTTTTTTCAAATTCATGTACATCCTTCATTTACATCTGGCAAGCTCTGAGATATAATAATTCCAATTCCTGTTCTAAAGAGCGGCTGCTTTAAGGAGCTGTCAAACAAACAGGGCGAAAGGGGAAAAAGGATATGGCTAATTTTTTTAAAAAAAGGCGGGAAAATGCAGAGGCAGGCGGAAAGGCGCCAAAGGCTTCGTTTCGATTCCTGCCGGGAATATTGGTTGCGGTGATCCTTATTTTTTTGTTGGTTAATTCCATCGTCATCATTCCCTCGGGTTATACCGGCGTGGTGACCACCTTCGGCCAGGTTCAGGAGCGCCCGCTGCCCAATGGCTTTAATTGGAAGATTCCTTTTATTCAGAATGTTCTTCAGGTAAACAATAAACAGCAGGATATCTATATTGATGGTCAGATTTGGAGCGAGGCAGCTGACCAGACGGTGGTCTACATAGAAGGCGTGACCGTTACCTACCAGATATCTCCCGACCGATCTGCCTGGATTTATGCAAATGTCAGCAACTACACGGAAAATCTTGTCTCCCCGACGCTGGTTTCCTCCGCGCTGAAGGTCGCCGCCAAATCCCTGGCTACCGAAGACGTGACCAACCGCGGCCTCATTGAACCTGCCGCGCAGGAAACGCTGCAGCAGGCGCTGGATGAAAAGTACGGCGCCGATACCGTTCGCGTCATTACGGTGGTTATCTCCAATATGGATTTTGAGGAAAGATACAACCAGGCCATTGAAGACCGTCAGCTTGCCATCATGGAGCAGGAGCGCCAGGCCATTGAAAACTCTACGAATCTTGCCCGTGCGGAGGCGCAGGCCGAGGCAGCCCGTATCGAAGCGGAGGGCAAAGCAGAGGCGGAAACCATTCTGGCGCAGGCCAAGGCGGACGCCAACCGCATTCTCAGCGCAAGCCTCACGGAGCAGACCCAGATGCAGGATATCATTGAGGCGTGGAATGGGGTTCTTCCCAATGCCCTTGTTACCGGAGAGGAAGGCAATCTGTTCCCTATGTTTTCCATCCCTCTGACTCCCGATGATTCCGGTGCCGGCAGTCCAGCCGCTTCGGATTCTTCCGCTGCGGACAGCAGCACGGACAGCTCTGCCGGCAGTTTGGCAGCTGACGCGGATGAATCTCAATAAAATTTCAATAAATTTTAAATAGGGACTTGAATTTTTGCAGGATTTAGTGTAGAATGAATCCTGCGATGCGGATATAGTTCATTGGTAGAACACCAGCTTCCCAAGCTGGATAGGCGGGTTCGATTCCCGTTATCCGCTCTCTGATAAGAAACAAAGGCTGTGAAGAAGAGGAGTAGATTTTGCGCACCAGCAGAGAGGACGGTTCACCGGCTGAAAGGCTGTCCGGGAAGGCGGAGATGGAACGTGGCTTCGGAGCCTATGGTGAAAGGCTGCTGCCGGATCCGATGACTTGGCGGCGATGAGCATGAAGCCGTACGGCTGGCCTCCGTTACAGGCCGAGAGATGACATGCAGACGCAGATTCAGGATGAGCCGGGATAGATTATCCTGCGTATCCGTAAAGAGTTTGCGCATGTCGAAGCAAGGTGGTACCGCGGTAGATTCGCCCTTCTGTACTTATGTACAGGAGGGCTTTTTTATGATACCAGGGGCAAAAGGTCAAAATCCGACGCAAGCTTGCTTGCGGGAGGATTTATGGCCTTGGGACCCGCAAAAATATGAGGAGATGACTATGAAAAAGGAATTGGAAAAAACCTACACCCCTCAGAACATTGAGGACAGACTGTACCAGAAATGGCTGGACAAAAAGTATTTTGCCGCCCATGTGAATCCGGACAAGAAACCTTTCACCATTGTAATGCCGCCGCCCAATATTACCGGACAGCTGCATATGGGCCATGCTCTGGACAATACCCTTCAGGATATTTTGATCCGCTATAAGAGGATGCAGGGCTATGAGGCGCTGTGGCAGCCGGGGACAGACCATGCGGCCATCGCCACCGAGGTCAAGGTCATTGATAAGCTGAAAAGTGAAGGCATTGACAAAAATGAACTGGGCCGCGAGGGCTTTCTGGAGAAGGCCTGGGAGTGGCGCGAGGAATACGGCGGACGCATCATCAACCAGCTGAAGAAAATGGGTTCTTCGGCGGACTGGGACAGAGAGCGCTTCACGATGGACGAGGGCTGTTCCAAGGCGGTCAAAGAGGTATTTATCCGTCTGTATAAGAAAGGCTATATCTATAAGGGTAGCCGGATCATCAACTGGTGCCCGGTCTGCAAGACTTCGATCTCCGACGCAGAGGTAGAGCATGTGGAGCAGGCGGGCCATTTCTGGCATATTAAGTACCCCATCGTCGGCGAGGACGGCTATGTGGAGATCGCGACGACCCGTCCGGAGACCATGCTGGGCGATACGGCGGTGGCGGTGAACCCGGAGGACGAGCGCTACACTCATCTGGTGGGCAAAATGTTAAAGCTGCCGCTCACCGACCGGGAGAGCCCGGTGATCGCCGACGCGTATGTGGATAAGGACTTTGGCACCGGCTGCGTGAAGATCACGCCGGCCCATGACCCCAATGACTTTGAGGTGGGCAAGCGCCACAACCTGCCGGAGATCAATATCATGAACGACGACGCCACCATCAATGCGGAGTACGGCGGCAAATATGCCGGCATGGACCGCTACGAGGCCCGTAAAGCCATCGTGAAGGATCTGGAGGAGCTGGGCCTGCTGGTAAAGGTGGAGGATCATGTTCACAGCGTCGGCACCCACGATCGGTGCAAGACCACGGTGGAGCCGTTAATTAAGCCCCAGTGGTTTGTCCGCATGGATGAGATGGCCAAGCCCGCCATGGACGCCCTGAAGACGGGGCAGCTGAAATTCGTTCCCGAAAGCTTTGGCAAGACCTATCTCCATTGGCTTGAAAATATCCGCGACTGGTGCATTTCACGCCAGCTGTGGTGGGGCCATCGGATTCCCGCCTATTACTGTGAAAACTGCGGGGAGATGGTGGTGGCGGAGGAAAATCCCGGCGTCTGCCCGAAATGCGGCCATACCCATATGGTGCAGGATGAGGATACGCTGGACACCTGGTTTTCGTCGGCGCTGTGGCCCTTCTCGACCCTGGGCTGGCCGGAGGAGACCGAGGACTATAAATATTTCTACCCCACCGATGTGCTGGTAACCGGCTACGATATCATTTTCTTCTGGGTGATCCGCATGGTGTTCTCCGGCATCGAGCAGACCGGTAAGGTGCCCTTCCACACGGTGTTTATCCACGGCCTGGTAAGGGATTCCCAGGGCCGCAAGATGAGCAAGTCCCTGGGCAACGGCATCGATCCGCTGGAGGTTATCGATAAGTACGGAGCCGACGCCCTGCGCATGACCCTGGTCACCGGCAACGCTCCGGGCAACGATATGCGTTTTTATTGGGAGCGGGTCGAGGCCAGCCGCAACTTTGCCAATAAGATCTGGAATGCGTCGCGGTTTATCATGATGAACCTGGATAAGGCCCCGGCGGTGGAGGAAGATCTGTCCCGCCTGACCGACGCGGACAAGTGGATTTTGTCCAAGTGCAATACGCTGGCCAGGGAAGTGACGGAGAATCTGGATAAATTCGAGCTGGGCATTGCCCTCCAGAAGATCAATGATTTTATCTGGGAGGAATTCTGCGACTGGTACATCGAGATGGTCAAGCCTAGACTGTACAACGATGCGGATGAGACGAAGGCGGCGGCCCTGTGGACCTTAAAGACAGTGCTGATCCAGTCTCTGAAGCTTCTGCACCCCTATATGCCCTTTATCACCGAGGAAATTTTCTGCACTCTGCAGGAGGAAGAAGAGTCTATCATGATCTCGTCCTGGCCGGTTTACCGGGAGGACTGGAATTTCCCGGTGCAGGAGGACGAGGTAGAGCGGATCAAAGAAGCGGTCCGTGCAATCCGCAATATAAGAAGTTCGATGAACGTGCCGCCCAGCAAAAAGACGCAGGTATTCGTAGTATCGGACAGCGCCCAGGTGCGGGATATTTTTGAGCGCGGCCGCGTGTTCTTTGCCAGCCTGGCAGGGGCCAGCGAGGTCCTGGTCCAGGAGGACAAGGCGGGGATTGCGGACGACGCTGTGTCTGCGGTGGTCCACCAGGCCGTGATTTACATGCCTTTCGCCGATCTGGTCGATGTGGAGAAGGAAATCGAGCGCCTGAAAAAGGAGGAGGAGAGGCTTGCGAAGGAGCTGGCCCGTGTGGACGGAATGCTCTCCAATGAAAAATTCCTAAGCCGCGCCCCCGAGGCCAAGATCGCCGAGGAGAAGGCCAAGAAAGAGAAATACGCCCAGATGATGGATCAGGTAAAGGAAAGGCTGGCGCAGCTTTCGTAAGGTCTGCAGGTTCGGATGAACTTGAATGCAGAGAAATTCATAAGAGTAAACAAATATAAAAGATAAAAGGCAAGAGGCAGCCTGTCGGAAACGGCAGGCTGTCTTCTTAAGAAAAAATTGGAAAATTCTGTCGATAAAATTTAGGAAAAAGTAATGGAAGATAGGGACAATCTGTGGTAAGCTAAGATGGAACGGCAAAAAGGGCCGTATACAGGCGTCAAGGAGGCGAGACGAATGATACAGTTTGAGGAAGAGCTGGCGAAGTTTAAGCCCAGCAAGGAGATTGACGAGGTGGAGAGCACCCTGCGCGGGCAGACGGTGGTGGACATGACGGATATCCTGGCCGAGATTTTGGAAGAGAAGAATAAAGAGCAGTAAAGCGTGAGGGTATAGCGGATGAATTGTTTTCATTGTGGAAATAAGCTGGGCCGGGGAGATATCTGCCTGACCTGCGGCCAGGATGTGCGTCTGTACAAAAAGATCGCGGCAACCTCCTGGCATTATTACGATGAAGGCCTCGCCCGGGCAAGGGAGAGGGATTTAAGCGGGGCTGTGCAGAGCCTGCAGAACAGCCTGCTGCTGTATAAGAAAAATACGCAGGCCCGCAATCTGCTCGGCCTGGTTTACTATGAGATGGGCAATATGGCGGAGGCCCTGGTCGAATGGGTCCTGAGCGATAACCTGGATCCCTCGGACGGGCGGGCGGCCGAGCTTCTCGGCAAGGTTCAGTCGGATCAGGTTGGCCTGGAGAAAAAGGGGCTGGCGATACGCAAATATAATACGGCCCTTAAATATGCAAAGAGCGGCAGCGAGGATCTGGCCGTCCTGCAGCTGAATAAGGTGCTGAGCGTCAGCCCGCGGATGATTTCCGCCAATCTCCTGATGGCCCTTTTGCAGCTGCATCTGGAGCAGCCGGAAAAGGCGGAGAAATATGTGCAGGCGGTTTTGAAGGTTGACCGCTGTAACGTCACTGCCCTGCATTATCAGGATTGGATTCACAGCCGGGAGGGCCGCCGGGCAGCGGCAAAAGAAAGGCAGGAGAAAGAAAAGACGGCGGCAGAACGTCAGAGCCGGGTGATTCCTCAGTCGGGCGGGGACGATGTGATCATTCCCACTTACCGGGAGAATAAGAGCGGCCTTCGTACTGCGCTTACGGCCCTGGGCGGAGCGGCTTTGGGAGCCCTGCTGGTGGGCTATCTGATCATGCCGTCGCGGATTGAAAGTCTGCGGTCAGACTTTAACCAGACGTTAAATTCCTACAGCGAGCGCCTTTCGGCGAAGGAGGCAGTTATCTCGGCGGATGAGGATGAGATTGAACGGCTTAATGCCCAGATTGAGGAACTCAGGAATGATGTGACGCAGGCCGATGAAAATACGGCCGGCGTAGCGGATGAGTACAGCAAACTTCTGCAGGCCAGCGAGGCCATGCAGGAGAATGAGTATCTGCTGGCAGCCCAGATTTATCTGACGATTGATTCCTCGCTGGTTTCCGATGAGAATTTTGACCGGATATACAACTCCCTGGATGAGGAATTTACTTCCAATGGATATACCGTGCTTTTCAATGCCGGGATGAACCAGTACAATGCGGGCCAGTATGAGACGGCGGCCCCCTATTTTGAGGTCTGCATCTCTCTGGATGAGGAAAGCCTGGAGGCGAAATACTGGCTGGGTCTTTCTTATTTGAACTCCGGACAGCAGGAGGAGGCTTATACCCAGTTTGAGGCGATTATTGAAGCGGATCCGGAGAGCGAGTTTGCCGGCTATGCCAGGGAGCATATGAGATTGACGTCGAATGCGGCTTCGGAAACGGCTCCGGAAACGACCCCGGAAACGGAGGCCCCCACAGCAGCCGGGGATCCGGGGACGGAGGAGCCCGCAGCGACCGGGGATCCAGGGACGGAGGAGCCGGCAGTAGCCGGGGATCCGGCGCAGACTCCCTGATGGGAAGTCAGCAACATGAAAATACACGCATACTACAAAAGAGAAAATCAAGCTTTCTTTTGTAGTATGCGTTTTTTATTGCAGGAGGGAATTATGGGCGATGCGATTTTATACAAGAAGATAAATACGACCCTGTATCTCAAACTGCCGGCGGAGATTGACCATCACAGCAGCCAAGAGATACGGGAGCGAACGGAAGAATACCTTCAGGAAGGCCCGATTCGCAGTATTGTCTTTGACTTCAGCGACACCACGTTTATGGACAGTTCGGGGATCGGAGCCCTGATGGGCCGGTATAAGCGGATGAAGGAGAAGGGCGGCAGCGTAATGGTCTGCGGCGTGAACAGCCGGATTCGCAGAATTCTGCACATCTCAGGCATTGACGCTCTGATACCGGAGTGGGAAGAAAAGCAAAAAAGCAAATCCTGACAGAGAGTCAGAAAGGGAGATAAGGATGGAAAAGATGAGTTTTGAGATGGAGAGCCGTTCCTGCAATGAGCAGTTTGCCAGGGTCGTCGTGGCGGTATTTTTATCGCGCCTCGATCCTACGGTGGAGGAGCTGGACGATGTGAAAACGGCGGTTTCCGAAGCGGTGACCAACTGTATTATCCACGGTTATGCGGGAGAAGACGGGATAATCCGGGTGGAAGCTGCCATAGACGGCCGGACCGCCACGGTGCGGGTGATCGACCACGGCGTGGGAATCGAGGATGTGAAAAAGGCGATGGAACCGATGTACACCTCCAGGCCGGAGGAGGAACGGTCCGGAATGGGATTTTCCTTTATGGAGGCCTTTATGGATGAGCTCTCGGTGGAATCTGCGCCGGGCAAAGGCACGGTGGTCACGATGAAAAAAACCTTTGGGAGGACGGAATCGTAAGAATTTTCCCGGTCAGGAGATGTGATGTGTATGGACGAGACAATGACTTTGATTGAGTCGGCACACGCAGGGGATAAAGCGGCCAGGGATAAGCTGGTGACAGACAATATGGGATTGGTCTGGAGCATTGTAAGAAGGTTCACCGGCCGGGGACATGAGCCGGAGGATCTGTTTCAGATCGGCAGCATTGGCCTGATCAAGGCCATAGATAAATTTGATTTGAGCTACGATGTGAAGTTTTCCACTTATGCGGTCCCGATGATTATGGGGGAAATCAAGCGGTTTATTCGGGACGACGGGATGCTGAAGGTAAGCCGGTCGCTGAAGGAACTGGCCTCCCGGGCCAGAGGGGTCAGGGAGGAGATGGCGGGAGAGCTGGGAAGGGAGCCGACGGTGGAGGAGCTGGCCGGACGGATGGGAATCTGCGTGGAGGAACTGGCTGCGGCCCTGGATTCGGGGGCGGAGGTGGAATCCCTCTATAAGACGATTTACCGCGGGGACGGCAGCGATATCTGCCTGATGGATAAGCTGGAGGAAGAAAAAAACGGCCAGGAGGAAGCCATCAACCGGGTGGTTCTGCGGGAACTGATGGAGCAGCTGGGTCCCCAGGAAAGGCAGATTATCGTGATGCGCTACTATCAGGACCGCACGCAGACGCAGATTGCCAGGACCTTAGGGATCTCCCAGGTACAGGTTTCGCGGCTGGAGAAAAAAATATTGAAATCCATGCGGGATAAACTCTGCGGAAAATGAGATACTAAGAACGGTATCTCATTTTTATATGATACCAGGGTCCCAAGGTCAAAATCCCTTTTGCCCCCAATATCTTTTTTTCAAATAGAAAGGAATAATAGGATGGAACATATAAAAAGAGGAAAATTTCTGCTGCTTCTGGCGGCTGTGCTTCTGGCGGCTTTTGCCTGGTACTTCCTTTCCCGTGCCTATGGCGGAAACGATATGGCAGGCACCTTTGTGCAGGCTCTGGGGGCCTGTCTATGAGCCAGGAGGCAGGGCGGACGGCGGTATATTTAAAGGCGGAAAAAAACAGTGAGGTGCATCAGAAGGACGTGTTTCTCAGCCAGGTGGCGGAGGTTCTGTGCCAGGACAAGGATATAGAAAACCGCTGCCGGGCAGTAAAGCTGATGACAATTCATGATGCGAGCGAAAACCGCTATGTATGCTCGATTGTAGATGTAGTAGAAAAAATTCAGAAGACCTGCGGCGATTTGCTGGTTGTCAATCTGGGCGTACCGGACTTTATTATCGACTACCGGCCGAATGCAAAGGAGCCGGGAATCCTTTCCTGGTTTAAGACGGCGGCTGTCTGCCTGATTGTCTTTTTTGGGGCGGCCTTTGCGATTATGACCTTCAACAATGACGGTTCGGTGGCGCAGATCTTCAAGAATGTATATTTTCTGGTGACGGGAACCCAGTCCGACGGGATAACGGTGCTGGAAATCGGCTATTCACTGGGCCTGGTAGTCGGGGTACTGGTGTTCTTCAACCATTTTGGAAAAAAGAAGATCACGACAGACCCGACGCCCATCGAGGTGCAGATGCGGCTCTATGAGGATGAGGTGGATACCACTGTGATCCAGAACGCCGCGAGAAAGGAGACGGAGGTGGATGTCAGCTAGACAGATCATCTTGTTTTTTGCCGGTTTTAGCGGCGGGGCGGTGGTGGCGGCCGGCGTTTACGCCTTTATCACCGTGCTGGGCCTGATTCCCAGACTGGCGGCCCGGACCCGCACAGCCTCGCAGGTTAAGCGCTATGAAAACTGGATTGTCCTGGGCTCTCTCTTTGGCAATCTGGTCAATCTGTTCGGCCTTTCGCTGCGCTGGGGCGGGTGGCCGCTTATGCTCCTGTGGGGCCTGTGCAGCGGTATTTTTGTAGGTTCTCTGGTGATGTCTCTCGCCGAGACCCTGGATACAATTCCTACGATCAGCCGCAGAATCCGCCTGGCCGTGGGAATCCAGTATGTGATCGCAGGCATCGGCCTGGGGAAGACGGTGGGAGCGCTGGTATATTTCTTTTACAACATTGCAGCGTAAAGGAGCTGAAAAAGAGCTGAAAAAAGAAAAAGAAAGAATGAAGAGGACGAAATGGACTAAAAAAGACGAAAAAAGATCAAACAGGATCAAATAGAAAGGATGCGGAAAATGAGCGAAGAAAAGGCAAACGATAAACGGCAGGAGAAGGAGAAGCAGGAAAAGGAGATGCACGAAAGGGCCGGCAGCCAGATGAGCGAGCAGGAGTACGGGGAGTATGTAAAGCAGGTGACGCCTACCCACAGCACGCCCCTCAACGTGGCGCGGGCCTTTCTGGTAGGCGGGCTGATCTGCTGCCTGGGGCAGGCCATCACCAATGGACTGACAGCCGCAGGCGTAGAGAAGGAGGCTGCAGGCACCTGGACCTCCGTGATCTTAGTCGCGGCAGCGATTCTGGCGACCGGCTTTAACTGGTTCGGCCAGATCGTGAAATTCGGCGGGGCCGGAGCTCTGGTACCGATCACCGGCTTTGCCAATTCCGTGGTGTCGCCGGCCATTGAGTACAAAAAAGAAGGGCAGGTCTTTGGAATCGGCTGCAAAATCTTTACCATTGCCGGCCCTGTGATCTTATTTGGGATATTTGCCAGCTTTCTGACAGGGCTTTTGTATTTGGCGGGCGGCTGGCTGGGATTCATGTAGCGAGTGCAAAGAAAAATCGAGGAATTGAGAAAACGCCCGGAGTTCATTTTGTATCTGCCTGGAATCTGTGATACAATACAAAGAGCTATATGAAAAAAATAGATTTTGGGGAGAGAAAGATGTACACGGAACTTTTTAATCTGATCGGAATGATGATCCTGCTGGCGGGGACGGGCTATGTCTTGTCCGTCATCGGGCTGATTACAAAGGAGGGAAAAAAATGCATCACCTCCCTTGTGGTCAACGTGGTTCTGCCCTGCAATATTATTGCGGCCTTTTCGCAGCAGCTGCCGGCCGGCATCTGGTCGAGCCTGGCCGTCGTGCTGGCGGTGGCGGTGACGGCGCAGGTTTTGAGCACGTTGGCGGCTCGGGTCTGCTACAATAAGCTGCCGGATAAGGAGAGGACGGTTCTCCGTTACGCTACCGTTTGCTCCAATGCGGGTTTTATGGGAAATCCTCTTGCGCTGGGGGTGTTCGGCGATATCGGCCTTTTATATGCTTCGGTTTATCTGATCCCGCAGCGGATCGTCATGTGGTCGGCGGGGATTTCCTATTTTTCCGGTGAAAAGGATCACAAGGCTATGGTAAAGAAGGTAATAACCCATCCCTGCATTATTGCGGTAGGGGTGGGCCTTGTTTTGATGATCCTGCAAATCCGGCTGCCGGGGGCGCTGGGAGATACGGTCGACGCTCTGAGCAGCTGCTGCACGGCCCTTTCCTTCCTGGTGATCGGCAGTATTCTGGCAGAAATTCCGCTGAAGACGATCTTCAATGGAAAACTATTACTGTTTTCCGCCCAGCGCCTGCTCATCCTGCCGGCTTTATTGTACATAATCTGCCTGCTGGCGGGGGTGGACAATGGGATTACCGGCGTCTGCGTTCTGCTGACGGCCATGCCGGCGGGGACGACCACCTCCCTTTTGGCTGCCATGTACCATGGAGATGAAATCTTCGCCACGAAATGCATTGTGCTTACCACGCTTTTGTCGCTGCTCACCACGCCGCTCTGGTGCTGGATCCTGCTGTGAGACATTAAATATGATACCAGGGTCAAAAGGTCAAAATCCGACGCAAGCTTGCTTGCAGGAGAAGAGGAAGAAACAGACTATGAGAAAAAAGGAACAGGCAGAAAAACCGTTACAGGAAAGAACACTGCGGGAAAAGATATTGCGGGAGGCGGCCGTCCGCTATGAAGGGCAGCCGGAATACCTGTGGAAGACAAATCCGGACTGCGCAGTGCTTCGCCATGGGGATAATGGAAAATGGTACGCCCTCTTTATGCATGTGGAGCAAAAGAAGCTGGGGCTGTCCGGGGACGGCGGCATCGATATCGTCAATCTGAAATGCGATCCGGCCCTGGCCGGCTCCCTTCGCGCATCCGGCGCGGTTCTGCCGGCTTACCATATGAATAAGGAAAAATGGATCAGCGTGCCCTTGGACAGCTCTGTCAGCGAGGAACAGATCCTCTCCCTGCTGGATCTGAGTTATGAGCTGACGGCTTCTTCCGGGAAACAATACGGGCCGGCCGGCGGCAGAGAATGGCTGATTCCGGCCAATCCCCATTATTACGACGTGGA
Organism: uncultured Lachnospiraceae bacterium; assembly: GCA_944383835.1. GTDB lineage: Bacteria > Bacillota > Clostridia > Lachnospirales > Lachnospiraceae > RGIG7193. The sequence goes on along the minus strand of CALWRE010000036.1, from coordinate 13,480 downwards.
GGCGGCTTTCCGACGCTCCGATACCATTTTCTGGAAACAAACCAGCAATGTGGCGGTGGGAGATATTGTATACATTTATATGGGAGCCCCGGTCTCGTCGGTCCTCTACCGATGCCGGGCGGAGGAGACGGATATTCTGCGCGGACAGGAAGGAAAGGTAAGAGAATGCGGCCGCCGGAGCCGGGAAATGACGCTGCTTTTGCTGCAGCGTATTCCGGAGGGACAGGTCGGCAGGGAGAAACTGCGGGAGCACGGCGTGCATGCGGTGCGCAGCGCCCGACGGATGCCGCCCAGTTTAGCACGTGAGATCGAGGCAATGCTGTCTCTGGTTTCCTCTTTCTCGGGAGTGTGCTATAATAGGCCCAGATGATTTCAAGGAAAGATTTCAAGGAAAGGGAGGACATACCAGGGTGGCTTCGGAAAAAACGGAGGAATTGTACCGGCGCTTGCTGCAGATGGGGTATCCAAAGGATTTCTGTGCGCAGGTTTCTTACCGCAATTTGAATACGGATTATACGGCGGGGCGGATGCTTGGCTATTTGAGCCGGGAGAAAAAACCCAGATTAGAGGATTTGGTGGATGAAATGCTCGCTATCTTAGAGGATCGCCGCAGGCTTGTGCAGAAGAAGGAGGCAGAGCAGGCGCAGGCGGCCATCAGCTATATGTATCAAAATGGATTGAACGGATAAAGGGAGAAGGAGAGAGAGAATGAGAGAGAAAATGAACAGACAATTTGATATTCCGCCTCTGGCGCATAAGGAAGAAAAACTGCAGATGATTGCCGATCAGCTGGAGCAGGTGAAGGATAATCTGGCAGAGGTCTTGCAGGAGTATGAGGACGATGGGGCGGGAACGGAGGAGAATGAAAAACTGGAAACCCTGACCGAGGCGCTGGATGCGCTGGAGGATGCCTTTGATGCAATCAGTGACGTTGTCCTGGAGGAAATGTAAGGACAGGAAAGGTAAAGGGACAGGAGGTACGATATGCGATTGTTTATCGCTATTCTGCTTTCGCCGGAGATGCAGAAGGAATTTGTCGCTTGTCTGCACGATCTGAAAAGGCAGGGCGTGGAGGGAAATTATGTTCCGGTTCAGAATCTGCATATGACGCTGGCTTTTATTGGAGAGTATGATGAACCGGCTAAAGTAAAAAAAGTGCTGGAGACGGTTCCACTTCCCCCATTCCGGCTGGCAATCGGTGAGAAGGGGAATTTTGGAACCACGCTCTGGGCCGGCGTTAAGGGCAATCAGAAATTGAAAACATATGTAAAGGAGCTGCGCAATGCCCTGAAGGCGGCAGGGATTCCCTTTCATGACGACAAATTTGTCCCGCATATTACGCTGATTCGCAAAGCCTCTGCCAAAAAAACATATCAGGTTCGCCAGCCAAAGACGGAGATGACGGTTCGGAAAGTATCGCTGATGAAAACAGAGTTTCAAAACGGCAAGGCCGTGTATCGGGAACTATAGGGGAGGAAACGGTTTTGATTCGGATTGCCATCTGTGACGATGAACAAAAGGCGGTCGCTCTGCATGAGAAGATCGTCCGAAGCAGTCTGCAGGCATGCGGCATCGGCTATGAGATTACCACCTATCTGGAAAGCCGGAACCTGCTCTGCGATATAACCGAGGACGGCTTTTTTTACGATTTGATCTTGCTGGATATTGAAATGCCGGGCATCGACGGCATGGAGCTTGTGCGGCAGATAAAAGCTTTTCTGCCGAATGGGAAGGTCATTTATGTAACCTCCCACACGGAGTATGCCATCGACGCCTTTGAGCTGTCCATTTTCCGGTATGTGCCGAAAAGCAGCCTGGAGAATAAGCTGGCGCACGCCGTGGAGGACGCGGCCCGGCTGATTGAACTGGAGAGCGGTCGGGAGTATGTGATCCGAACGGCAAACCGGATGGAAAAAATTCCTTATAAAGATATTTTTTATATTCGCCGGGACGGAAAAAACGCCAGCATTGTTTCCGGCGCTGGGACTTCAAAGGTCAGAAAGAGCCTGCAGCAGGTATTTGACGAATTGGACAGCCCGGAATTTATCTTTATTGACCGGGGATATATCGTCAACATCATTCAGATGATGAAGGTCAGCAATGGGATGGCTGTTTTGAAAAACGGGGAGCAGCTGCCCATCAGCCGTTCCCATCTGCAGGAGGTCAAGCGGCAGATCAATGAGTTTTGGGGGGCGCATATATGATGGACTGGCGGCTGATCCTTTCTTATTTTTTTACCAATGAACTGCGGCTGCTTTTGGGGCTGTATCTTGTGGCGAGGATGGAGGGCTTCCGGCTGGAACGGAAAACATGGATTCTGGCTGTCCTGGGCGGCTGCGCCGTAACGGCTTTGCAGGCGGCGACGCTGTCGGAGGCCGGCGCTGCGGCGGCGGAAATGCTGCTGCTTGCCGCCGTTTGTTGGCGTGCGCTGCGGGAACGGCTGAATCTCTGCCTGTTTGTGATCTTTTTTTATGAAGTGTGCGTTGGCTTATGGGATTTTCTGGCCTCGGCGGCTCTGGGAGTGCTGTTTCGCTCGGAGCGGTTTATCGAAACGAATCAGCCGGAGCACCTGCTCGGCGTTTGGCTGGTCCGTCTGCTGATGCTTGGCATGGCGCTTGGGCTGGCAGCGCGGAACGCCCGGAAAGCCGGGCTTCGCAAGGACAGCCCGCACAATGCCGGAGCTATGCGGCTGGCCTCGGTTCTGGCCTTGCTGGGCTTCTTTTGCGCGGTAACTCTGTCGGAGCAGGAGATCCTGCCGCTAGAGGAGGATCGGGTGGGCAGATGGATTATCTTATCGATGGTGCTGCTGTTTGCCGTCCTGTTTTACCGTCTGAGCCGACAGAGGGAACTGGAAGGGGAGGTCGCCAGGCTGAAGGAGGAGCAGGCGGAGATATTGGAGCGCAATTATCAGAACCTGCGCCGGACTTACGCCGACAATGCCAAGCTGTACCATGACCTGCACAATCATATCGAAGCGATCTATCAATGCCTGGTTCAGGGCGACGTGGAGGAGGCGGTGGAGTACCTTGGGGAGCTGCGCACGCCGGTCCGGGAAATTTCACAGACGGTCTGGACGGGGGACAAGGCCGTCGACTATCTGATCGGCAGTAAGCTGGGACTGGCGGAGCAGAAGAAAATCAAGACGGAAGTAAATATGGAATATCCACGCAATACGAATATCCGCAGCGTGGATCTGACGACAATTTTAGGGAACCTGCTGGACAATGCGCTGGAGGCGGCCGGAGGGGCTTCGGAGAGCCTGCGCTTTATCCGTTTGACCATCCGGCGGATCCATTTCATGCTTCTGATTAAAGTGGAAAATGGATGCGATGAGGCTCCGGCGCAGGAAAACGGAGAGCTGCTGACGTCGAAAGCAGATAAAAGGCTTCACGGCTGGGGGCTGAAAAGCGTACAGACGGCGGCGGAGCGCTACGACGGAACCGTCTGCACAAGATACGGGGACGGCGTTTTTACCGCTGTCGTCACCCTGTCCTTCCAGCCGGTCAAAGCAGAATGATTTTCTCGGTCATTTCGCAGGCATTTCGCGGTCAAAAACCTGCCGTTTGCGGACATTTGTGCACAGTCCTTCTTTTTGGTGTATGCTTTTGCCATAACAAAGCCCCAGGGCTTAGAAAAAGGAGGATTTTATGATGCGTCATTTTTATTTTCGTCTGATGCTGGGCCTTGTGTTTGTGGCCTGCCTGATTTTCGGCCTGATTACCTTTAATTTCCCGTCGGTTTTGCTGTTCCTTTTCATGGGAGCCTCCTGCCTGGCCTCCGCCTATTCGATCTGGAAAAAGAATAAGCAGGGGTGAGCGGCATGAAAGAGGAAAAGCTTTTGTCCATCGATAAGCTGTCGGTCTGGTATGCGGCGGATCGCCCTGTTCTGTCCGATTTTTCCATCGATCTGGAGGCTAATGAGGTGGTCGGCCTGATCGGGTTAAACGGGGCCGGGAAGACGACGTTTATCAAAACGGCGGCCGGTCTTTTGGAGGGGTACCGTCTGGAGAGGGCGGTCTGGAACGGCCAGCCCTTTTCCTTTCGCGACAGGGAATTCAAGCGGAACCGGTATATTGTCTTTGCGGAGGATTCGTCTTTTCCCTATTTTACCTTTCGGGAATATTTGGATTATGCGGCCTCTTCTTACGGCGTGCCGCTGCCGGATGTCTCGGAGCTGGTGCGAGGGTTCCATTTTGAGGCTTACACCGACGTTCTCTTAAAGGAACTTTCCACCGGCAGCCGGAAAAAGGCTAGCTTGATCGCGGCTTTCGGCCTGCGCCCCAGCCTGCTTTTGCTCGACGAACCCGTGAATGGGCTTGATTTTCAAAGCACGGAATTTTTGTACCGGCTGATCGGCGGTTATAAGGAGTATGGGACAGTCCTGTTTTCTTCCCATATCCTGGAAAGTATCTGCCTGACCTCCGACCGCGTGATGGTTCTGGAAAAGGGAAGGATCGGAAGAGTCTTTGCCGGCAGGGAGATTGCGGCCGAAAATATTCGGGAGGCGCTGTCTGCATATGAAAACGACTAGAGCCATCGCCAGGCAGCTTTTCGGCGCAAAATACGAAAGCATTCGCAAAAGCCTTCTGGCCGCCTGCATCCTGTTTTTTGCTCTTTATGCCGCCGGATGGGAACTGGAGATTGCTCCCTCCATTCTCTATCTGACCACCTTCTGCTTTTCTGCCGACGTTATGCGGCAGCTGCTTACCGGGAGGAGATGCGGGGAACGGATGGAGGGGTTCTTTGTCCTTCCGTTTGAGAACCGCAGTCTGGTGTATTCCTACGCCGCGGCGCTGGGCGCACACACTCTGCTTACGAAAACCCTGCTGCTCTGGGCCGCATTCTTTTCGGCTGCCGCTTGGAGTTTCCTTGAAATCGTGACCGCGTTCCTCTGCGGCTGCGCGGCCTGCGGCGTGACGGCGGTTTCTTATTTGATGTGCCGGAAAAGAAAGCTTGTGCTCCCGCTTTGCTGGGGCGCCGGCATCCTTATCGTGATCTTGTTCGTCCCTTCGTCCGCCGCCGTGCTGGCCGCGGCCTTGGCGAGCCTGGCCGCCGCTGCGGTCTGCCTTTACTTTGCCTCCGCCTGGGATTTTTACAGCTTTGCCGCCGCGGCGAAGAAGACGATCCACCGCAAGGGGCGCACGGGCAATGTATTTCTCTACCTGGCGCGGTATTTGACGGCGAACAAAAGCTATCTGGTCAATACGGCGGGACTTTGGGGGATCGCCGTTTTTCTCCCTCTTTTGTTCGGTGGGTTTCAGGGACTGGATCTTCTGCCCTTTGGCTTTGCGATCCTCTGCCTGAATACGCCTCTTTGCACCCTGCTTTCCGGCGATCCGGATTTGGAGCAGGCGCTGCGCGTCCTGCCTGGCCAGCCTGGCCGCTTCTGCCGGCAATACAGCCTGTTTCTCTTTGCGGTCAATGGCTTTGCCGCCGCTGTTTACCTGTGCAGCTGGCAGTTGATCCGGGGAGAAATCGGGCTTTGGGATGTAGGGATCGCCGCCTTGTTTGCCCTGCTTGGCGCGGTTTTCTCTGTCCTTTTGGAATGGAAATTTCCCATCCGCGATTGGAAAACGGAAAGCGATCTGTGGCGGCATCCGCGAAAATATCTGGTTCCGCTGTTTCTTTTGCTGTTGGCGGCATTTCTCGGGATATGGCGTTAGAGCGGCATGGCAGCAGAAGCGGCGGAATGCAAAAAGGAGGGGCTGCATGCTGAAATTAGAAACGAAGGAAAATGCAAAAAATACGCCGACGCTGGAGACAAAACGGCTGATACTGAGGAAGTTTACGCGCAGTGACGTGGATGCTGTGTACCAGATATTCAGCGATGAAGAAGTCAATACCTTTCTGCCCTGGTTTCCTGTAAAAAGCAGGGAGGAGGCACGCCTGTTTTTTGAATTAAGGTATGCGCAGAAATATGAGCAGGCCCAGGCGTATGCTTACGCCGTCTGTTTCAAGGCAGATAATATCCCCATTGGTTATGTAAACGTCGAGACGGATGAAAGTCATGATCTGGGCTATGGACTGCGAAAAGAATTTTGGCAGCAGGGTATTGCGGCAGAAGCGGCGGAAGCGGTAATGATGCAAGTGAAGCGAGACGGTTTTCCGTATGTGACAGCGACTCATGACATCCGAAATCCGCGAAGCGGCGGCGTGATGCGCAAGATTGGGATGAAATATCAGTATTCCTATGAAGAGCAGTGGCAGCCGAAAGATGTATTGGTTCTTTTTCGGATGTACCAATGCAATTTTGATGGGAGAGAAGACAGGGTCTATAAAAGATATTGGAATGATTCCCGCATTCATTTTATAGAGCCTGCCATAATGATTGACAGTATGTAGTTCTAATGATATAATAAATAAAACTACAAGATATCAATCAAGCAAGCCATCAGACAACCGATCAAACAAACAATCGATCGAGTGATCGCAAAAGGAGGCGCAGCATGGAACCTCAGCTTTCTATTTCCGAGTCCGAGTGGAGGGTGATGAAAATCATCTGGAGCGATTCTCCCCAGACCCTTCCTGAAATCCTGGATCGGCTGCGGGAGACCGGGTGGAGCAAGACGACGATACAGACCTACCTTGCCCGCCTGGTGAAAAAAGGGGCCCTATTGACAAAACGGCAGGGTAAGGGATATTTATATTATCCGGCGGTATCCGAGAGGGAATGCCAGCTTGCGGAGAGCCGCAGCTTTCTCGGTCGGGTATATGACGGCTCCCTGTCGAAAATGGTGATGGGCTTTGTCAAAAGCGGCAATCTTTCCGAGGCGGAATTAAAGGAACTGAAAAGTCTGCTCGACCAGCAGGGGAAGAAGGATGCAGATGCTCGGTAATATTTTCACGGCCGTGGTTTTCGTGTCGGTTGTCGGCAGCGTGTTCTGCGTTCTGTCCCTTTTTGCCGCTTATATCCTGCGCTGCATCCCGCCGCTCTGGTTTTCCCTCTGCGGCATGCTTCTTTTCTGCCTTCCTGTTCTTTCCCCGGATGTGATTCTTATCCCGCCGGAAGAACAGGAATGGCTGGAGTGGTTTTCTGCCGCCTGCCGGATATGGGTGTGCGGATGCGGCGTCCTTTTCCTTTTTTATGCCGTGCGCTCTGTGCTGGCGGGGCGGGCATTGCGGCGTTATCCCCTCTGCGGCGACGAACGGATAAACGCTGTCTGCACGCGCTGCGCCGAAGCGGCCGGGCTCGGGAAAAAGCCGACGTTATATTGGGGAACCCTGGATACTCCGATCTGCGTTGCCGGCATTGTCCGTCCGGCGGTCATCATGAACGAAGAAATTGCCGTTCAGCTGACCGACGCCGAACTGACTGCCGTTTTTTTCCATGAACTGAGCCATATGAAGCGGCGGCATGTGCTCCTGGAGCGCATCTATGATTATGTCTGCCTGCTGAACTGGTTCAATCCCTTTGTATGGATTGCCAGAGGGAACTTTTCCCTCCATTGTGAGCTGGACTGCGACAGCAGCGCCCTGAAATTTTCCCAGGGCAGGGTGACGAAAGCAGAATATGCCTCGGCGATCCTACGGTTGCTGGAGCTGTCCGCGGCTCAGGCCGCCAAGGCAGGCAAAGGCGTAAAGACCGGAAAAGGGGTGGGCGCCCTTCGTTTTCTATGGACAAAGCAGAGAATGAAGCGGATCGTTGAAAAGGGATCGAGGATCCGGGATGGGATGGCGGCCGCGGTGCTGACGGTTTTTCTGCTGTGTACGATTGCATTTTCCCTGCAGTTTAGCAGAGAACATTTTTATCCGTATCCGGCCTATGATACGGGAACGGAGTACAGCGTCAGACAGAGTATGGAATACAGTATGAAGCATAATACAGAATACGGTACGGGTTACAGGGAGTAGCCCGTATCTTTAAGAGCAATAAAACTACAAATGTAGTTAATAAATACATTTAATAGCTGCACTTAAAAGGAGGTCTTTGGCATGAATATTGAAATCCGTCACCTTACCAAAAAATACAGGAATGGGGTTACGGCCCTGGACGATATCAGTTTTCGGGTGGGAAACGGTGTTTTTGGCCTGTTGGGACACAATGGGGCGGGAAAGACCACGCTGATGAAGGCGCTGGTCACGGTATTGACCCCGTCGGCAGGAACCGTCCGCCTCTGCGGTTTCGATACTGTGAAGCAAGGGGATGAGGTCAGGGCGAGAGTCGGCTATCTCCCGCAGGAGCTGGCCATGTATCCTTCCCTTTCGGTCTTTGATTTCGTAAATTATATGGCGCAGCTGAAGGGCGTTCGGGACAAAAGGGCGGTTCAGGAAGTATTGGAGGAAGTGGAAATGCTGGAGTTTTCAAAGCGGAGAATCGGCCAGCTTTCCGGCGGGATGAAGCGGCGGGTGGGGATCGCGCAGGCCCTGCTTGGCAATCCCCCCATTCTCGTGGTCGATGAGCCGACGGCCGGGCTTGACCCGGAGGAACGGGTGCGGCTGCGGGGCCTGCTGTCGCGATATGCGGGAGAGGGGCGCACGGTCTTGCTTTCGACCCATATTGTGGAGGATGTCTATCAGCTCTGCGAGGAGCTTGCCGTCTTGCGGAAGGGCCGCCTGTTTTATGCGGGAACGTCCGCCGCCCTGCTGGAGCAGGTAAAGGGCAGGGTAAAGATTCTGCGCTTGGAACAGGAGAGCCAGCTGATTGAGCTGCAAAGGAAAGCCGTAGTCTTAGCGACGACCTATGAGAGCCGCGGGCTGACCGCACGGATTATGGACGAAAGCGATCTTTATCCGCAGGCGGAACCGGCGGAGGCAACTTTAGAGGACGCCTATGTGTATTGTATGGGAGGAAAAGCGCATGCGTAAAATATTTGCCATTGTCCATTACGAATATAAAATGCAGTTCATGTGTCTGGCCGCGTGGGGGATTCTCCTGGCGGCGACAGTTCTTTCCCAGCTGGATAATTTTCCTTCCGCCGGGAATCTGGCCCGTCTGGAATTTTTAAAGGAGCCTGCCTATTATGTCTATCGGATTATGAGCCTGGACAGCCTGATTCTATTGTTCGGCCTGCTGTTTTTACTGGCGGGACGCCTGCCGCTGGATGCCAAAACGGGAATGAAGCCTCTGCTCCTGTCGTCGGCTCTGCGAAAAGGGCAGTACGTGTGGGGAAAGCTGCTGGGAGGTTTTCTGTACGTTTTTTCCATGCTGTGCATTTTCCTCCTGCTTAACACGGGAATTTACTTTATTGCTGCTCCTTTTGCGATTTCCCTGTCCGCGTGCGTTGTTCCGCTCGTAAAAGCGGTTTTTGTCTCCGTGATTCCGGTCAGTCTGTTTGTCAGCTTTTGCTCCATTGCCCTGCCAGGCATGATGGATATCCGCCTGTTTTATCTTCTTGCCGCGGTTTTCTTCGGCTTTAACGCTTCTTATGTGGGTTCGGCGGACGCAATGCCTTTTTACCTGCTCACTTCCGGCGATTTGGTCCGCCTGATCTGGGTACATCCACGGTGGCCCTTCGTCAGTATGGGAAGCGTGGCGGCAAATGGACTTTTTCTCGTGGGGAGCGGCCTTGCGTCCGCGGGCCTGCTCTTTTTAAAGCACAGATTCTGGAGGGCGGAATGATGAAGAGGATGGCGGGACGAACGGCGGAGCGGACAGCGGAGCAAACGGCGGGCAAAATAGCGGTGCGGATGGCAGGGGAAATAAAAATATGCGGGATCAATTTCTTTCTGGTGTCTGCGGCCTTTACCGCTGCGCTGATCCTATTCGCCGCGATAGCCGGCGAACTTCTGGACTTTTATCCGGTCAGCTTTGAGGTCCTGTTCCCGTTTTATGCGGCGATCGCCGCAGGGGAGTGGGGAAAAACGAGGGCGGACAGCAATTTTGACATAATTGCCGCGCAGAGCAAATCTCTGTTTCAATGGGTGCTGCTGCGCTTTGCGACGGTTTTTGGAATCGTCAGCCTATTCGCTGTGTTCGGGATGGCGGCCTCGTCGGCGATGCGATATGAGCTGCCGCTTGCAGAGCTGCTCGTTATGTATTTCCCGCCTGCCTTCTTTTTATCGTCCCTGTGCGCTCTGTCAGGCATCCTATGCAGACAAGAGCATGCCGCGGCGGCCGTCTGCGGCCTTGTCTGGCTGATAACACTTTTGACGCGCAGCTTGTTAAGGCATCCCGGTTTTGCATTTATCTATCTGTTCATCCGGTTTGCCGGGGATCCAAACCAGATCTGGCTGTGGAACAAAGGGATTGTAACGGCGGCCGGGCTGTTTTTGTGGGTCTTGCTTTACCGGAAGTGCAGGCGGTTTTGATCCGGCGGGAATCCTGTCATGGGGCGGGTGCATCAGGTCGTCCTTTCCCATCTGGACTTTGATGGAAAGGGGCAGCTGCTGGAGGTGGGCTGCGGCTCCGGCGCCCTGTCCATCCGGGCGGCCCTCAGCTGGCCGGAGGCTCAGGTGACAGGCATCGATTATTGGGCCGCCGTTTACAATTACAGCCAGGGCCTTTGTGAGAAAAACGCCGCCAGCGAGGGCGTGGCTGCCCGCTGCCGTTTCCTGCATGGGGACGCGAATCAACTGGATTTTCCCGACGGGAGTTTTGACGCTGTGGCGAGCAACTATGTCTACCACAATATTACCGGGGCGGATAAGCGTGCCCTGCTGCTGGAAACCCTGCGGGTGCTGAAAAAGGGCGGCGTCTTTGCCCTCCATGACGAGATGAAGCCGCGGATGTACGGCGATATGGAGGCCTTTGCCTAGGAACTGCGCGATATGGGCTACGAGGAGGTGCGGCTGATCGACACTGCCCAGGAGGCTTTCGGCTCCCGCCGCCGGGCGGCGTTGATGATGCTTGGCGCGTCCCGGATGCTGGTGGGGCGTAAGTGAGAAGGGGAGTCAGCCCCCTTTTCTGCCGCTGCTAAAAAGCTATTAGAAAAGCAGGTTGTCGTTGACAAAGCGACACATGTGTCTTATAATCAAATTAACGACACAAGTGTCGCAAAAATAGGAGCAAGGACATGGGAAAAAAAGGAGAAGAAACCAAAAAGCGGATCCGGCAGAAGGCCTTGTCCTTATTTGCCAGAAAGGGCTTTAAAAGCGTTACCATGAAAGATATCTGCATTGAAACGGGCTTGAGCAGAGGCGGTCTTTACAGGTACTATGAGAGTACACACCAAATTTTTTCTGAAATTATGGATGTCCTTATGAATGCGCAGGATGACGAGCTTGCTGCAAAAATGGAAAAGGAGGTTCCGGCGCCTGCAATATTGGATGAAATTTTAGGCCGGTATGAAAAAGAGATGCTGGACGGGTCCGGGTCTTTAAGCATAGCCATATTGGAATTTTACAGTGAAAAGCAATCCGACGGTCGGAGTGATGACGGCGGGAAGGATGGCGGCGGAGACAGCAAGCTTTTCCGGCAGTATATCTGTTCAAAAAGTATGTGGGATAATTTTATATCGTATGGCGTAAAACGCGGTGAATTTAAAAATATTGATCGGGAAGAAATCATTGATCTGATCCTTTTTTCTTATCAAGGGGTCCGAATGTTTTCCACAATAATGCCCATTGATAAGCAGATACCGAGACGAATCATCAGTCATATCAAAAAAGCACTTTTAGTTTAGGCGACGAGGAAATGGATTAGGAAATATATTCATTGCGAGGTAGGAAAAGTGAGATTAAAAATTGTTGGGAGCGGGGGAATGTTTCAAATACCGAATCCTTTTTGCCAATGCCCCATTTGCGAGGAGGCGCGGGTAAAAAGAGGCCGGTATGAACGATTGGGGCCAAGCCTTTATATCGAAGATATTCAAATGCTGATCGATACCCCCGAAGACATTGGCGTCGCCTGCGATCGGCAGGGTATTTCTGAGATTAAATATCTTTCCATATCGCATAAAGACCCGGATCATACAAGGGGCATGCGAATCGTAGAGCCTTTAGGCTACGACTGCATAGCGGATAAGGGATCGCCCATACAGTTTATAGCATTGCCGGAGGTGGCGGATGATATTAACGCATGGAATGGGGATGGTTTAAAGTATTACGAAAATGTTCTCCATTGCATCTCAATCCATAAAACAGACCACATTAAAATAGGAGATATCGAAATCCATCTGGTCAATAACAAAACGCATCGCGGCAATATGACCTTTTACGTTATATCGGACAAATGCAGAAAGGCTGTATATGCCTGTTGTGATGTAAAACCATTTCTTCACAATGAATTGTATTATGACGCGGACGTCCTGATCGTGGGCCTTGTTTCGGATGACGGAATATTGAAAGGCGGAAAGCGCCTTGAGGAGGCTCCTTTCCGCGACGATATGTTTACCATAGAGGAAATAATGGAACTCAAACGCAAATATAGAATCAAGAGAATTATTGTCACGCATATTGATGAATACTGGGGGAAATCTTATGCGGACTATCTAAAGATTGAAAAAAATTTAGACAATATCTCTTTTGCCTATGACGGTATGGAAATCATTTTATAGAAGAGGTGTAGGGGAATGGAATACAGGATTGATGATAAGATGCTTGACGCTTCGGTATTTCTTGCGCTCGTAAATCAAGTATGGCCGGGAGAGTATGATACGGAAAAGACGCAGAATGCCCTGGCGAAAACGCAGAATATAACTGCCTATGATGGAAAAAAGCTTGTTGGCTGCCTGCGTATTCTTTCGGACGGCTGCTTCTTTGGAACGATTACCGAATTGCTTGTACTTCCGGAATATCAGCACCATGGAATAGGGAGTCGGCTTCTCCGGCTTGCCAGAGAGAATACTCCTACGATGCTGTATTTTGGCGCACAGCCGGGGATGGAACCATTTTATGAAAAAAACGGTTGTCAGAAGAGCCTGCAGTCCTATATGATAGAGAAAAAATGAAGAAACTGCGATATGGAAAGCGAATCCTCTATGCTCATGCCAACGAAAAAGAGATTTGCTGGAAAGCGGAGGGAATTTCTTGAAAAACACAGGAAAGAAATACGCGGGAAAGAGATTATGCATCGGAGGACTTGCGCTGCTGATTGCCGTATCCGGCTGCGGCTGCGGCCTGGTGCAGGATATATGGCGGGGTATATGGGAGCGGCCCCATGTATGGGATCCGCCCAATGGCAGCGCAGAGGAAGAAATCTATCTGGAGGCGGCCAATCAATTCCTGGCGGCGATTGAAGCGGGAGACCGGGACGCGGTGCGGGACTGTTTTTCGGTTAATGCGCGGGAAGCGTGTCCGGAGATGGAGGAACAGATCGACCGGCTGCTGGAGCTGTGTTCCGGCCCTGTCGCGCTGCAGAACGAGGACGACCTCTCGCTGTTTGGCGAGTATTCCAGCGATCATGGAAAACGGACCGCGCTGGCCGGAACCACCCTGCTTTATACCTGCGGAGACGAGTATTTCTGGTGTTATATGGGCCTGACCTATCAGGACGATGCGGACGCGGATAATGTGGGCATCACATATGCCAATATGGAGACGGCGGCCTTTGCCTGCGCCAGGCGTTCCGATGAGAACTACGGTGAAATGCCCGATTTTCAGG